>ONMH01000026.1:0-31978 GCA_900318875.1 uncultured Lachnospiraceae bacterium | reverse complement strand
GGAGGAGGAACTGCTGCCCGTAAAGGCAGGGCCGCTGCTGGAGCCATCGCTGTAGTTGATGGTGATGCCCGGCTGGACGTTATAGCAGAAGACGCAGAAGAGGATACCCTCCCCCTTGTCCTCCACGGACTCCGCCTCCATGAGAACGCCGTCCGCAAGGAGGTTCTTCCCCGTAAAGACAGGCGTCACCCGGTAGAGCACGTGGTTCCCGGTCTCCTTGACGTAGTCGGCGACCATGTTTTCAAAGGGAACCATGCCGGTTACGTTCAGATACCGCGTCCCGGTGATGAGGTTCTTCTCGTTTGCGTTCTCTCCCGTCAGCTGATAGCCGATCAGGTGGCACCGATTGAAAAGGTAGTTGCCGTCGATTCCGGCGTACTTCACGGAGTGCCAGCCCGTCGGCTTTATGGGGCCGATGTCCCCGCGGGGCTCTGTCGGCATGAGATCCTGGCAGACATTCGCATAGGCGGTGCCGCAACGGCCGAGGTCATCGAGATCGCTGTAGAGCTCAAACGGCGTTGTTGTGAGGTCCGCCTTGGTAAAGTACGGAACGTTGTTGTTGACCGCGGCGAACGGGTTTCCGCTGTAGGCGGGAATGGTGACCCCTGTCTGCGTGGCAATCGAAGCGGCAGTGCTGGTCTTTGTCGTCTTTGCACAGGCCGGAGTGCCGGCGAGTGCCACCATCGCAGCGGCAAGAACTGCCGTAAGACGAAGCAGAATCCGATTGTTTTTCATTTGCTGCTCTTTTCTGTCAGGGCTTACTCTTGCCCTACGCTTCCCAGTCCGCATCCCCCATGGGCACGGAATCCTCTTCTCTCTCCCAGAGCTGCAGCGTGATCTTCTCATGAGACGATCCCGCAAACTCCTCCTCCGACACCGGAACAAGACCATGCTCCCATGGAAGGAAGTCGAGCTTCACATCCGAGGGATAATCCCGGTTCCAGCAGAACAGGTACAGGCGCTCGATCTTCTCTCCATAGGGGAGAAGGGGCCGGTCCTCATCGAGACAGAACGCCCCCTCTCCTGCCTCTTCCAAAAAGTTCTCCGAGATGCGGAGGTTTTCCGGCCGCTCCGGAAAGAGAGGCGCACTGAAGGCATCGGTCCAGAGGAGCGCCCCTTGTGTCAGAACCGCCACCTTCTGCATCAATCCCCGGTCCCTCGAGAGGCGCCGGTGGTTGAACAACATGCCATAGCGGTTGTCAACAAAGAGAATCACATACATGGAGGTCCCAATCCGGCAAAATGCCTGCATCTTTCCCTGTTTTTCATACGGAATGGTTATATTTTACCATCAATTTCCGATTTCGTCCAATTCTGTGATCTTTTCAGCCGTTCTCTTCTGCTGCCGGATCACGCCTGCTCTCCGCCGGCATGAACGACAAGCTTGCCGTGTGGAAGGATACCCTGGGAGACGATGTTCCCTCCCGCCTTCTTGTTCCGGAGGCCGTAAAGGAGCTTCCTAGGCTGGAGGGACAGGAGGCGCGCATCCCTGGATGGCGGACACCAAGGGTCTTTCGGAGCTGGACAAGTGGATCCGGCGGATTTTCTCTCCGGAGCGGGCGATCGCAGGCCACAATGAGCAGTCAGAAATCTGAAGGACTGCCGCGAAGCTGCTGAGCGCGCAAAGAGCGCCGATACCATCGTCTCCTTCATGACGAAGAAGTATCCCACCCTTGCCGAAAAGGATACCCTCTCCTTTGGCGCCAAGGTGTTTACCGGCGAAGCGAAATGGGTGAGAAAGGACCTCTCCCCCCGGTATCGGGCATCATGTCATCATGGACTTCTCTCCTGCCTCGGTCTTCGATGTGGAATTCGTCGGCAGCAAAAAGCTCGCCTTCCTCCAGACAGAGGGAGAGGGGACGGATATGCGGATACCCTGGCGTTTACGGCCGGGGAGGTCGCAAGCGGCGTCTATCTGGTCCACCGGCAGGACAACTCCGGCATCGCTGTCGTTCCTGTGGAGAACTGGAACACCATGGAAGTCTGACCAACATCTACACTCCCGGGAAGCTAAGGATCCATCTGAAGGGGACCATGACCCTCAGGGGATGGCAAAGCTGCAGACAGGGCAAAACCTCCGCCGTGGCGTATCGCCATGGCGGAGGTTTTTGCCGGTTCGTGCGAATTCCGGGAAAGGGCAGGACATCAGAGGAAGACATTCTGGTTCAGCGGTTCCGGTTCTTGATCATCGCAAAGATGCTCTGCAGGATGATAAAGGCCATCAGCAGCGCTGCGGTTGCGATGTTCGCCCAGCTCGAGAGGAGTTTGCCATTTGTCGTGACGAGCTGTGTGATCGTGCCGTTGATGAGGCACCCGAACAAAGAGCCGATGACATTACCGACACCGCCCGTCAGGAGCGTGCCGCCGATGACGGAGGAGGCGATGGCGTCCATCTCAAAGCCCCTTGCCTGCTGCACAGAGCCCGACATGGTGTTCAGGCAGTAGCAGATCGCGCCGATGGAGCACAGGAACGAGGAGAGCATGTAGGCGCGCATCTTGATCTTCTTGACGTTGAGGCCCATCATGGCTGCCGAGGTGGGATTGCCGCCGACGGCATACAGGGCGCGGCCGAACTTTGTGTACTTGAGCACCAGGAAGATCACGACGACCACTGCAAGGGCAATGAGAACGGTAGGACGGATGAACGGTGCAATGACCCTGCCCTTCTTATTGGTATAGCCGAGGAAGGCGGGAAGCGTGATCTTCGCATTGGCCCAGCTGTAGAACATCTTGTTCATGTCCTGCGTGATGGAGATCTGATCGGTGCAGATGACAGCGGTCATGCCGCGTCCGAAGAACAGACCTGCCATCGTGACAATGAAGGGCTGAATCTCGAGGTAGCCGATCAGATATCCCTGGACGGAGCCGAAGACGATGCCGATGAGGAGAATCAGCAGCACCATCGGGATGCAGGGGATGCCCTTGATGCCCATGCCCCAGGCAAGGAGCATGCAGTCCATGGCGATGAGGGAGCCGACGGAGATATCGATGCCGCCGGTCAGCATGACGCAGGTCATGCCGCAGGCCACACAGATGAGGCCGGCGTTTGTGATAAACAGGTTCAGGAAGGTCTGCAGGTGAGGAAAGCCCTTGTCCCGGTATACGATACAGCCGATCGTGTACATGACCACAAAGAGGATGATCGTGATGGCGAGGAGCATGTTGTTGCCGTTGAAGGTCTTCTTCATGCTGCCGTCCGTCTGCACTGCCTGCTTTTTCATCATGCTGCCTCCTTTCTGACTGCATTCTTCTTTGCTGCCCGCTCTGCCAGCATCTGCTTGAAGGCAGGTGCCTGCACAACGACGATGGCGATGACAATGATGGCCTTGACGACCGGTGCCTGGTCCGTGGAGACGCCCATGGCAAGGAGTGTGGTGGTGATGGCCTGGATGGTGTAGGCGCCCACGATGGAGCCAGACAGGTTGAACTTGCCGCCGCCCAGGTTGTTGCCGCCGAGGGCAACCGCGAGGATTGCGTCCATCTCGTAATTGAGGCCGATGTTGTTGGAGTCTGCGGAGTAGATTCGGGAGCTTGCGATAATGCCTGCAATGCCGGCACACAGGCCGCAGATTGCGTAACACCAGAAGCAGATCATGTCTGCATTGATGCCGGAGATTCTCGATGCCTTGCTGTTGATGCCGACGGACTGGATGTAGAGGCCAAGAGCGGTCTTCTTTAAGAACAGCGTCATGAGCGCGATGACCGCCGCCGCGATGAAGATCGGGGTCGGGATGGGGCACCCGGGGATGAAATTTCCGAAGTACTTGTAGGGCTCATAGCGGATGTAGGTGATCTGGTTGTTGCAGAGGACCAGGCCGATGGCTCTTGCGCCGGTGTAGAGGATCAGCGTTGCGACCATGGGCTGAATCTTGAGCTTTGCAACGAGCGCGCCGTTCATGCAGCCGCAGAGGAGTGCAAGGACAAGGCCGAACAGGATGCCGACGCCCATCGGGACAGCCAGCTCGTTGACGGAGTTGTTGCCGTAGCCCGCCAGCATCATGCAGGTGCCGCAGGCCGTCAGGCTCATGACCGAGCCGACGGAGATATCGGTTCCTGCGGAGACCGCAACGACCAGGGTCTGCCCGACAGCGAGGATCGCGATCTCGCTGCCGCGGTTTAAGATATCGATGAGTCTTCCATATAAAACACCGTTCTGGAGACCGATCTGGAAGAATCCGGGGTCCTTGATCAGGTTGATGAGGAGCACCACGATCAGGGAGAAGATCGGCAGGAAGAGCTGCTGCTTCGTCAGTGCTTTCCACTTTGCTTTCATGACTTGTCACCTCCTGCAATGGCCTGCATGACCTCTTCCTGGGTGATGGGGCCGTTTTCGTCTGTGATCTGGCCGACGTTCTGTCCGTCGCGCATCACGTAGAGGCGGGAGCAGGTGCGCAGCATCTCCTCAAGTTCAGAGGAGATGAACACGACGCTCATGCCCTGTTCAGCCAGCTCGATGACCTTCTTCTGGATCTCGGTCTTCGTGCCGATATCGATGCCTCGTGTGGGCTCATCGAGAATCAGGAACTCGGGATTGGTGGCGAGCCATCTGGCGAGGATCACCTTCTGCTGATTGCCGCCGGAGAGCTGGGAGATCGGGGTATCCCGGTTCGGGGTCTTGATGGAGAGCTCCCTGATGTACCGATCTGCGATCTCGTTCTGCTTTGCCTCGGATACCCTGTGAAATATGCCCTGCCTTGCCTGGAGGGCCAGAATGATGTTTTCCTTGACGGAGAGGTCCGCAATGCACCCTTCCGCCTTTCTGTCATCGGGGAGGTATCCCATGCCGAGCTTGATGGCATCGAGGGGCTGATGGATGTGGATTACCTTTCCGTTCATCTTCTCCTCGCCGGTCTGCGAGCGGTCTGCACCGTAGATGCAGCGGACCATCTCCGAGCGGCCGGAGCCAAGGAGTCCGGTCAGGCCGACCACCTCGCCCTTGTGGATGACAAAGTCAAACGGCTTGATCGTGCCCTTGTGGGACATATTTTTGCACCCGACGCAGACGGGGCCCTCCTCCTTTCCGGTCCCCTCCTTCCTGATCGCAGCCAGGTCGTCGAAGTCCTTGCCGAGCATGGCGGCGACGAGCTTGACTCTCGGGAGCTCTGCGACCGTATAGTCGCCGACAAACTGCCCGTTTCTCATGACCGTGATCCTGTCGCAGACCTCATAGACCTGTTCGAGGAAGTGGGTGACAAACAGGATTCCGACGCCCTTGTTCCGGAGCTGGCGCATCAGGCGGAAGAGCTTTTCCACCTCCTTGTCGTCCAGGGAGCTTGTGGGCTCATCGAGGATCAAAACCCGGCAGTCCATGTCGACCGCTCTTGCGATGGCGACCATCTGCTGGATGGCGATGGAGTAGTTCTCGAGATTTCTCGTTACATCCACCTGGATGTCCAGGTCGTCCATGATCTTCTGGGCCTTTTTGTTCATCGTCTTCCAGTCCACAGCGCCCCACCTGTTGGTCGGCGCCCTGCCGATGAACAGGTTCTCTGCCACCGAGAGATTGGGGCAGAGGTTGACCTCCTGGTACACCGTGGCGATGCCGATGTTCTGGGCATCCATCGTGGAGTGGTTGTGAATGTTGCCCTCCACGCCGTCCATGAACACGTCTCCGGAATCCCGCTCGTACACACCGGTCAGGCACTTGATGATCGTGGATTTGCCGGCACCGTTCTCTCCCATCAGGGCGTGGATCTCGCCCTTTCGGAGGGTAAGCTGTGCATTGTCCAGTGCCACGACGCCCGGGAAGGTCTTGCGGATGTTTCGCATTTCGATCAGCACGTTATTTTCCATCTTTGTTCCTCCGGAATCCGTTTCCCGTGAATAAGAGCGGCTGCGGTGTAGCTGCAGCCGCTCCCCAACCTTTCGTCTGAAGCGCTTATCAATAGTCCGCGTCGATGATAGCCTGATCCACAACGATCAGATCCTCAGTGACTTCCTCACCTGCGTTGTTGGTGTAGGTGATGTTCGGAAGGATATCCCCTGCGACGTACCAGGGCTCAGCCATGAAAGTCTCTTTCGGAACTTCCTCACCTGCCTGGAGCTTCTGGATGAGGTTTAAGCAGTCAGGTCCCTGCAGCGGGTTGCACTGGAAGTCTGCGTTGATCTTTCCTGCGAGCACATCGGTCAGACCTGCGGAGCAGGCATCAAAGGAGATCACGATCACATCGCCGTCCACGCCATAGGAGACGCCGGCTGCATCCATGGCATCGATTGCACCGAATGCCTCGTTATCATTCTGGCAGATGACGACGTTGAACTTGCCCGCATAGGACTTCACGTAGGACTCCATGACCTGCTGACCGCCGTCCTGTGTGAAATCACCGGTCTGGGAATCCAGAAGGTTCCAGCCGTTGTCATCGATGTACTGATGGAAGCCCTTCGTACGGCCGATCTCGGCGGAGGAACCGGTGGTTCCGGTGATCTCCAGGATGTTCAGCTCATCGATGCCCTTTGCCTCTGCATAGGCCTTCAGCCATGCACCGGCAGCCAGGCCCTCGTTTGTGAACTCGGAGCCAACCCATGCGGTGTACTTGTCAGAGTCGTCGATGGTACGGTCAATGACGATGACCGGGATGTCTGCATCCTCTGCCTCGGTCAGGACAGTATCCCAGCCGGTGGAGACGATGGGGTCGATCACGATGTAGTCAACGCCCTGCTGGATGAAGTTTCTAACGGCGTCGAGCTGTGCTGCGGAGTCGTTGTCGCAGTCCACGAACTGAAGATCAATGCCGTTCTCCTCGGAGAGGGCTGCCTGTACGGAGTTGGTGGAAGCGGTTCTCCAGTCAGACTCATGTCCGACCTGTGCAAAGCCGACAGTGATGAGATCTCCGGAAGCAGCTGCCTCATCTCCTGCCTCGGTCAGTGCGGAGACGGCCTCGTCTGCGGACTCAGTCGTGACAGCAGCCTCAGTGGCCGCTGCAGCGGCGGTATCTGCCGTGCTGGAGGCGGTGGTGCTCGATGAGGATGAGGAGCCGCAGCCTGCAAGCGTGCCGACGGTCATTGCAGCAATGAGTGCCATAGCGAGTTTCTTTTTCATGTTACCCTCCTAAATGATTGGTATGTTGAGTTTCCCCTGTCAGGACTTTGTTTTTCTCCTGACACCATAGATTCTAGGCAAAGCCGGCAGATGTCACAATGATCCCGTACATTTGCACTTCATATTTGGATATATTTCAGATACAAATACATCTATCTATGATAAAATAAATACCAATCCAGCAGCTGCACCACGGTCCGGGGCAAAATCTTCATCCCGGCAGCCGGGGATATTAAAATATCTGCACAATTTCCGCTGCTATACAGCGCGAGTCACTGTGCAGAATGCTTATTGCGTTGGCTTGGGATGGACAAAATGACGGATATTTATGGCTGCGACGATGCAGATAGTCAAAAATTTCAGCCGGGAGGCGGAGATTCCAGCCGAAAATTTTTCTCCTGATTTTTTGAGGGAAAATTTCCCAAAGCGGAGGGAACCGAATTGAAAAAATATCTCCTTGCGGCAGAGCAGATTGAAGCGATGATTGAGGAGAGGGGCGGACACGGAAAGCTCCCGACAGAGAATGCGCTCTGCGCCATGCTTGGCATCTCCCGCGTTACCCTGCGCAGGGCCATGGCGATCCTGGAGGATGCAGGGGAGATCCGGCGCGTCCAGGGGAGCGGTGCGTATCTTACGGGAATCGTGAAGGGAGAGGAGCACCCAAGGGCCGCGTTCCTCTTCCCCTCCCTGACAGCAGTCAAAGGGCAGGAGCGGGTACGCATCTTCCGGCATACGTTCTCCCCGCACGGATATGAGGCCGTGTTTTCTTCCCATGAGAATGAGCCGGAGAAGGAGCGGGAAATTCTCATGGGTCTTCTCTCCTCTCCCCCGCAGTTTCTCTTTGCCTTCCCTGCAGAACCGGGGAAGACCTCCTGTGCCCCGGAGTACCGGGCGCTTCTGAAGGCAGGCTGCCCTGTTGTCTTTCTCGGCACAGCCTGCAGAAATCTCCCCTCCCTGCCGGGACTGGTCCCCGATCTCTCCGACGGGACCTGTCAGCTCTGCGGAAAGCTCTGGCAGGAGGAACACAGGAGAATTCTCCTCGTCCTTGAGGACGGCCCCTTCCGGGAGGACATCCTCTACGGTTTCCGCAGCTTTCAGAGGGAGCAGGGGCTTTCCCTCTCTTCGGAGTCCTGCCTCCTTCTTCCGCGTGGCGCACTCCTGACCCCGGGGGAGCAGGCACAGATCCTGAAAGACCGGCTCCTTCCTGCCCTCTCCTCCGCAAGCGCCTTTCTCTTTTCGGACAGCCGCACGGCGCTTGCCGCGGCAGCAATCCTCGCGGCGCAGGGGATCCGGATCCCGGGGGACCTCTCCCTTGCCTGTGTCGGGGAGCAGACGCGCCGCCTGGCGGCCGGCTTCGATCTTGCCAGGATCTTCGTCCCGGACACAGCCCTTGCCGATGCCTGCCTCTCCCTCTTCGCAGCAAAAATGGCAGGGCAGGAAGGATTCCTTCCCGCTCTGCCATGGACGTATCATGAGGGCAACACGCTCACTGTGCCTCCTGTGCGCTCTGTGCCCGCTGTCTGAACTCCCGTGTCGACATGCCCTGGGTCTTGCGGAACACGAAGCTGAAGTAGTGGGGATCCCGGTAGCCGGTCCTTGCAGCAGCCTCCGCCGTGTGCATGCCCTGGGCGAGGAGCTCCCTTGCCAGTGCCATGCGCCTGCCGGTCAGGTACTCCACAAAGGTCTCCCCCTGCTCCTTTGAAAAGGCAGCGGAAAGGTACCCCGCACTGACACCGAGCGTCTGCGCCACAGAGTTGAGGGAAAGGCTCTCCTCCGCGTAGTGTGCATCGAGGTAGTCCTTTGCCGCCTCTGCGAGGGAGCGGTTCTTCGAGGCGGAGGCATTTCCCGCCAGCTCCATCGCCCTCGCAAGGAGGTTTTTGAGATACCCCGCAACCTCTCCCGCCTCGAGGTAGAAGTTCTGAGAGTCGGCATCGAGTGACTCCTGTGCCTTCTCCTGCGCAATGCCGGCATCCTGAAGCCAGCGCAGCACCGAAAAGCGCACGTTCAGGACAAGGTATCCCCGGAAGATCCGGGAATTCAGGACGTCCCCCAGGCTGTCCAGGTAGTTGGAGACAAAGTCCGGGATCCCTGTGGGATCGCCGTCCTTCAGGAACCGGATCACGACCTCCGGGTCCACCTGGGAGGCATCGACGGAGCGGATGGTGCTCCTGTCGTTCTCCGGGAGGATCTTTCCCGCGGTCTCGTCTGTCAGGACGTGCTCTTCCGGCTTCCAGTAGCGGCAGGCAAAGGCATGGTTTGCCTTTTCAAAGCACTCCTGCAGGGCGGAGAAGCGAAGGACCGGCTCTCCCTTTGCCGCGTACCAGATGAGCCTGTCTCCCGCCTTCCTGCAGACCTCCTCAATTTTCCGCATCCCCTGCTCCGCAAACTCCCGCACCGCCTCCTCGGAGCCGCGGACCAGGATGCAGTAGGAGGAGAGGTTCCACTCCATGGGGAAGTAGGCGGGGCTTCTCATAAAGTAGAGCATGAGCTCGTTCTGGGCACTGTCGCAGGCGTCGGAGGAGTCGTCCGCATCCCGCAGAGAGAACAGGATCAGGTTGTAGCAGGCGGCATCCACCGCAATGCCAAGCTTTCCCGCCTCCTCGTAGATGTGTTCCACGGGCATCGTGCCGGAGAAGACCTTCTCCATGAACTCCCGCCGCTGCATCTGCTCGAATTCCCGGCGCTCGAGACGATACTGCTCGAGGTATCCCTGCTGCTTCTTCTCATCCTCGATCTTGTCCCGGATCATGGTCAGCGCCTGCCACATGGTATTTCTCGTGATGGGCTTCATGATGTACTGATCGACGCCCTCGGTCAGGGCACGCCTCGCGTACTCGAAGTCATCAAATCCGCTGATCACGATGACCCGGATCTGGGGAAGCTCCTTCTTCACGATGTGCGTGAGGGAGAGCCCGTCCATGAACGGCATCCGGATGTCTGTAATCAGAAGGTCCGGCTGGGTCTTGCGGATGAGCGGCAGTGCCATCTCCCCGTCCCCCGCCTCGCCGACAAACTCGTAGCCGTACTCATTCCAGGGGATGTTGTCGCGAAGGCTCTCCCGCACGATGCTCTCATCCTCTACCAGAAACACCTTTAACATACCAATCCCTCGTTTTCCCCTTCTCTTCAGTACATCCGGCTGTCCAGGTACTGGTCCACATTTTCCCGGGTGAAGATCTTCTCGGGCATGTAGTTGACGGCGGAGTAGGACCTTCCCGCCAGGATATTTTCAATCAGCGTCTTAAGCTTTGGCCCGGAGAGCGGATTGCACTCCACGTCCAGATCAATCTCGCCGTTTGTTACCGCCTCCAGCGCTTCTTTGCATCCGTCGTAGGAGATCAGAATCATCTTCTCCCCCTCCGCATCATAGAGGCGTCCTGCGCTCTCGATCGCCTCCAGGGCGCCGAGGGCCATGTCGTCGTTCTGGGCGATCACTACATCGATGTCGGAGAACTCCGAGAGAAACCGCTTCATGACTTCTTTTCCCTTTGCCCTCGTGAATTCTCCGCTTGCCTGCGCTGTGAAGTGCCAGTTCTGATGGCGGGAGGCAATGGCGAGGAACCCCTCGCTTCTGCCCTCTGTCGCAGAGGACCCTTCTGTGCCCTCAAGCACAGCGATCTGGATGTCCTCATCCTCCCTGCCCTGTTTCTTCAGCTCCTTCTCAAGCCAGGTCCCCGCCTTCACGCCCTCGGTGCGCATGTCTTCCCCGAGAAAGGCTGTGAGCAGAGGCTGGTCTTTGGACACGATGTTCCGGTCCAGGGCGATGACGGGAACGCCCGCCTCTTTTGCCTCCCCGAGCACGGTCTCCCAGCCGTCCTCTGCAACCGGGCAGAACACGATCGCGTCTACGCGCTGAGAGATAAAGCTTCGGAGGGCCTTGATCTGCTGGTCCTGGAGCTGCCGGGCATTGTCATACATCAGGAAGAACCCGTTCTCCGTCGTAAGGGTGTCCTGCACGGACTTCGTGTTTGCCGTGCGCCAGGCGGACTCACTGCCGAGCTGGGAAAAGCCCACGGTGACAAGGTCCTCCGCCGTATCCGAAGTGACGGCAACATCAGAGGCAACGTCGAAAGGGGAACAGGCGCAGAGGGTCCCTGCAGCCAGTGCAAGAAGCAGCAGGAGTATGGTCAGCTTATGGGGTCTGTGCATGATCCGCCTCCTCGTTTGTATTCTCTTCCAGGGACTGTGCCGGGATCGTCACGGTAACGGTGGTGCCGACATCCTTTTGGGACTCAAGATACAGCCCATAGGACGGGCCGAAGTTCATCCGGATTCTTTCGTTGACGTTTGCCATGCCAAAGCCGCTGGTGGTACCGCTGCAGGGCTTTGCGATCTCCTCCCGGAGGGAAGCAAGCTCCTTTTCGTCCATGCCGGCGCCGTTGTCCTCCACAGACAACCGCACAAGGCTCCCCTCCTTTCTGCCGGTCACCCGGATCGTGCCGCCGCTCCTTTTGTTCTTGATACCGTGATAGAGGGCATTCTCCACGAGGGGCTGGAGCGTGAGCTTCATGATCCGGTACTGGTACAGGGAGGGATCGATGTCGATCTCGTACTGCAGAATGTCATGATACCGCACCTGCTGGATCTCAAGGTAACTGCGGATGTGCTGCTCCTCGTCCCGGATCGAGATGAACTCCCTTCCCTTGGAGAGAGAGAGGCGGAAGTACCTGGACAGGGAGACGACCATGTCCTCTGCCTCATCATATTTTCGGTCCTCGATGAGCCAGACGATGGCATCCAGACTGTTGTAGAGAAAGTGCGGATTGATCTGCTCCTGCAGAAGGCGAAGGTCGGCTTTTCGCATCTTTCGCTCATCCTCCCGGATCTGCCGGACCATGACCTCGAGGTGGGAGGCCATGTCGTTGACGGAGGTCTGAAGGAGCTCAATGTCTACACTGCCCGAGACCTCTGCCCTTGCGGAGAAGTCCCCGCCCGCAATCTCGTGGGTCACCTGGGAGAGCTCCCGGATCGGCACGGCAATCGAGGCCGCGGCACGCCTTGCAAGGACAGAGGAGGCTGCAACCGAGGCCCCGAGCACCAGCACCATGACCGTGATGAAGGTGACAACGCGCTTTTCCATCGCGACCCGCATCAGATCCATGTATTTGACCTGGTAGTAGATGTAGGTCTGGATGTCCTCCTGGATGAGCGCTGTCAGGATGTAGACGTCGCTGTTGAGCATGGCGATGTTCTCATCGTAGTTGTCGCCCGTCTCACAGCTCTCCCGGATGTCATCTACCCGCTCCCGCAGGGTGTCGATATTGCGCACCAGAACCTGGAGCCAGCGCAGGGACTGCTCATCCCGCGTAGCGCTCTGCAGCGTGGTGAAGGTCTTTCGGCACCCATCCAGCACGGCGTATGGGTCCTCCAGATCTTGATCCCCTGTAATCTCCTCAAAGGTCTTGCCGGAGACCACGATCCGGTAGATGTCCTCGTCCATCTCCGGCTTGAAGGCCTGACTGTACTGGTTTGCGGTGGAGATGTTGCTGACAATTGACTGGTAAGCCCTCGAGTAGTCAAGGAGGGCATAGAGTAGATAGAGTCCGATGATTGTCAGCGGGATCACCGTGGTAAAGATCAGGATATTCAGCTGTTTTTTGAGCGGCAGATGCCGCAGGCGCTTTCGCATGGCTCCCCCCTCTGGCCGTTTCCTGCTGCCTGTTTGTGAAGATACGGGATCACAAGAAGCAAGATTCCGTAAGGCTCCGATCCGCCCTTAGTCGTCCAGCTTTTCGCAGAGCGTCACCTTCTGCTCGGTCTCAAGCTCCCCGTCGGTAAGGCTCCTGTCCTCATAGGCCGCCTCGCCTACCTGGTTATCATAGGGATCCTTCCGGAGATACTCCATCGCAGGGGTGAAGTTCCGCATGAAGACACTGTTTGCCACCATCCGGAATGGATCCATGTTTCCGAAGTAGAAGCGGCGCTTGACTTCATCCCCGGCGTCATAGGCACCGCCGCCGTAGGAGGGGTCTGCTGTGAGCCATCCGTACTCCGGCAGGTAGAACTGCGCCCAGTCATGGCAGCCAGCTTCATTGGTCCGCACCTGGAGCGAGGACTGCCACCTTGCGGGAATCCCGAGAATCCTGCAGAGCGTGATGAAGAGCAGCGCCTGCATGCCGCAGTCGCCCTTTCCGTTCGCGGCGGTATACTCCGCGATGGACTCGTGAAGGAAGTACGCCCTCTGGTAGGAGTACTTCACCTTCTTTGTGATATAGTCGTAGACCGCCCTTGCCTTCTCAAGATCTGTCGTCTTCCCCTTTGCGATCTCCTCCGCAAGGGTGCAGAGGAATGGACTGAACAGGATATGCGGCAGATCCTCTGCAAGGTCCTCTTTGGTCGGCGCCGGATCTCCGTCTCTTCTGTGTATCGGTGCATCCTGGGTCCAGAGGTCGTTGTAGACGGTGGTGGAGACAAACTCATACTCCGCGCAGAACGCTTTGTTCTCTGCAAGGTCCTCTGTGAAGCAGATCGTCCGCTGCGGCGCATCTTCCGGGGCAATCACAGCCGATGGAGAGGAGGCTTCCACCAGGCGGATCCCGGAGATCTGTCCGCAGGGCTTCGGGAACGGAAGCCACACCCGGACCTTTCCGGGGCGGAAGGCCGTATCCTGGATCTTCAGGCTTGCCCGGATGCGGAACTTCCATGCCTCCCTGCCGGTTTGGATAACGCGATCCATGGCAGCACGCACCTTCCTGGACCCCTCAGAGACGGGGACCGGATCCCCCTCCTTCATCTTTCCAAGAAGGATCAGAGATCTCCTGCTGCGCGTGCTGGCATCCACCAGGGTCTGGGCGCAGCGCCGAAAATACCGTGGCTCTCCATGAAGATAGATCCAGTCGATCCTTCCCTCATCCCGGAGGGCAGCAAACTCCTCCTTTGTCATATCCGGCAGGAGTGCCCTGCAGGCAGCGAAGGCCTCGTCAAAGGAATAGGGAAAATCCGCGGGCAGGCGCTTTAAGATCTCCACCTCCACAGAGAGTTTCTCCCGGAGTGACTCCGGGATATCCTCTCCCATTCTCTTTTCGCAGAGGCGGATCGCCTCCTCCAGTTCTCCGTGATCCTTCAGGATCCGGATGTCCTCCGGGAGGGGGACGCAGAGGGATCGCAGATTCTCGTAGTCAAATATAGGCATGGTCGTTCCTCCATCGCAGTTTTCACCCATTGTATCCCATTTCCCGTTTCTCTGCAGACTCCAGTGCTGCTGAATCTTCAGCGAATCTTCTTTCCCGTTCGACAAAATGCAGGATTTGTCCCCTGCTTTTCTTCTGCTGCCTTGCAGGAGGCCTGTAATCCGGTTAAGATAGGACGCCGGAGGAATACCATGAAAAAACTGATCCGAAGACATGCCCAGATGTCGGAGGCACCGATCACCATCGTGTTTCTGACCCTATCCGGAGCCCTGCAGGACTCCTACTCCTATCTGATCCGGAACAAGGTCTTTGCGAACGCACAGACCGGAAACATCGTCCTGATGAGCCAGCACTTCTTTACAGGAGATGTGACAGGGGGCCTTCACTATCTGATCCCGATCTTTGCCTTTGCCCTCGGTGTCTTTGCGGCAGAGCGGATCGGCGCCTCCGTTCCGGCAACAAGACACATCCACTGGCGGCAGATCGTAGTGCTCTTTGAGATTGCCCTGCTCTTTGCCGTGGGGCTTCTCCCTCACCCCTTCGATGTCGCTGCCAACGCCCTGACCTCCTTTGCGTGTGCCATGCAGGTGCAGGCGTTCCGGAAGATCTCGGGCTACGGCTTTGCGAGCACCATGTGCATCGGAAACCTCCGCTCCGGGATGGAGTCCCTTTCCGTCTACTTCCGGACCCGCGAGGAGAAGACCCTTGACAAGGCGCTGCACTACTTCGGCGTCATCGCGGTCTTTGCGGTCGGTGCAGGCCTTGGCGCTGTCTTTGCCCCTATGCTCGGCATCCGCATGATCTGGATCTCCTGCGGATTCCTTGTCATCTCCTTCCTGCTGATGCTCCTTGAGGATCTGGAGAGGCGGGAACAGGACGCAGTCGGCACGTTCTGATCAGAACTCTCTTTATAAGGATGATCTGCAAACAGGCATACCCCTTACACGATGGCAGAGCCCCCGGTGCCCGTTCGTCAACAGGAGGGCTGGCGCCCGCCCCCTTCTGAAATCTGGTTTGGAAAACAGAGTAATAAAGACCTGGCCACTGCAGTCACTGCAGGCGGTCAGGTCTTATTGATTCCCTGTTCTGCGTATTGTGCTTCTTTTGGCCCGAAAAGCAGGGAATTATGGTTGAAAGGGCATACTACCCGCGGCGGATCCACAGCAAAACCAAATGAGGAACGAAATATCGTGATCCTGCTTGTCAGTCTTGCCCTCAGCAAAGCTCTAAATCCACCTTGTTTTTACCGGCATAGATTTCCTGGCAGACTTTGTAAGAGCTACCAGCCCGGTTCCGGCTTTCTTTGCGGCTATCGATATATCTGTACCTTTCTTTGAAAGTTGTTCTCTGGCTGCTTTCCCACGCTCTTCTTTATCAAATGAGCTAAAATCCGGCAGCATCTCTTCGTGATCAGCCCATGCATGAACAGCGCCACCGGGATATTCGCCATTGACTTCAACTGCTGCCCCTGCCGGAATCACTTTATCTACCCATCCTCATCCAGAGCTTTAGACGGATATCTCTTCTCGAAATAATAAAGGATCTCCATCTGTCTGGCATCGAGGTAGTTTATCGCACTGTCTATAATATCTTCCGGAACACCGAAATACGCTTCTGCAACAGCACCTGCCATTGCAGCAATTGTGTCGCTGTCTCCGCCGACTGATATTGCATTCCTTATGGCATCTTCAAAATCTGCTGCCTCAAAAAAGGCTTCAAACGCTACCGGAACAGAGCCCTGGCATGAAGCATCAAACTTATAGGATTTTCTGATCTGATCAATCGAAAACCCGATTTCATAATAGTGAGAGGTAATATAATATCTGATTTCTTCCTTGCTCTTACCGCTTCTGGCAAGATAAACTGCCACTGCAATAGCCTCGGCGCCTTTCATCCCTTCCGGATGATTATGACTTATCTCTGTAACCTTTGCAGATAGCAGCCTGGCCTCATCCAGATCTTTTGCAGCAAACCCACACGGCCCTACTCTCATGGCGGAGCCGTTCCCAAAGCTGTTATACGGCTGCGGATCTTCAGCCCAGAGCCACTTAATAAAGGTACCACCATAACCGGCATTCTTATAAATCCTGCCCAGTTCCTGCATGGCAGATATTGCCGTTTTACCTAAAGAATCTACATCCTCCTCACAATCAAGAATGGCCTTTGCCACAGCAAGAGACATCACGCTGTCATCCGTCGGCCGGCACTTTTTATCGAATAGTTCAAACTCCTTCGATTTGTGATTTACTCTTTCATACCTTGAACCGGCAATATCGCCTATGATTGCTCCGATCATGTCTTGATCACTCCTTAAAAGCTAAGGACATCAGTTGTTCTCAACTGCGTAACTTATAAACCTTCTCATCTCTGAAAGCGGATGATATGGGAATAAACCATCGTACTTTTCATCCCCAGTCCAGTTCATAAGAAACCCTTTTTCTTCGATGTAGTGGATCGTAGGTATAGCAAAGATGTGCCGAATACAATGATCCTTACCAGCAATGTAGAGCCCGATAAATGGATTGATTTTTTTCTGATGAAGAAGCGCCAAAAAGTGCCATGGATCGATTCTTCGATCAATGCCTTGTTATCTCCCTGCATGGCAACAGCTACCGGGGTTCAGGACGGAGAAAAATAGAGATCCACGTCGGAGACCAGCTTACAACTATGAATAACTAATCAGAAAGGAGTTCCTGGTGCATTGGCTTTTTATAGTCCTTTCACTTTTTTTGTGGGATGAGCCCCTCCTGGCCTACGCTCAGAGCCCTGGATCCGGCTTCTGCTCTGGTGCCCTATAAGCCTTCTGGGTTACTGTAACCTGTCTCTGTCAGACCCTCTTGTATGGATTTCTGGATAGGTCCATGATCTTCAGGAAGAAGTATTCATCATCCGGCAGGCCATAGGCTTTCCTGCGGATGACCTTGATTATCTTCCCAGGGCTGAAACAATGCCGTCAAAGTGATTCTCTATGAGCCTGGCGAACCAGAGAAAGTGCTCGCTCCCTGTACCCCGGCACCAGTCAATGACGTCAATAAACTTTTCGATCGTCGTCGCCTGGTTTCCCGAAGCATATGCCTCCTTTATCGCCTGCTTGATGAGATCGCAGGTGAACAGGAACCTGTTTGTTTCCTGTTCTTTGGCATCTTATGCTCTGTCCTTCTCCATCGCACCATCCCAGGACGAGCCTATCATATTGCAGCAGGTCTTCCGTGCACCCTTCCATTTTTCAGCCGAGGACATCCCGGTAGACCCGGTACACGTTCTTCCAGGCGATCTTCTCGATCTCATCCAGTGTGAAGCCCTTCTTCTCCAGCGCATCAAAGAGAAGCGGCATGTCTCCTGCATCTTTGATCTCGAGTGACCCGTCAATGCCGTCAAAGTCCGTACCGATGCCGATCACATCGAGCTGCTGCCGTCTCCCTCGGCGGGTTGTTCTCATCCAGAAAGTCCGGGCAGAAGTTAAGGCCCATGACGCCGCCATGCTCTGCGAGGGTATGGATCATCTCATCCGTCAGGTTCCTGCTGCATTGCGTCAGAGCTCTTGCATTCGAGTGGCTTGCGACAAAGGGGCCGTTCAGCGTATTGGCAACATCCCAGAAGCCCCCGTCAGAAAGATGGGAAACATCGACGATCATTGGAAGCTCCTGCATTCTCTCCACAAAGGCAAAGCCCTGCCCGGACAGCCCAGCATCCTTTGGCCCGGGCTGGAAGCGGTAATAGGCGTTTTTGTCCGGATGATTCGGGTGGGCAAGGCCGTTGTCAAAGTTCCAGGTGAGGGTCATCATGCGCACGCCCTGCGCAAAGAGTGTCTCCAGGTTTTTGATGCTGTCTTTGCAGACGCCGCCCTCCTCTACCGTGAGAAGGCAGGAAATCAGGCCCTTTTTCTGATTCTCCAGGATTTCCTCCGCCGTTGTCACCTGGGCGATCTCCTCTTGATAGGTCTTCATCAGGTCCTGAAAGACGGCGACAAGGTCCTGTACGCTTGTCCAGGGATCGCGGTAGGGAGGGGCTCCTGCCATCGTCTCTCTCGTGCCGTCAAAGCCGGCAGGGCGGTGGAGGTTTACATAGAGCGCCAGGTTCTGGCACAGGCATCCGCCGCGGCGGAGCTTGTCCAGATCAATCATCAGGTCGTTCTTCCCAAGGGAGATCGGGTCCTTCCGGAGTCTGCTGTACCAGATCTCCGAGACCGTATCGCAGTGCATGTCAATGTAGGGTACCTTCATAGGGGACTTCCTTTCTGATGCATATCTTAGTCTGAATGGTATCTTACCACGAATAAACAGCCGTATCATTGCGTATCATTGTTTTCGATTTTCTGTTGACGATTGATACAGGTGGCTGTAGTATTAATTCAACAGGTACCTGTTAAGAAGCGGGCGCTCCGGCTCCCGCTTTTCTTGCGGGCAATTTCAGGGAAAGGATTGATTCCATGTCGGAGAAGACACAGGAAGCCGGGGTGTACGGCCGGCTGTTTCGGAAATTTCTGGCGCTGGACTGGATGCTGAAGAAGTACCAGATGCAGGCCAGCGAGAAAGACAAGGACCGCGAGGGCTTTGAGGGCACACTT
Organism: uncultured Lachnospiraceae bacterium; assembly: GCA_900318875.1. Lineage (GTDB taxonomy): Bacteria > Bacillota > Clostridia > Lachnospirales > Lachnospiraceae > CAG-791. Next base: position 13,242 of record ONMH01000026.1, on the reverse strand, counting down.
GAGCGCGGACAGGGGCGGGTGATCGCCCTTCTGCAGATCAAGAAGGAGATCCCGACAAGGGATCTGGGCTTTATCCTCGGCATCCGCCAGCAGTCCTTAAATGAGCTTTTGCTGAAGCTTGAGAGCAGAGGCTATGTCGTACGGAAGCCCTCTGAGGAAGACCACCGCATTATGGTCGTTCATCTGACCGAGGCAGGAAAGGCAGTGAAGATCCGGCGCACGGACCCGGGCCCCATCTTCTCCTGCCTTGACGATGCGGAGACAAAGGCTCTCGAGCGCGTGCTCGACAAGATCCTTGCAAATGCGGCGAATATCGTAGAGCCGGTCCCCGACACCGACTTCGTAGCACGCGCAGAGTGCCTCGAGGCCCTTCTTGGGAAGGAGAGGTTCCAGGCATTCGTGCAGGAGCGCCTCGGCATCTATCCGGAGGACATCCTGTGCGTCCCAAAGAAAGACCGGCCCCCCGCAGTAGAGGCCGCAGACACGGACATTTATAGGAGGAAATCATGCAGATCGTAAAGAAACTCATGAAATCCATCGGACAGTACAGGCTGCAGACCATTATGACACCGGTCTTCACGTTCCTGGAAGTGCTGATGGAGATCCTGATCCCCTACATCATCGCCAGCATCATCGACAAGGGGATTACCGCAGGAAACATGGCAGAGGTGGTGCGGCTCGGCGTCATCATGCTGATTATGGCCTTTGCCTCCCTGTTCTTCGGCATCATGGCCGGTGCCTTTGCCGCTGACGCCAGCTCCGGCTTTGCCGCAAACCTGCGGCAGTCGATGTATGAGAACATCCAGACCTTCTCGTTCTCCAACATTGACAAGTTTTCCACCGCGGGCCTTGTCACCCGCATGACCACTGATGTCACCAACATCCAGAATGCGTTCCAGATGATCATCCGCATCGCGGTACGGGCACCGCTCATGATGATCATTTCCCTCATCATGTGCGTTGTGATCAATCCGCACATTTCCTTGATCTTTCTGGTCGCGCTCTTCTTCCTCGCGTTGGTTGTCTTTCTCATCGTCGGAAAGGCGACAAAGCTCTTCCGGAAGGTGTTCCGCAGGTACGATGACTTAAATGCCAGCGTCGAGGAGAACGTCTCCGCGATCCGCGTCGTCAAGGCCTTTGTCCGGGAGGACTATGAAGAGCAGAAATTCGGAAAGGCCGCCGATGCCCTCTATCAGCAGTCCGTACAGGCAGAAAAGCTCGTCGTCGCAAACATGCCCGTCATGATGCTTGTGGTGGATGCCTGCATGGTCGCGATCTCATGGCTGGGAGCCCACTACATCCTGGACGGCGCCATGACAACCGGAGAGCTGACCAGCATCTTCTCCTATGTCATGAACGTGCTCTTCTCCCTGATGATGCTCGCCATGATCTTCGTCATGATCTCCATGTCAGCAGCCTCCGGGCAGCGCATCGCGGAGGTGCTTGAGGAGAAACCCTCGATCACAAATCCCGAGAACCCCGTCATGGAGGTGAAGGATGGCTCCATCGAGTTCGACGATGTGGACTTTGCCTACATGCGCCGCGTGGTGACCCAGGACAAGAACGGGAACGACATTGTTCATGAAGAGATGCCGGAGCACAAGTCAAGAGAGGACTCGACGCTCCACAACCTTAGTTTTTCCATCCGCTCCGGCGAGACGATCGGCATCATCGGCGGAACGGGCTCCGGCAAGACCTCTCTTGTCGCCCTGATCTCCCGCCTCTATGACGTGACCCATGGCTGTGTAAAGGTCGGCGGACGGGATGTCAGAGACTATGACCTTGAGACCCTCCGGAATGAGGTCTCGGTCGTTCTGCAGAACAACGTCCTCTTCTCCGGAACCATTCTCGACAACCTCCGCTGGGGGAATGAGAATGCCACCGAGGAGGAGTGCAGGAAGGCCTGCGAAATGGCATGCGCCGATGAGTTCATTGACAGGATGCCGGAGGGCTACCACACCTACATCACGCAGGGCGGCACGAACGTGTCCGGCGGACAGAAGCAGCGCCTGTGCATTGCAAGAGCCCTGATGAAGAAGCCGAAGGTTCTGATTCTGGACGACTCCACCTCCGCCTGCGACACCGCGACAGATGCGAAGATCCGGGCAGCCTTTCGGACAGCAATCCCCGGCACCACAAAGCTCATCATCGCACAGCGCATCTCCTCCGTGCAGGACTGCGACCGGATCCTCGTCCTCGACGGCGGGACGGTCAATGCCTTTGACACCCATGAGAACCTGCTGAAGACAAACCGCATCTACTCCGAGATCTACGAGAGTCAGATCAAGGGCGGCGGCGATTTCGACAAGCCGCAGTGAGAAGGGAGGAATTACCGTGTCGGAACAGAATAAAAACGAAAATCAGCAGGTAGACTTCCGCAAGGCGCCCCGCGGCGCAAGGGTCCGCCCCTCTGTGGAGAACCCCGGGAAGATCCTGCAGCGCCTTGCAGCGCTCGTCTTTAAGCGCTATGGCTTTGCTTTTGCCGTGGTCCTTGTCTGCATTCTCGTCTCCGCCTGGGCAACGCTCCAGGGGACATTGTTTCTGCGGACGTTAATCGATCAGTACATCACCCCGATGCTCTCCTCCGGGAGCCGGGACTTTGCCCCTCTGGTATCGGCGCTCATTAAGATCAGCTGGATCTACCTGGCGGGCGTTGTGAGCTCTTTTCTCTACCAGAGGATCATGGTCATTGTGACCCAGGGGACGCTTCGGAATCTGCGGCAGGACCTGTTCTCCCACATGGAGACGCTCCCCATCCGCTACTTTGACCAGAACGCCCACGGCGACATCATGTCGGTCTACACGAACGACGTGGATACGCTCCGGCAGCTGATCAGCCAGAGCATTCCGCAGATCATCAACAGCGCCGTGACGCTTGTCATGACCTTTGTCTCCATGATCCTGCTCTCCTGGCAGCTGACGATCGTCTCCGTTGCCATGGTTGCGGTGACGCTCTTTGTCTCTGCCAGGATCGGGCGCCTGTCCGGGAAGTACTTCGTGCAGCAGCAGAAGAACCTGGGGCGCGAGAACGGCTACATCGAGGAGATGATGAACGGGCAGAAGGTCGTCAAGATCTTCAACCACGAGCAGAAGTCGATTGAGGAGTTCAAAAAGCTCAACGACGAGCTCCGGGAGTCCGCAAACCTCGCAAACCGGTATGCCAACATCATGATGCCGGTGAACGGGAACCTCGGCAACATCAGCTACGTGCTCTGCGCCGTGATCGGCGCTGCCATCGCCCTGAAGGGGAACGGGGTTCTGACCATCGGAACTCTCGTCTCCTTCCTCACGCTGAACCGGAACTTCTCGCAGCCCATCACCCAGATCATGATGCAGCTGAACTCCATCATCATGGCTCTCGCCGGTGCAGACCGGATCTTCCGCATGATGGATGCGCCCTCCGAGAAGGATGAGGGGTATGTGACCCTGGTCCGCGCAAAGAAGGATGCACAGGGGAACCTCACGGAGGCAAATGAGCGCACCGGCATCTGGGCCTGGAAGCACTACCACAAGGCGGACGGCACCACGACCTATGTGCAGCAGCGCGGCAAGGTCACCTTTGACAACGTCGACTTCGGATATGATCCCGGAAAGCTCGTCCTGCACGATGTGACACTGTTTGCCCAGCCCGGCCAGAAGATCGCCTTTGTCGGCTCCACCGGCGCCGGCAAGACCACCATCACGAACCTCATCAACCGCTTCTACGACATCGAGAGCGGCAAGATCCGGTATGATGACATCAACATCGAGAAGATCAGAAAGCCGGACCTTCGAAGATCCCTCGGCATGGTGCTGCAGGACACGCACCTCTTCACCGGGACGGTCCTCGACAACATCCGCTACGGGCGCCTTGACGCCTCGGATGACGACTGCATTGCGGCAGCAAAGCTTGCGAATGCGGACAGCTTCATCCGAAGACTCCCCCAGGGGTACGAGACCATGCTTCACGGGGACGGCGCAAACCTCTCCCAGGGACAGCGCCAGCTTCTTGCCATTGCAAGGGCTGCCGTTGCGGACCCGCCGGCTCTGATCCTCGATGAGGCGACGAGCTCCATCGACACAAGGACCGAGTCCATCGTCCAGCAGGGCATGGACTCCCTGATGAAAGGCCGTACGACCTTTGTCATCGCCCACCGCCTCTCCACCGTCCGCAACGCGGACTGCATCATGGTCCTCGAGCAGGGCCGCATCATCGAGCGCGGCACCCACGATCAGCTGATCGCCCAGAAGGGCCGGTACTACCAGCTCTACACCGGAAATCAGATCAGCCAATAAGTGCACATCGATTTCGGAATCATTGGGACACTGTTCTCTCACTTTCCGACGGCTCTGCAAATACCTCTTTTGATATCATGCACCGTGGCCTGCCATTTTTGGCATGCCACGGTTTGTTCATGTTCGGAAATGGAAAAGGGCAGGTTAAGTCCATGTAATTGTGCAGAATTGATCGGATCTCCGCCCTTTTCATTACTCTTTTGTGAATGTATAATAGGATTATTGATCAACAAATCACTTCTTTTGTGATTATTATCAAGGAGGGTATTAGCATGAAACAGGGTGAGATGCTGGCCATGATTCTGGCTGGCGGCCGTGGAAGCCGTCTGAAGGATCTGACCAACAAAGTTGCAAAGCCTGCCGTGGACTTTGGCGGAAAGTACCGCATCATCGATTTTCCGCTGTCCAACTGTGCAAACAGCGGCATCAAGGTCGTCGGTGTCCTTACGCAGTACGAGTCCGTTCTGCTCAACAGCTACGTTGCGGGCGGCGCAAAGTGGGGCCTCGATACCAGAGACTCCGGCGTCTTCGTTCTTCCGCCGAGGGAGAAGGCGGATCAGGATCTCGATGTCTACCGCGGCACCGCTGACGCCATCTCGCAGAACATCGACTTCATCGACAGCTATGACCCGGAGTACATTCTCGTGCTCTCCGGCGATCATATCTACAAGATGAACTACGACAAGATGCTGGACTTCCACAAGGCGAACAAGGCAGATGCAACCATCGCCGTCATTCCGGTGCCGATGAAGGAGGCCTCCCGCTTCGGCATCATGAACACGAACACGGAGACCCATCAGATCACCGAGTTCGAGGAGAAGCCCGCAGAGCCCAAGTCCAACCTGGCATCCATGGGCATCTACATCTTTACCTGGAAGCTCCTCCGGAAAATCCTCGTCGCGGATATGAAGAATCCCGACTCCCACCACGACTTCGGCAAGGATGTCATCCCGACGCTCTTAAACGACGGAAAGCGGCTCTTTGCCTATGAGTTCAAGGGCTACTGGAAGGATGTCGGAACCATCGACTCCCTTTGGGAGGCAAATATGGACCTCATCGACAAGAAGGATGAGCTCAACCTCTCCGACAGCAGCTGGAAGATCTACACGCAGGATGCCACCGAAATGCCCCAGTTCATCGGGCCGGAGGCGATCATCGAGACCGCATACATCACCCAGGGCTCCCGGATCGAGGGCACTGTCAAGAACTCCGTGATCTTCACCGGTGTTACGGTCAGCCGCGGTGCGAAGGTCGTCGACACGGTGCTGATGCCCGGATCCTTCGTGGGAGAAGGCGCTGAGGTGACCAGATCCCTTGTCAAGGGCGGCGTGAAGATCGGAAAGAATGCAAAGGTCGGCGACGCAGGGAGTGAGGACATCCTCCTTGTCGCCAAAGACGTAAAGGGGGAGGACTGAACATGAGCAGCGTACTTGGCATTATCACATCATCCGGAAACCAGATCCGGGTCGAGGGGCTGCAGGACTATCGCCCCATCGGCGCATTCTCCTTCCTCGGAAGGTACCGGGTCATCGACTTCCCGGTGTCGAACTTCAGCAACAGCGGCATGGACCGGATTCAGGTCTATGTGGGACAGAACCCGAGGTCCCTTGCCGAGCACCTCGGCAACGAGCGGGTCTACAACATCAACCCCAAGAGGGGCAAGCTTCAGCTCCTCTTCAACCAGGACTCCAGGGTCAACGACATCTACAACACGGATGTGGCAGCCTATATGGAGAACATCAAGGTCATCGAGCGTGCTCCTCAGGAATATGTCGTGATCACGCCCGGCTACATGATCTTCAAGCAGAACTTCTATGAGCTATTAAAGACGCACATCGAGAGCGGCGCAGACGTCACGCTCCTCTACCAGAAGGTGGAGAACGCAAAGGAGTCCTACCGCAACTGCTCCACCCTTGAGCTCAACCGCCAGAAGGGCGTCACGGCGATCGCGAGGAACCTCGGAACCGCGAAGGAGAAGAACATCTTCATGGACACCGTGGTCATGAAGCGCGAGCTGTTCATCGATCTTCTTCGCAAGGCGGTGAAGACCTCTGCAATCTGCAGCCTGACAGATATCCTGAACATCGAGAATCCCAATCTCGACATCCGGGGTGTTCAGCACAAGGGGTACTTTGCAGCGATCACCGACTTCCGCAGCTACTATGACGCCAACATGGAGCTTCTGAACTACGATGTCTCCTCGCAGCTCATCTCCTCCGCATGGCCAATCTACACCGTCACCACGGACTCCTGCCCGGTGCACTACTATGAGACCGCATCCATCAGGAATTCGATGGTTGCCAACGGCTGCATGATCGCCGGCACCGTGGAGAACTCGGTCATCGGCAGAGACGTGAAGATCGAGGAGGGCGCCGTCGTGAAGAACTGCGTGATCCTCGGCCACACGACCATCAAGAAGAATGTGCACCTGACCTGCCAGGTCGTCGACAAGTGGGCACAGGTGATTCACGCGGGAGATCTCACAGCAACGCCGGATGCTCCTGGATACATCCGCAGGGATGATGTGATCTGATCGGGAACGATGCAAAAGCCCGGCAGTCTGTTTTGCACAGACCGCCGGGCTTTCTTTGTTTCGGGACACTTTTCAGGTTTCGCGTTCACATTTTTTTTATTTTCTTTTCTCCCTGCCTTCATTGCATTTGTCACCTTTTATTCTAGAATAGTTTCAGAATTTATCGTAAGAGGAAACAGAACATCTCCTCAGTCTGGAGGCACCATTCATGAATCGCTTGCGCGAGCGCTTTGCGCAGTTCATGCAGGGGCGCTACGGAGTAGACCGCTTCGGTCAGTTTCTCTCCCGCCTCACCTGCATCCTGATCCTTGTCAATATCTTTCTTCCCTCGGCGATCCTCTGGTGGATCTGCCTGGCACTGATCGCATACATGTTTTTCCGCATGTTTTCGAGAAACACGCCGGCGCGCTATAAGGAGAACGAGCGGTTTGAGCAGGCAGCGGCAGGGATCCGGAAGTTCTTCACGACCGGAAAGGGCGGCGGCTTTGTCTATCGCGTAAAGAACGGCTTTTCCAGCTTCTGGTATTCCATGACACACTGGAAAGAGGAGCGGGAAAGAAATAAGGGGTACCACATCTACAAGTGCCCCCGCTGCCACCAGAAGATCCGGATCCCGAAGGGCAAGGGCCACATCATGGTGACCTGCCCGAAGTGCGGATTCGAATTTCACAAGAAGTCATGACGGCTCATGGCAGAGGGCAGCTGCAGGGCGGAAAGGAATCAAGCTGACATATGTTTGGATACATCGTGGTCAATCAGCCAGAGCTGAAATTCCGGGAATTCGATCTCTACCGCTCCTACTACTGCGGTTTCTGTCGGAACTTAAAGCGCCGCTATGGGAGACTCTCCCAGCTGACGCTCTCCTATGACTTCACGTTCCTGATCCTTCTCCTGTCCGACCTGTACGATGCAAAGGACGTGCAGGGGCAGACGCGCTGCATCGCGCACCCCTTCGAGAACCACCCGACGAGGGAAAACCAGTTCACAGACTATGCATCCGACATGAATCTCATCCTCTCCTACTACTCCTGCCTGGACGACTGGGAGGACGAGAGAAAATTCACAAGGCTCCTGCTGTCAAAGGGCCTGAAAAAGGGCGAGGAACAGGCTAAGGTCAGCTACGGAAAGAAGGCGGCACTTGTGAAGGACCGCCTCGACAGGCTCCACGAACTCGAGCAGCAGAAGGAGATCTCCATCGACAAGGTGGCAGGACTCTTTGGCGACATCATGGCGGAGGTTTTTGCTCCCTTTGAGGATGAGTGGGAACATGAACTTCGGACGATGGGATTCTTCCTCGGCAAGTTCATCTACATCGTCGATGCCTTCGACGATCTGGAGAAGGATAAGGAGAAGGGAAACTACAATCCGCTTCTTCTCGCCCTTGAAAACGGCACGATCCGGGAGAGTGACTTAAACAGTACGGTAAAGCAGCTGCTGACCATGATGATGGCCCCCTGCTGCGAGGCATTTGAAAAGCTCCCCTGTGTGGAATATACGGCGATTCTCCGCAACATTCTTTACTCAGGCGTCTTTGGCCGGTACAATGCTATCTGTTTGAGACGTGAAAAAGACAAAAAGGATGAGAACGGAGGGAAGCATGTCTGATCCTTATAAGGTACTGGGCGTATCCCCGGATGCATCCGATGAGGAGATCAAGAAGGCCTATCGGACGCTGTCCCGCAAATACCACCCGGATTCCAACATCAACAACCCCAATAAGGCTGAGGCTGAGGAGAAATTCAAGCAGGTCCAGGAGGCCTATCATCAGATCATGGACGCCAAGGCGAAGGGCCAGTCTGCTTACGGGCCCGGTTCCTCCTACGGCGGCGGTTCCTCGTCCTACGGCGGCTCTTCCTATGGGTGGGGAAACTTCGATGACTTTTTCGGCGGCGGATACCGCCAGCAGCAACAGGCAGGTGCAGGCGACGATGAGGATGCGGTACGCCTGAGAGCGGCGGCAAACTACCTCAACAGCCGCCACTACCAGGAGGCTCTGAACGTGCTCAACAGCATGCAAAACCGCCCGGCGCAGTGGTACTACTTCAGCGCTCTCGCAAACTTCGGCCTTGGCAACAACGTGATCGCCATGCAGTACGCCCAGACAGCGGCCCAGATGGATCCCAACAACCGGGACTATGCAGATCTGGTGAGCAGACTTCAGTTTGGCTCAAGCTGGTACGAGACGAGACAGGCGGACTTCGGCGGGCAGCCAGTCTCCACAGGGAGCTGGTGTCTGCGGCTCTGCCTCCTCAACATCGTGCTGAATCTCCTTTGCGGAGGAGGCGGCCTGTGCTGCGGCTCCGTTCCCTACCGGTTCTGAGAACGGCCGGCATTTGGAGGCAACATGCGGATCAAAGTGGTGTATGACAGCAAGACAGGGAATACCAAAAAGGTGGCAGATGCGATCTTCTCCGCACTCCCTGCGGGCACAGAGAGGGACATCCTTTCAATTCAGGAATATCGGCCGGAGGATGACGACGGCTGGGACCTCTACTTTATCGGGTTCTGGATCCGGCGCGGCTCCGCTTCCGTGGAGATCCTAAAGCGCCTGTCCAGTCTCCATGGCTGCGGCATTGCCCTGTTTGGCACCTGCGGAATCCTGCCGGTTGATGCGGAGGGCGCCATGGGCGTTTCGGACACGGTCAGCGTCTGGATCCCGGAGGACTCCCGATACCTCGGGAGCTTCCTCTGCCGGGGCAGGATGGATATCAGTGTCCGGAACTGTTGCGCAGCCCGCCGCGGCACCGCTGAGGATGATGGCAGGATTGATCAGTTCCTGCTGGCCTTTGATGAGGCCATGCTTCACCCGGATGCGGCGGATCTGAACGCTGCTGCGGACTTTGCGAGGAGAACCGTAGAGAAGTTTTTGAAGCTGCAGGTGCAGGATCCCAGGGACAACATCGCCTGAGCGCTTCGATCCTCCGAATCCCGCATTGTCACGACAAAAGATCACCCCGGAAACAGAACGTCTCTGTTTCCGGGGTGATTTTGGCTTCTTTGGTGAGATCCTCCACCTGCTGGAAGGCGGCGCCGTCATCGACTGCCCGGTTCCAGATCGCCCGGACTTCCTTTGTGTCTGCCTGCCCAAATGCCCTGATGAAGGCTCCCGTGTCCTTTCTCCTTCCTGATGGTACCGGCATTCCGGCACGGTAGGAGGTCTGTTTCAATCTGCCGGGAGGAAGTACGGACGCTGAATCGCGTGCCCCTGCGGGACACTCTCCCCTGCTTCCACGCCTATTCCCTCTTTCCGCTCTCTTCCATTTCCCATTGGCGCGGATTTGTTCCTTTCCAATTCCCCGGAAACACGGTATGCTAATGCGTACATGCAAGGTGTCTGGAACCCGCTTGTCTGGCATGCGGATTTCCGGGCGCATCAGACTGCTGAGGTGGGGTTATGGAAACGCTTCTTGACGCAATGAACGAATATGGTCTGCGCTTTGCAGGCACCGTGGATGATAGGGACCGCAGGGAACTTGCCGACTTCTGGGACCGCACGGCAAAGGAGCACGGCGGGGAGCTTGCAGGGGCTGAGAAGGAGAGCATCCTGGAGACCTTTGAGAGCAACGGGATGCTGGTGAAAAAGAAGGAAGTCCACGACACAGAGCCCGTCTACGGAGCGGTTCTGTTTGTCCTGAAGGATACCGGGGTTCTTCCCGCCTCCTCCCTCTCCGGTTCCTTTCTGCACCCCGGAGAGAGCTTTCTGTTTGAGCAGGATGTGGAAGAGGATGCACCGGTCGATGTGACCAAGGCTCCTGCTCCCAGGGAGGATGCCTTTCCGGAGGACGGCGGCCTTGCCGCGGCCAGGGCCTTTGAGAAGGCAGAGGAAGAGGGAAAGACGCTGACAGCGGTTCCGGAGGAGCCGGTCAGGAAAAAAGGCGCAAAGGACTACCCGGTTGCCTCTCTGGATCCCAGGTTTGCAAGGCTCCTACCGATCCTGCAGGAGAACCACGTCGGCTGCTTCCTGACGGGCTATCAGGAAGGGGAGAAGGCCTCCTTTCTTGTAACGGGGGTTCATGTGATCAAGGACCGGGAGGGCTCGCCAAAGCCTGTCAGTGAGGCGCTGCTGCAGCTTGTCATCACGCGCCTTCTTGCCTCCACGCTTCCGGAAAAGGAGGAGGAGCCGGAGGATCTGCAGCTAACCTCCATCGATGACATCCGGTTCTTTCTGCAGACAGCCGACTTTACGCTGCCCTCCGGGATCCGCGTCTGGGCGGATCGGCAGCTTCGGTCCCTCGATGATGACAACGTGACGGCGATGGAGAAGCTCCATGTACAGCGCGCCCTGTCCATGATGCTGAACGTGCGCTGGGAGAGCACGGACTTTCCCGCCATCGATCCCCACAAGGCCAAGCAGATCCTGGATGAGGAGCTGTACGGCCTCGAGCCGGTGAAGCAGCGGGTGCTGGAGACGATCATCCAGATCAACCGGACCCACACGCTGCCTGGATACGGACTCCTTCTCATCGGACCGCCTGGAACCGGAAAGAGCCAGATCGCCTATGCGGTGGGACGGATCCTAAAGCTTCCCTGCACGGTGCTTGACATGAGCACGATCCGTGATCCGGAGGCACTGACCGGAAGCTCCAGGATCTACTCCAATGCCCGCCCCGGCAGGATCATGGAGGCCTTCTCCAGAGCCGGCTCCTCCAACATTGTCTTTGTCATCAATGAGCTGGACAAAGCAGATGCAACCAAGGATACGGGAAGCTCTGGAGACGTGCTCCTGACACTCCTCGATCACCTTGGCTTTACCGATGTCTACATGGAGTGCGCCATCCCGACTGGAGGAGTGTATCCGATTGCAACTGCAAACGACAAATCCAGGATCTCCGGTCCTCTCCTCTCCCGCTTTTCTGTCATCGAGATTCCGGACTACACGCCGGAGGAGAAGCGGACAATCTTCTGGAACTACTCCCTGCCAAGGGTTCTTCTCCGCATGGGCATGAAGCCCGGAGAGGTGGTTCTGACAGACGATGCGGTGGACTTTATCATCGACCGGTTTTCCGACTACACGGGCTGCCGCGAGCTCGAGCAGGCGGCGGAGCACCTTGCCGGCAATGCCCTGTTCCGGATCGAAACCGACGGCGTCTCCAGTGTGACCTACCGGGCAGAAGATGCAAAGCTGCTCTTTGGAGATAGGCAAAAGACAACTCAGGCATAAAAAACGAGTGGAAGGTTTTGACACCTTCCACTCGTTTCTTATGCTGTCTTGCGGTCCGTAAAGAACGTTCCTCTCTTATCTTTCTCGAGCAGCTGCTGCAGCTCCTTGAGCTTGCGCTCCTCCTCGAAAGTCAGGTGTTTCGGCACCTGGATCTGGATGACCACGTACTCATCGCCCTTCACCGCAGGATTGCGCATCTCCTGAATGCCTTTGCCGCGCAGACGAATCTTGCTGCCGCCCTGTGTTCCCTTCGGAATCTTGCAGATGACCTGGCCGGTCAGCGTATCGACCTTTGCCTCCCCGCCGAGGATTGCCGTGGTAAACGGCACCTCACAGGTGACGTAGATGTCAGAGCCCCTGCGCTCAAAACCCGCTTTGGGCTCGATGTGCACGCGAAGCATCAGATCTCCTGCCTCGCCGCCGGTCGGGGAGGGATTGCCCTTGCCCCGGAGCCTTACCATCTGGCCCTCATCAATGCCTGCAGGAATGCTGACCTCCAGCGTCTTTGCGGCGCCATTCGGATCAGACAGCCGGATGCTTCTCGTGCAGCCAAAGGCCGCATCGTTGAAACTGATCGTCACATCCGCCGTGAGATCAGAGCCCTTCTGTGCATAACCGGAATAGTCTGACGCACTGCCACCGCCGGAGAAGTGATGGAAGCCCGAGAAACCGCCGCTGTGGCCGTTTCCGAAGATGTCTCCAAACATGTCTCCGAACATCTGACTGAAGTCCTGCGCATTGCCGCCGTTTCCCGAGTAGTAATAGGTCCTTCCGTTTCCATCGGAGTACTGATGGAAGCCGTCAAACCCGCCGGCACCCGGATTCGGGCCGCCCGCCGTCTGATCGAAGGCGGCCATGCCGAACTGATCGTACAGCTTCTTCTTTTCCGGATCGGAGAGCACCTGATAGGCCTCACCGATCTCCTCAAATTTCTTCTTCGCATCCGGGGACGGGTCCACATCCGGATGGTATTTCTTTGCCAGTTTCCTGTAGGCGGACTTGATCTCCTGATCTGTCGCGCCCTTCTGCAGGCCCAGCACTTCATAATAATCGCGTTTCATGGGAGTCCGCTCACCTCTTTTCTTCCGTATGAATCTTCCTCTTTCTGTTCGACAGGTAGCATTTCCTGTCTCCTTACAGGTATTGTTATATCACATATAGAACATACAAACAAGTCCTGTCACAGAAAAAAGGGGACGAAATTTCACCCGTGTGTCACTCCCTTTTCGTCGCTTTTTACCCTCCACCAGGCAGCACGCAGCAGTGCCTCCAA
>ONMH01000176.1 GCA_900318875.1 uncultured Lachnospiraceae bacterium | reverse complement strand
AGCTTTCCGGGGCGGGTCTTCGTATCGTGGCGCTTTGCCACCTCATCCCACTTCAGGTTCCCGCGGTGGAGATACCGGGAGTCATCCCGCTTGAGCGGATCATCGTGATAGGTGTAGTCATTGAGCTGGCCGATCTCGTCTCCGGAGTAGAGGACCGGGATGCCGCTCTGGGTGAACAGGAAGGCGTGGAGCATGAGATCCAGCCGGATCGAGCGCTCCAGCTTCTGGTCGTTGCGCTCGTACTCCGCCGCCTCAATGCCGCACAGAGACGCCGTCGTGCCGCACAGTCTCGCATCGCCGAGCTTCGGATCGTCGTTGTAGAGCTCGCCCCTGGAGTCGCTGCCGTACCAGGCGCCCTTCAGGTAGTCGTTTAAGTACTTCTTGTGTGCCACCTCCTCGATGCCGAACTGCTTGAGGAAGTCGTAGTCGAGGCCCCAGCCGATGTCATCGTGGCAGCGCAGGTAGTTCAGGAAGGTGTACTGCTTGGGCAGGGCGAATACTGTGCCGAGCTGGTGCTTTAAGAGCCGCACATCCTTGGTTGCCACGGTGTGCCAGGTGCTGGCCATCGTCGTCACGTTGTAGAGCATCTGGCACTCGGGCTTCTCCACCGTGCCGAAGTAAGGAACGACCTTGGAGGGCTCCATGACGACCTCTCCGAGAAGGAGCGTGCCGGGGCAGACCACCTCGGTTGCCATCCGCATGATGCGGACCAGCGTGTGGACCTGGGGCAGGTTTCTGCAGTTCGTGCCGATGGTCTTCCAGATGTAGGGGACCGCATCCAGGCGGACGATGTCCACGCCGTGGTTGCACAGAAACAGCATGTTTGCGGTCATGTCGTTGAAGACCGTGGGGTTGCGGTAGTTCAGATCCCACTGATAGGGATAGAAGGTGGTCATGACCACCTTGTGGGCCTCCTCACACCAGGTGAAGTTTCCGGGTGCGGTCTGCGGGAAGACCTGGGGAACGGTCTTCTCGAACTCGTTCGGGATGTCCCAGTTGTCGAAGAAGAAATACCGGTCCTGGTACTCCTTCTCGCCGGCACGGGCTCTTCTTGCCCACTCGTGATCCTCACTCGTGTGGTTCATGACGAAGTCGAGGCAGACGCTCATGCCGCGGTCATGGCACTCGTCGGAGAGATCGGCGAGATCATCCATGGTGCCCAGTTCCGGCTGTACCTTCCGGAAGTCTGCCACCGCATAGCCGCCGTCGGACCTGCCGGCAGGGCTCTCAAGGAGCGGCATCAGGTGCACGTAGTTGACGCCGCACTCCTGGATGTAGTCCAGGTGGCTCTTCACGCCCTGGAGCGTCCCAGCAAAGCAGTTCGTGTACATCAGCATGCCCATCATCTCATTGCCGGCATACCAGTCCGGAACCACTTCCCGCGCCCGGTCCCACTCCCTGAGCTTCTCGCTGCGCTCGCTGTAGTACTGGTGCAGCATGTCGCAGAAGTAGTCAAACGCGTGCATGTCCCCGCTGTAGAGCTCGCCATACAGCCACTTCATCTCGTCGTAGCAGCCGGCGAGCCTCTCCTTAAACTCCGGTTCCCAGTTCTTCTCCTCAAACATTTCTCTCCTCCATTCATCGGGCAGAAGGTGCTGAAACCCCGATGTAATCGTTTTCAGACAGTTCGATTATAAAAAACGACTTTTGTTTTCGCAAGAAAAAGTGCTGATGCAGAACGCTGAAATTCCCCTTTCTGTCTTGTGAATATTTTACACAGAATTTGCAAAAAGTGCACCAACTATTGTGGTATATCGCCGAAATCTTCTTCAGCAGTTCGCGGGAGTTCCCGCGAATTGCCCGTTTCAGGGGATTTTCAGGGCGTAGAAAAACTGCAGCTCCCGCTGCCGGGAACTGCAGTTCATCATTCTGATTGGATTCCAATGTCGGAAAGAACTCAGATCTTGTTGTCAGAGCCAAGGACGTCCTTGATCTTGTGCTCAACAATGGCCTTGACGTTTGCACGGCCATCGCCGAGATACTGACGGGGATCGAAGTGCTCCGGATGCTCGTTGAAGTGCTGGCGGATGCCGGCAGTCATGCCAAGGCGAAGGTCGGAGTCGATATTGATCTTGCAGACAGCACCTCTTGCAGCCTCACGCAGCTGATCCTCCGGAACACCAATGGCGTCGACGAGCTTTCCGCCGTTCTCGTTGATGATCTTGACATACTCCTGCGGAACAGAGGAGGAGCCATGAAGGACGATCGGGAATCCGGGCAGTCTCTTTGCGACCTCAGCCAGGATGTCCAGGCGGAGCTGCGGCTTTGTGCCGGGCTTGAACTTGTATGCGCCATGGGAGGTTCCGATGGCGATGGCGAGGGAGTCAACGCCGGTTCTCTTGACGAACTCCTCGACCTGATCAGGATCGGTGTAGAATGCCTTGTCTGCAGCGACGGAGACAGCATCCTCAACACCAGCAAGGGTGCCAAGCTCTGCCTCGACGACAACGCCGTGCTCATGAGCATACTCAGCGACCTTCTTGGACTCTGCGATGTTCTCCTCAAACGGATGGCCGGAGTAGTCGATCATGACGGAAGTAAAGCCGTTGTCGACGCAGTCCTTGCAGACGTTGAAGTCAGCGCCGTGATCCAGATGAAGGACCATGGGGACCTCGGGGTGCAGCTCAGAAGCAGCCTCCACGAGCTTGACAAGATAGACGGAGTTTGCGTACTTTCTTGCGCCCTGGGAAGCCTGCAGAATCACGGGGCTCTTCAGCTCAGCTGCTGCGTCAGTGATTCCCTGCACGATCTCCATGTTGTTGATGTTGAAAGCGCCGATGGCATATCCGCCGTCATAAGCCTTCTTGAACAGTTCTGTAGATGTTACGATGGGCATAGCAATTACCACCTTTCCTGAAATGGTTTGTCGATTGATAAAAAAACGACAATGTTTCCATTCGTGATTATACCGCACGCATGCGAAAAAGGAAACAGAATTTCCCATTTCCCCGCGCTTTGAAGGCTCCC
>ONMH01000196.1 GCA_900318875.1 uncultured Lachnospiraceae bacterium | reverse complement strand
ACGGACCTGCTCTCTCTTCCAGGCAAGTGCCCAGAGGAGGAGCTGCTCCGGAAGGCGGGAGCCCGAGAGCCTGCTGAAGGGGAAGCCTCCGCCAAAGCGGTCGTTGCAGTCAAGGACATATGGGATATGATGTGTATCCACCATCACATCGACATCCAGGATGGCTCTTGGGTGCAAAAGATGCGCAAGGCGCTCTCCCAGGGCTTCCAGCTGCGGAGCAGAGACGGTCACCGCCTCCTGGGTCTCCCCGCCCTGCATCCGGAGCTTTTTCCTGACGATGGTCTCCTGGTACCTTCCTTCAAGATCACAGATGACATCCAGACCGTACTCTCCTGCAGAAAGAGGTGCCCATCTCTTCGCGATCGGGGCCCTGCGCTCTGCAGAACAGCAATCGCCATCCCGCTCTGCTCCTTCCTGCCCTTCCCGGCTCTGCAGGGCAGCGTCCTGTCCCTGTCCGCCCCTTCCTTCGTCCCCTGCTCCCTGCTTTGCATTCCGTTTTGCATCATCTGGATTCCCTGTTTCGATCTTCTGCTGGATCAGGAGGATCCCGCATTCTGATCCCTCCTGCCAGCAGCCCTCCCCGGTCCAGATCTTTGGCTCCTTCATGGCCTGCATCAGGGCTTTCCGGTAGAGGATCTCCAGCTCCTTTCTGCTTCCTGCCTCCAGGATGCCGAGGGACCCGTTTCCATGGACAGGCTTTACAAGGAGCGGGAAGTGTAAGATCCCCTCCTCCAGCATGCGCTCTGCCCCGGAGAGGCCCCGCGCCATCTCCGGGACAGGGATCCCGTGTCCCTGCAGGAACTTCCCGCACCGCCACTTGTTCTCACAGATGTCTGCGGCTGCAGGATCCGGTGTGAGGAGGCATACGCCCTGCCGGGCAAACGCCTCCCGGTACCTGGAGAGGACCCAGACATCGAGGTCGATCAGCGGGATGACAAGGTCGATCCTGTGGGTGCGGGTGAAGGCAAGGAGAAACTGCACGTAGCGCTCCTCCTGCTTTCCGGATGGCCTGTGCGGACTGGCTGTGCTTTCTGCAGGCTCAAAGGTCTCAATCGGCTCCCTGTCTGTTCCATTGGGGTCTCTGACGCCGGAATTCCGGGAAGCGGATCTTCCGCTCCCGCCTTCCTCTTTTCTCCCGCCCCCGCTCTCCAGAATCGGGGGAAGTTTCACCGGGACAACGGCTGCCGGGCAGGCGATCCTCCCGGTGCAGTCCCCGGCATAGATCGTCCCGTGAAGGCCAAGGCGGTCCATGGCCTCCGCAAAGATCTGCGGCAGGTAGGCGCGCTTTCCGAAGGAGGTGAACAGGATGGAACATTTTTTCCTATCCTTCCTGCACACCGGATGCTCCGTATCCTCTCTGTCTGCTCTGTGCCCGCTGCCTTCTTCGTTCTTTCTCTTCAGGTCCTTCATGGCAGTCCTGAAATGCTTCCACTGCCCGCTTCCCGGCCTCCTGCACGGTTCTCCTTCCTCCGGGAATACCCTTCCCCCGGAGATCTCCGGCTGTTCTTCTGTCCTGTCCTTTGTCACTGGTTTTCCCTCCCCTGCTGTCACAGCGCCGTTTGGCTGTTGTCGTCTCTTTTTCCTTCCCCTTTTGATTCTGTGCTCCTTTCCCTCTCACCGGCGGGAGAGGAAAATTCCTTCCCGGTGGATTCCTGATCTCTGACGTTCTCTGCGTCTTTTCCCCTCCCAGACTGTGTTCTCTGTGCTTTTCATGCTCCCTCTTCGATGGTTCTCCTGCGCCTCTTCTCTCCTTCCGTGTCCCTCTGTGCTCTGCTCCTTTCTCCTACAGCACTCTGCCGGACAGGAGGGAGAGGCTCCCTCCCAGAAAGAGGGAGAGGAGGAGTGCGGGACACAGGGCCTGAAGTTCTTCCCGGATGCCGACGCCGATCCGCATCTTCAGCGGTGCCGCATTGATGGGAAGGGCAAGGAGAGAGGAGACAAGGTCTGTGATTGCAAGAACGCTTGCTGCCTGCCCTCCCGGGGAGAACAGGGCAGGGAGGAGGAGAAGAATCGAGAGGGCCTTCTTTCCCGCCTCGAGGCAAAAGAAGAGCCCTGTCTCCCCGATGCCCCGGATCGCTGCCCCGTTCAGGGCGTGAATGGGATAGAGGGCACAGCGGATACAGGCGAGGGTTAGATAGAAGGACATCCCGCTCCAGCGGTCTCCAAAGACCGCCGGTACAAGCCTTCCTGCCGTGCCGGCAAGGACTGCCATGGCGGGGAAGGCGGCAAGGGAAGCCTTTTTGATTCCCGCAAGGAGAACCGCCCCTGCGGGAGATGACTGGCTGCTCTCCTTTCTGCCCTCTGTGCTCCCTGCCGGGGTTTGTTCTTTCCACCTTCCTGCTTTCGTTCTGTGTCTCTTCCCGTTCCTGCTCTTTGCAGCGCCCGGTTCTTTCGTTCCGCTCCCTGCTGTTTTCTGTT
>ONMH01000119.1 GCA_900318875.1 uncultured Lachnospiraceae bacterium | reverse complement strand
TATCTTAACAAAGGGTTTTTCGGATTGCAAGGGCCGTTTTCACTTTTTGTCGATTTTTCCGAGAGTCAAAAAAGCAGTACCAAATCTGGTACTGCTCTGCATGATCTGGCACTATGCATTTGTCAAATCTGACAGGGCTGCCTCCTGCCATCCAGCCCTGAGCCTTCGCTGCTTCATACCAGCAGATAGTTGCGGAGCAGGTACTCTGCCACGTACAGGATCAGGAATCCCTTTCCAAAGCCCGCGACAGCGCCAAGGCCCTGGTCGAGCCAGCGGATCAGCGGGAGTCTCACGAGTATGTTGATCGCCCTCAGGATCACGCGAAAGATCCCGTACAGGATCAGAAACACCGCAAGCATCAGAAATCCCAGAATCGTTCCGGACAGACTCCCATCCTGCATCTTGCCGGAGAGTCCGGAGAGGAGCACCAGCACAAAGATCGCCGCTGCCACTGCAAGGAGAGAGGAGATCGTCTGGGCAAAGCCGTGGTGAAAGCCCGAGCGGATGTTCCAGGCAAGGACCACAATACTTTATTCCAGCCGCATCGAGTCCATCTCAGTGTCGGTGATAAGGGTCAGGCGGCTCGAGGAGCTCTCCATGGGAATGACCGCCCGGATCGTCTTGTCCAGGACCTCTCCGAATTTCTTTGTGCCATCCACGCTGTAGATCATCAGGTTCTGCGCGTCATTGATCACAATCCTGTCGCCGCAGAGCTGAATGCAGGTGTAGTCCATGGAGAAGGGGATCGTGCCGACAAGGTTGCCGGAGGTATCGTAGACCTGAAGATCCCACTCTGCCTCTCCTGACGTATCCGCAAAGACGAGCACAATGTACCGGCTGTTGGAGTATACGCCCTGCACCTGTCCATCAAATGAGACCGTGGCCCCCTGGGCAGGGGAATCCGTTCCGGTGAAATACAAAAGTTTCTTGTCCGTCACCGCCGCACAGGTGCTGTCATTGAGATAGACAAGATACGGGCAGATCTCATTCTCGAAGTTGAAGCCACCCACGTTCTTCTCCACCGCATTCTGTCCAGCAGCGCCGAAGTTGTGGAAGGAGATCGAGGTATTCACCTGCTCTGTGCCGATCGTGAGATGGGAGACTGCGACCACCTGGCCGTTGGGCGAAATCGCCGCAGCCAGGGGATACCCTGACTGGCTCATTGTGGTCTTGAAGTATGCGATGGTATTGCCGGAGGCATCAAAGAGATAGATCCAGGTGGTATTCGTGTCGTTCAGGACTGCCGCCACTTCCCCGTTCTCTGCCACCTGCAGCGCGCGGATGGGCATGTTGGTATCCATCGTGCCGATGGACTCTTTGCCGCTGACCAGATAGATCGTGCTGCCATCGTAGTCCCCGATCGCCATGTAGTTTCCCGCCGATGCAACGATGGGCTGCTGCATGTCAAAGGTGATGTTCCAGACCTGCCGCCCTCTGGTATCCATGGCACTGGCGCCATCCCTCGATCCTCTGTCAGCAGGTCCATCACCTTGGAGTAGGTCGCTGTCGTATAGGTTCTCGCCTGAGACTGCAGGAGGATCAAAAGCACAAGCACCGCTCCGATGACAATCGGAATCAGGGCGCCAAGAAGAAGGCGTCCCTTTGACTCCGGCGCCTTTTCCTCGTCACCCTCCTCCACGCCCTCATCGATGAATTCAGTATCGTCATCGAGAGGACTGTCATCATTATCCAGTTGATGGGACCGGAAATTCCGGAAATCAACGACATCTGCCATGGGCTGTGGTTCCGCCGGTTTTTCTCTCAGCGGACAGAGAATACATACTTTGTTACAGAATCATAGACGCTGTCAGGACCGAACACAGGCTGCGGCCAGTCCTTCTCGTGGATCGCATCCGGATAGTACTGTGTCTCAAGGCAGAACGCCCCTCTGCGGACGTACTGTACGCCCTTCTTGCCGATGACAGAGCTCATGCTGTTGCCGGTGTAGAACTGTACACCGGGCAGGTTGGTATATACATCCATCTGTCTTCCGGACCTCTCGCTGTATGCCGTTGCGAAGTGGACAAGGTCTCCGCCTCCGGTGTAGCCGTCGATGACAAAGTTGTGATCATAGCCGCCGACAAGGGCAAGCTGCTCGTTGTCTGCATCGATGTCCCTGCCAATCGGCTTCTCTCTTGTGAAGTCAAGGGGTGTTCCCGCAACGGTAGCGATCTCGCCGGTCGGGATGGCTCCCTTGCGGACCGGTGTGTAGTGGGAGCAGGCAAGCTCCAGTACTGTGTCCCCGATGTATCCCGCACCCTGCCCGTCGAGGTTGAAGTAGGTGTGGTTGGTCGGGTTGACATAGGTCTTTTTGCTGGACGTCATGTGATAGTGGATCCGGATGCCGTTGTCCACCGTCAGGGAGTAGGTCACCACAAAGTGGCGCTCTCCGGGAATGCCGCACTCTCCGTCCGGAACGGTGCAGAGGAATGTCACAAAGTCCTCGCCGGAGAGGACATCCCAGAGCTTGTGATGCAGTCCTTCCGTTGCACTCGTGTGCAGGTTGTTGACGCCCTCATTGGCGGGGAGATGATACTCCTGTCCATCGATCTCAAAGGTGGCATCTGCCGTCCGGTTTGCAACAGGGCCGACGGTAGCACCGTAGTTGTCAAGCTGTGTCTCATAGGGTGCCAGGGTGTCAAAGCCGAGAACAACATCCTCCTTCCTGCCCTTGGCATCTGGCGCCCAGACATTCAGCAGAATGGCGCCGTAGTCCATCACGCGGAAGCTGATGACACCGTTCTCCACGATGTAGCAGCTGACCTCTCTCCCATCTGCTGTCGTACCAAAATGTTCCTTCTTTACCATATCTCTATCCCTCCTACATCTCTTTTCTGCCTTCCAGGGCGCGCAGCAGGGTCACCTCGTCGATGTACTCCAGGTCTCCTCCCACCGGAACACCGCTGGCGATCCTTGTCACCCTGATGCCCGTCGGCTTGATGAGTTTGCTGATGTACATTGCTGTGGTTTCCCCTTCCAGGTTGGAGTTCGTCGCAATAATGACCTCCCTGACTGTATCGTCCTGGAGTCTTGTCATCAGCTCTTTGAGCCGAATGTCGCCCGGTCCGATGCCCAGCATCGGGGATATCGCGCCGTGCAGCACATGGTAGAGGCCCTGATACTTGCCGGTCTTCTCATAAGCCGCAAGATCCCTCGGGTTCTCCACCACCATGATCGTACTTCTGTCCCGCTTAGGATCGCTGCAGATCGGACAGACCTCTGTATCGGTCAGGTTCTGACAGACCTTGCAATAGTGCACGTGCTCCTTTGCGCCGGTGATGGAGTCTGATAACTTCTTTACCCGCTCCGGCGACATACTGATGATATAAAAAGCAAGGCGCTGCGCCGACTTGTTTCCAATACCGGGCAGCGCCGCAAGCTCATCAATAAGCTGATTGATATATCCGCTGTATAGATTCAAAGTTTTTCCTAAAGTACTTAAATCATCCCGCCGAACAGCTGCTCTTCCGCAGCGTCGACCTGTCCAAGCGCCTCATTGACAGCCGCCATTACCAGCTCCTGCAGGGTCTCCACATCATCGGGATCCACTGCCTCTTTTGCGATCTCAATGGAGGTCACCTTTCTTGCGCCGGTCACAGTTGCCTTAACCGCACCACCGCCTGCTGCCGCACAAAAAGACTGCTGCTCAAGCTGCTCCTTGCTCTGCTGGATCTGTGCCTGCATTCTCTGTGCCTGCTTCATCATGTTTGCATAGGATCCAGGAATTCCTCCCTGGAAATTGCTTCTCTTTGCCATATGTATACCCTTCTCAACAATCTATTATTCGATCTCAATCGGCATCTGAATCTTGCCGCTGTTCTCGATCTTCTTTATATCACGTATATCTACATGATTTTCTGAGACTTGCCCGGCATTGTCAAGCTGTTTGTACTCCACGGGCACATGCACGCCTGTCTGCTCTTCCAGGAACGCTTCGAAAAATTCCCTGTTATCCTTGCCACGGTCTCCCATCAGCATGGACGCAGATACAAAGTCAGTAAATACGACCAGAAGCGTTTTTCCATCCGGCGTGACGCTGGGTTTCGCTCCATCGAGAAGTGCCATCTTAAGGTATGAGTACTTTGCTGGAAGCTTACCGACGACTGCGTCCCAGCGATCTCCAATCTTTTTGATATCGTCCGACAATGCCACCGTCAGGGAGACTGCCTGTGCCGGTTTCTTTGTCACTTCCGTCGGCTTTCCCGCAGCTTTCTCCGCTGCAGGAGCTGTCCTGACAGGGGTCCCCTTTGCCGCCGCTTCTGAGACCGCGGCAAGCTGCTGTTCCAGGACCCGGACCCGCTCCTTGAGCGTACTGATCTCCTCCTGCACGCCCTCCGGGGTCGCCATTGTGGGCTCGCAGAGACGGATGATCGCCGCCTCCGTCAGCACTCTCCGATTTGAGGAGTATCGGATCTCATCCATCAGCTCCGAGAAGACGTTGATATAGTGCAGGATCTGATTCATATCGGAACGTCTCGCATCTCTGAGCAGAAGCTCCAGGTTGTCGCTCGAGACATCAAGACTCTGCGCCACATCCTCGGAGGCGCGAAGGAGCATGACATTGCGGAGATACTGAAGGAAATCCGTCACAAATTGGACGAGTTCCCGCCCCTGGGCAAGGATCCTGTCCAGGATCCCGAGGGCGTCTGCTGCCTTGCCTCCCGCAATGTCCTCATAGAGCTCCGAGAAGACCCTGGTATCCACTGCTCCCAGGATCTCCAGCACCTTGTCATAGGTCAGAGCCCCCTGCCCGTAGTTGAAGGCGTTGCACTGGTCCAGAATGGAGAGACCGTCACGCATCGAGCCATCTGCTGCAGAGGCGATGTACCGGAGCGCCTTGTCCTCACATGTAAGGCCCTCTCTGTCACATACGACCTTCAGCCGATCCTCGATTGTCTGTACAGACAGGCGGCCAAAGTCATACCGCTGGCATCTTGATAAGATGGTCAAAGGGAGCTTGTTGGGCTCTGTCGTCGCCAGGATGAAGATCGCATACGCCGGCGGCTCTTCCAGAGTCTTTAAGAGCGCATTGAATGCCGCTCCTGAGAGCATATGCACCTCATCGATGATAAACACGCGGTACTTGCCCTGGGTCGGGCTGTAGGCCACCTGGTCGATAATGCCGCGCACATCGTCGACACCGTTGTTGGAGGCGGCATCCATCTCAACAACGTTGAGGCTTGCATCCTCCGCGATCGCCTTACAGGATGCACACTCTCCGCAGGGGCTGCCATCCACCGGATGCTCACAGTTGACCGCCTTGGCGAAGATCTTCGCGATCGTCGTCTTTCCGGTGCCGCGGGTGCCGCAGAACAGGTAGCTGTGCCCGATTCTGCCGCTTGTGATTTGGTTTTTCAGCGTTCTTACAATCGCATCACGACCGCAGACATCCTCAAATGTCTGCGGTCTGTATTTGCGGTATAGTGCCAGATAATGGGTGTCTGCCATTGTACCTTATCTTTCTTAAGCTTATTCTACTCCCGTCAGTCACCAAAAATGATGCCCAGGAGCTTTGCCTCTTTGATGATATCGGACTTGGGATCCAGAGTCTTGAGCTTGCCGGCGACCTCATCGAGCGGGACCTTGACCATCTCGCGGTTGCGGTAGCCAACCATGAAGCCATACTCTCCTTTAAGAATCATGAGGCCTGCCTCCGCTCCCAGGCGGCTTGCAAATACGCGGTCATAAGGGCAGGGCTCTCCGCCTCTCTGTACATGCCCGGGCACTGTGACACGGACCTCACGACCTGTCTTTTTGGTAATCAGGTCTGCGATCTCATAGGAAACAGACGGATACTTGTAGTTCGCCAGTTTCTGCTTGTACTCCTTCTTGGAAAGCTTTGCATCCTCCTTGGAAATGGCGCCCTCTGCGACCACGATGATGGTAAAGCGGCTTCCACCCGCATCCCTCTCCTCGATCTTCTGGACAACCTTGTCGATATCGAAGGGGATCTCAGGCAGTAAGATGATATCTGCGCCGCCTGCCATGCCGGCATTGAGCGGCAGCCAGCCAACTTTGTGGCCCATGATCTCTACAATAAAGACACGGCCATGAGAGGATGCTGTCGTGTGGATCTGATCGATTGCTTTCGTTGCGATGTCGACAGCCGATTGAAAGCCAAAGGTCATGTCTGTGCCCCAGAGGTCATTGTCGATGGTCTTGGGCAGCGTGATGACATTGAGTCCCTCTTTCGACAGGCGATTTGCTGTCTTTGTAGAGCCGTTGCCGCCGAGCATCACAAGGCAGTCGAGCTGCAGTTTGTAGTAGTTCTGCTTCATCGCCTCGACCTTGTTGAGTCCGTTCTCATCAGGCTCATCAATGGTCTTATAGGGTACCCTGCTCGTGCCAAGGATGGTACCGCCCCGTGTCAGGATGCCGGAGAAGTCCCGCTCGGTCAGCATCCGGAACTTGCTGTAGATCAGGCCCTTGTAGCCATCCTCAAAGCCATAGATCTCGATCGGCTCCTTGCTCTTGTTGTAGAGGCACTTCACCACGCCGCGCATTGCCGCATTCAGTGCCTGACAGTCACCGCCACTTGTCAGCATACCAACTCTAAGCATCTGTACCCTCCTTTGAAAGACCCATTGTCCCTGATAGGGGACATGTCAGATTCCTCTACCGCTGCAGCCAGCGGTACCAACAACATTATACGGTTAGAGGGCCGCCGTGAAAAGGAAAACACCTCAGCCATTTTACGCGAGGACAGCGCGGAAAGTAGGCGCCTCCTTTTGCATTAATTGCTGTCGTTATCAAATATCTCCATCGGTATCATCTATATTCCCCAATTGCGCCACTTTGTCGATTATAGTCGACAAAATCATCGAAGAAAACGGCGTAGAGATTGAGGTCCTGCCTCTTTACCGTTTTCTGTTGGAGTTGTGATTTTCCCTTTCCGTTTTCGCG
>ONMH01000011.1 GCA_900318875.1 uncultured Lachnospiraceae bacterium | reverse complement strand
AATCAGACATGGCGCATTGCAGCCTTGAAGTCCGCCTTCCTTGTGGGATCGTCAAAGCGCAGCATGCAGGCAAAGCTCTCGAAGCAGTCGGATCAAATCAGAAGGAAGACGCCTGCGTGGGGAAAACAGAAGCCGGATGCCCGGATACCGGTCAAAGATGTCTGCAAGGACCATGTTCGTAAAGACCCTGGCGTCTCCTTCAGGTACGCAAATACAGGGATCGGAAGCTCTTCGTTCACTTGGGGCGCAGCGACGGCAGGGGCTGTCGGGTGGACGATGACAGGCGCCTGTCTCTTATTCAGAACCTCCATCAGAGGATCGGGTTTCCGGGTCCCGAGGCAGAGCCCTCTGCTGCTTGTCAGGATCCCAATGGCATCCGGCAGCGGAAGCGTTGCCGCAAAGCCGAGGTGCTCCGGGTCCTTTTTTCCATCGCCTGCCATCTTCTCACTGCAGCTCTTACAAGGGCGTGCGCCTTTCACTTTCTTCCGGCGCCGCAGACCCCGGGCGAACGCAGGGAGAGCAGGACAAAGCGGATGCCGAAGGTCACCATCGCCTCTTTCTGGAGATTCATGTTTCAGTTCGGTATCGGGAATCCATCCGGCTTCTCCGGGCAGGATCTCTTTAGGAATCTCTGATATGCAGGCGGCAGTTTTCCGGGAATGGCGAAAATCCGGCAGATGCGTCGGAACTGGTGGATTCTGGGTGAAACGGAGGTGCAGGGATGGGAGAAAAGAAGAAGGAGTATCGGAGCGCAGCACTTGCAGATCTGCTGCAGGAAAAGTCCCTGGAGAAGATCACGGTGCGGGATGTGGCAGAAACCGGAGCACCTTTTGTGCCCACTGCGGCTGCGTGCCGGATGTTCTGAACCGGCATCTCCTGGAGATCAGTGACGTAATTGCCCGGGTGGTAAGCGCCAGCGCAGGGGATGGAATGCTCACGGAGGTTCAGCGCATTCTGGAGGAGGGCGGCCCGTTCGGGTCCGCAGTCTTCCGCTCTGCAATGGGTCCCGATCTCATTGAGGATGTGCGCGCCTTCTTTTCAGACTATGCAGACAAGGTCTTGGCACCCACCGTCAGACAGGATCCCGCAGTGGCAAGCTCCTTGTGAGCGTCATCCCGGGATGCGCCGCCGGCCTCTGCCGGGACTGGTTTCTCGGAAATATTCCCCTCCCCCTCCCGGACTTTGCGAAGAAGACTGCAGAGATTCTGCGCTCCCTCCTCTCGGCGTTCGTCTTGCGCGCAGCAAAAAAGAGCCCCTGAGGGCTCTTCTTTCATGATCCTCTCCTGCCGCGTTCTTTGCGGCAGCCGCGCGGGAATTTCCGCGAATCGGGGCCAGCTTTGCAGTTCCTGACTTCAATACCGCCTTTATCTTACTTCTGCCAGAGCTGCAGCCCGTTCAGCTTTCCCTCAGGATGCCAAAGTACTCCGCCATCGGCAGGTTCCGGTAGGTATCATCGAGAAACACCGACTTGTCGGGATCCAGGTGATAGCGGGTGAGGAGGAGCTGATAGATCTCCGGTGCTGGCTTGATCACCTGCTCCTCAAAGGAGAGAATTCCGCCCTCGCACTCCTTCCGGAAGGCCATCGCGTCCTGGCAGCCTGCCAGGGCTGCCTCAGAGAAGTTCGAGAGGAAGTAGACCTTCTTTCCCATTTTGTGCAGATGGGAAATCCAGGGGAGCCCCGGTCGTACTCCTCCCACCACTTCGAGCGCATTGTCGCATCCGCCAGCTTCTTTGCCATCTCCCTGCTGTATCCAAGTCCCGTGTAGTAGTCGTCTGTGTGGAAGTCCACCAGCACGCCTCCGATGTCAAAAATCACGTTTTCGATCATGGTCTGTATCCTTTCCCCTCTGCCTGTCAGGGGGTCCTGTGCTTTGTCTTCGTGTCCTCCCGGATCATGGCAAGGAGCTTTCTCGCTGCAGCGGGGAGGGGCTCCTCTTTCCTTGCCGCAACATAGAACCTCCGCTCCGGGATCTTCTCGGTAAAGAGGAGCGGAAAGAGCTCGCCCCGCTCCATGGCCTCCTCTGCAAAGTCCTCCACCACGCACCCGACGCCGAGATTCCGCTTTGCGAACTGCACGATCATGTCGGAGGTGGAGAGCTCAAACTCCGGAGAGACACTGACGCCGTACTGCTGCAGCACGCTGTCTACATACCGGCGGGTGGAGGTGTTCTTCTCCAGGACGATGAGCGGCAGGTGTGAGAGGGCATGCAGGCTGATCTGGCGGTTTTTGAGCTTTGCGAACTTCTCCCCCGCGACAAAGATGTCGCGGATGGTCCGGACGGGGAGGGCCTCCATGCCAGCAGCGTCTTCCTCCTGCAGCGGTCCCGAGACCACGCCAAAGTCGATTGTCCCGGATCTCACATTCTCCAGGGTCTCCGGGGTCGGCGCGTTGGAGACGCTGACCTTGATCTTCGGGTACTGCTCATGGAAGGTCTCAAGGTACGGGAGGAGGAAGTAGTGCAGGGTCATGTCGGAAGCCCCGATGTGCACTTCCCCAAGGTCCAGGTTCTGCATGCGCAGGATCATCTGCTCCCCCGTCTCCAAAAGGTCCATCCCCCGGGAGACATAGGAAAAGAGAACCTCTCCCTCCCTCGTGAGCTTCATGCCCCTTGCGGTTCGGACAAAGAGCGGCGTCCCGAAGCTCTCCTCGAGGTTTTTGAGCTGCTGGGAGACCGCAGGCTGGGAGACGGAAAGCGCCTTTGCCGCTGCGGAGACCGAGCCCTCCCTTGCGATGACGAGAAATGTCCGGTAGTACGCAGGATCTGCTCTCACCTCATCCTCCCTGTCAAAGTCCCTGCTGCAGACTGCTGTCTGTACGGAAAAGGGCAGCGGAACCCGCTGCCCCTCTGATCCGTTCCGTTGGCATTTTACCGAAGCGGAGACTTTCTGTAAATGATATCCGTTCTGGCGGGCCCGTTGGAGACCATCGTGATCGGATATCCGATCTGCTTCTCGATGAAGTTCACGTAGTTCTGCGCGTTCTCCGGCAGATCCTCGAACTTCTTAATGCCCCGAATGTCGCACTTCCAGCCGGGCATCTTCACATAGACGGGCTTTGCCCGCTTTAAGTCCTTCGTGACCGGGAACTCGGTCGTCTGCTTTCCGTCGATCTCATAGGCGACGCAGACCGGGATCTCATCGAGATACCCCAGGTCATCGAGCACTGTGAAGGCGACATCGGTAGCGCCCTGCAGGCGGCAGCCGTACTTCGATGCGACGCAGTCATACCAGCCAACTCTTCTGGGTCTTCCGGTCGTTGCACCGTACTCACCGCCGTCACCGCCGTGATTCCGGAGCGTCACCGCCTCGTCTCCGAAGATCTCGGAGACGAACTCGCCTGCACCGACGGCAGAGCTGTATGCCTTGGAGACCACAACGACCTGTTTGATCTCATAGGGCGGAATGCCGGCACCGATGGCGCCGTATCCTGCAAGTGGAGAGCTGCTGGTGACCATGGGATAGATGCCGTGGTCCGGATCCTTCATCGTGCCGAGCTGTCCCTCCAGGAGGATGGTCTTATTTTCCCTGATCGCCTGATCCAGGTACAGGGAGACATTCCCGAGGTACTTCTGCACCCGCACCCTCTGGGTCTTGATCCAGGTAAGGAGGGCCTCCTGGTCGATCGGCGGCTGATGATAGAGATTCACAAGGAGGCAGTCCTTGATTTCGGCGATCCGCGCGATCTTCTCTCTCAGGACATCATCGTCCTGGTAGAACTCGTTGATCTGCCAGCCGATCTTTGCAAACTTGTCGGAGTAGAACGGTGCGATGCCGGACTTCGTGGAGCCAAAGGACTTGCCCGCAAGTCTTGCCTCCTCCAGGGAGTCGAACAGCACGTGGTAGGGCATCAGCACCTGGACACGGTCGGAGACCATGATCTGGGGCGCCGGAACGCCCTTGCTCTCGATATCATCGAGCTCTTTCAGGAACTTCTCGATGTCGAAGGCAACGCCGTTGCCGATGATGTTCATGATGTTCTGATGGAACACGCCGGAGGGCATCGTGTGCAGTGCGAACTTTCCGTACTCGTTCACGATTGTGTGGCCCGCATTCGCGCCGCCCTGAAAGCGGATCACGATGTCTGCGGAATCGGCGAGGGTATCGGTGATCTTGCCCTTTCCCTCATCTCCCCAGTTTGCTCCTACCACTGCTTTTACCATGGCTTTCGACTTCCTCTCTGGCCGCCCGGCGGCCGCAAGCGCTGTTTGATTTCGGTGTCCAGGCCTTACGCCCAAACATGCCCAGTATACTGCCTGAGGGCATATAAGTAAAATCGATTCTCCTAATGATTCCTATAAGCAGCTGTAATAGCTTTAGTCCAGAATGTCGTCGCCAAAGCGGACCTTCAGGGATGCCTCGATTTCCTGCACGCACTTCTCAAAACCGAGCTTTGCGGAGTTCAGGCACAGATCATATCCCTTGACGGAATCCCAGTACTCCCCGGTGTAGTAATAGTAGTAGTCCGCCTTCCTGCGGTCGGTGTCCTCGATGAACTTCTCGAGCTCTCTCCCCCGCATGGGCTGCTTTAATGCCGCCTGCTCCAGAAGGAAGTCCTTCGGCGCATGGACAAAGACCGAGAGTACGTTCTCGTAGTCCTTCAGGATGTAGTTTGCTGCCCTGCCCACAATAACGCAGGAGCTCGTCTCCGCGAGCTTCTGGATCGCCGCTGCCTGCAGGCGGAACAGGTTCTCCATCGACGTGTAATCCGGGGAGTCCGGTCCCTTCAGCTCACCGTCCGCATACATGGACTTTCTGACGGCGACGACAAGGGGATTTCTCCTCGAGACGTTCTCATCCGCCTTCACGAAGAGCTCTTCGTTGATACCGCTCTCCTCTGCCGCGAGCTTTGTCAGCTCCTTGTTGTAGTAGTGGATGCCAAGATCCTTTGCCAGCATCTCGCCGACGGTCCGTCCGCCGGAGCCGTACTGGCGCTCAATGGTGATCACGATATTTCTCTTCATTTTCCCTCCTCTGGGAGAGCACGACTGTGTTCTCCGTAAGATACGACAGTGCTTTTGCTATCTCTGACAGACCCGCCCTCTGGCGATCCGTCATCTTTCTGAAATTTTGAAACAGAGTGACCTCCCGGGGACTGAGGTCCTCCAGCGTCATTTTCGCCTCGCCATGCATCAGAAAGGCAGTACTGACATTCAGATCGTCTGCGATCTCGTCCAGATGTTTCATGCAGGACATGCCGCCCTCCTATTTCCATCTCGTGAAAGCGGTCGGAGAGAGACAAAGTTTTCTGTCTGTTTTCCTGTAGCAGGCCTCATCGCTTCCTTGTCCCGATATCTACTGGCTGAAAACACCATCTCTTTCGCGTGTGTGCGATTCCTGCATGGGTTCTCCCGGGAGATATTTTACCATGTCTTCCGGGACAAAAATATACCGGAACGGCCGAAGGGCTGTCCCGGTATGCGCTCTTTACTCGCCGAGGTACGCCTTCTGAATCTGCGGATTCTCGAGAAGGTCCTCTGCGTTTCCCTCCATGGAGATCGTGCCGGTCTCCATAACATAGGCGCGGTTTGCCACCGACAGCGCCTTCTTTGCGTTCTGCTCCACAAGAAGGACCGTCGTCCCGTCTGCGTTGATCTTCTGGATGATGTCGAAGATCTCATTCACAAGGAGCGGTGAGAGGCCCATGGACGGCTCATCCATCAGGATGAGCTGCGGATGGGACATCAGAGCACGCCCCATCGCGAGCATCTGCTGCTCGCCGCCGGAGAGGGTACCGGCCGTCTGGTTCTTGCGCTCCTCCAGTCTCGGGAAGCGTTCATACACCATCTTCAGGGTCTCGTCCATCTCCGCCTTGTCCTTCCTCGTGTAGGCGCCGAGCTTTAAGTTCGCAAGGACGGTGAGGTCCGGGAACACGCGGCGTCCCTCGGGGACCTGGGCGATACCGAGCGTGACGATCTTGTGGCCCGGCATCTTCGTGATATCGGTGTCCTGATAGCGGATCGTGCCTTGCTTTGCCCGGAGAAGTCCGGAAATTGTGTGGAGTGTGGTGGTCTTACCGGCGCCGTTGGCACCGATCAGGGCGACAATCTCCCCCTTCTCCACGTGGAAGGAGATCCCCTTCAGCGCCTGGATGACGCCGTAGTAAACATGCAGGTCATTGACTTCAAGAAGTGACATAATTTCTTTCCCCTCTCACTCTCCGATGTAGGCCTTGACAACCTCGGGATCCTTCAGCACCTCTTT
Organism: uncultured Lachnospiraceae bacterium; assembly: GCA_900318875.1. Classification (GTDB taxonomy): domain Bacteria; phylum Bacillota; class Clostridia; order Lachnospirales; family Lachnospiraceae; genus CAG-791. Next base: position 17,391 of record ONMH01000011.1, on the reverse strand, counting down.
CGTGATGCCCTGGCGCAGGATTCTGCCGAAGTTCAGCACCGTCACCTGCTCGCAGATGCCGGAGACCAGCTTCATGTCGTGCTCGATGAGAAGGATCGTGATGCCGAACTTCTCGCGTATGAGCTCGATGGTATCCATCAGCTCCTGGGTCTCATTGGGGTTCATGCCGGCAGCCGGCTCGTCCAGAAGGAGGAGCTTTGGCTTTGTCGCCATGGCCCGGGCGATCTCGAGCTTTCTCTGCTGGCCGTAGGGAAGGTTTGCCGCCTTGTAATCGCGGAACTTCTCAAGGCCGAAGATCTTTAAGAGGTCCATTGCCGCATCGTCAAACTCCTTCTCCACCCTGTGGTAGGCACCGAGGTGAAAGATGGAGGAAGCAATGGAGTAGTGATACTGGTTCTGCAGGCCGACCTTGACGTTGTCAATGACCGGCATGTCCTGGAACAGTCGGATGTTCTGGAAGGTTCTGGCGATGCCGTCGTGATTGATCTCCACGGTCTTGTGGCCGGTGATGTCCCTCCCGTCGAGGAGGATCACACCCTCATTCGGGCGGTAGACGCCGGTGAGCATGTTGAAGACGGTGGTCTTGCCGGCGCCGTTGGGGCCGATGAGGCCGTAGAGCTCTCCCTTCCGGATCTTTAAGTTGAACCCGTCGACTGCCCGAAGGCCTCCGAAGGTGATCGAGAGGTTGCTGACATCGAGCAGGGGTCTTGTTTCTTCCGTTTTGGCTGTCATGCTCTCTCCTTTCTGCCAAAGGTCTTCTTCAGGCTGGCTGCCACCTTGGCTCTCCAGTTTCTCGCTGCCGGTGCCCAGTTAAACAGCATGACCGCAATCAGGACGATCGAGTAGATCAGCATTCGGTACGAGGACAGGGCACGCAGGAGCTCCGGAAGGAGGTACAGGACCGCTGCCGCAAGGACGGAACCGGAGATGTTTCCGATGCCGCCGAGGACCACGTACACAAGGATCAGAATGGAGACGTTGTAGCCAAAGTACTGGGAGCCTGCCTGGAGGGTGGAGATGCTGTGGGAGAACAGAACGCCCGCAGCGCCCGCAATCGCAGCGGAGACAACGAAGCCAAGCATCTTGTAGTGGGTGATGTTGACCCCGACGGACTCGGCAGCAATCCGGTTGTCACGGATCGACATGATCGCTCTTCCATCCCGGGAGTTCACAAGGTTCTGCGCGACAAACAGGGCGATGAGAAGGATCACAATGGCAACCGTGAAGTTCGCATCCCTTGGCGTTCCCGAGATGCCCATGGGACCGTTGATCAGCATAGTGCCGTCGGCATCCATGCCAAGAGCCATCTGGCTTGTGAAGGAGGCGTGCAGGCCGTGGGAATCGACGCCCAGGTACAGCGCGTTCAGGATGTTCTTGATGATCTCACCGAAGGCCAGGGTCACAATGGCGAGGTAGTCGCCGTTTAATCTCAGCACCGGAATGCCGATCAGGAACCCGAACAGGGCCGCCACGGCGATGCCGATGATAAGTGCCAGCGGGAACCGGATGCCGACAGGGAGTTTGTCCTGCATGGCAATGGAGAACAGGGAGCTCGAGAAGGCACCGACGCACATGAAGCCCGCATGGCCCAGGGAGAGCTCTCCCAGAATGCCGACGCAGATGTTGAGGCCGACGGCCACGATCGCATAGTAGGTGGCGGGGACCAGAAGCCCCTGTAGGTGGCTCGAGAGTGCGCCTGCCTGCTGCAGGATCATCACAACTGCCCAGACCAGGATCACCACGATGTAGGTCCAGGTGGATTTGTTCAGTTTCTTTTTCATGTCAGCAGCCTCCTCAGACCTTTTCCTGAATGTTCTTGCCAAGGATTCCGGTCGGCTTCACAAGGAGCACGATGACGAGGATCCCGAACACGATGGCATCGGAGAGCTGGGAGGAGATGTAGGTCCTCGCCAGGATCTCGATGACGCCGAGCACGATGCCGCCGATCATGGCGCCGGGGATCGAGCCAATGCCGCCAAGGACAGCAGCGACGAAAGCCTTGATGCCGGGCATGGCGCCGGTGTAGGGCGTCAGAGTCGGATAGGCAGAGCACAGGAGCGCACCTGCGACGGCTGCGAGGGCGGAGCCGATGGCGAAGGTCAGGGAAATGGTGTGGTTGACGTTGATGCCCATGAGGGTCGCAGCGCCGCGGTCCTGGGAGACGGCGAGCATCGCCTGTCCCTCTCTCGTGCCGTGTACAAACCACTGAAGCACGAGGAGCACTGCCATGGAGACGAGGATCGTCACGATCGTGACGCCCTGGATCTTGAGCTGCCCGCCCGCAAGGGTGAGGCCGCTCCAGCTGACAACGGAGGTAAAGGACTTCGGGTTTGAGCCGAAGATCAGAAGGGCCAGGTTCTCAAGAAGATAGGAGACGCCGATGGCAGTGATCAGAACGGCAAGCGGCGATCCCGCCTCCCGGAGGGGCTTGTAGGCGATCTTCTCCGTGCCGACGCCGATCAGAAGGCAGACGCCCATCGCGATCAGGATCGACAGGAAGGGGTTTAACCCCAGGGTGATCATGCAGGTGAAGATTGCATAGCCACCGACCATGATGAAGTCGCCGTGTGCGAAGTTCAGCATCTTTGCGATGCCGTAGACCATCGTGTAACCCAGTGCAATGATGGCGTAGATGGAACCAAGGCTGATTCCGCTGATCAGGTAGTTCAGAAAGCTGAGCATGTTTCTACCTCTTTTTCAATAATCTCTCTTCTCTTGTCTCCCGGTGTCTGCACGGGAATACCTCCGAGGGATCAGGGGCATTCCCGCGCAGATCCCAAGAGAAACGAAACCGGCCGGCCGGATGTTCTCGGCCGGCCGGATTCTGCTTCTGTTATGATCTGTGCCTTAGCATAAATGCGCTTTATCAGTCTGCAGAGACGTACGCGCCGTCCTTGATCACGACAGCCTTGGGCTCCTTCTCAGGCTCGCCGTCTGCGGTCCAGGTGATCGGATCACCGGTAAGGCCGGAGATGGAGATCTCGGTCATGGCGGTCTTCATGGCATCGCAGATGTCAGAGACGCTCATATCGGGTGTGACATTTGCCTTCTCGGCAGCGGCCTTGATGGCATAGACGCCGTCATAGGCATCTGCTGCGAACTGGTTCGGAGTATCGCCGTAGGCATCCTTGTACGCCTTTACAAACTTCTGCGTGAGCTCGTCGGACGCATCGGCTGCGAACGGAGTCAGAAGCATGACGCCCTCTGCAAGGGAGGTGTCGAAGTTCTCCACGCTCAGGATACCGTCGAGGCCATCGCAGCCGAAGAAGGTCGGATGGTAGTCAATGGAATTGGCCTGCTGCAGGATCAGCGCTGCCTCCGTATAGTAGATCGGCAGGAAAACGAGATCTGCGCCCGCATCCTTTGCCTGCTGAACCTGGCTGGAGAAGTCAGTCTTGGAGTCAGCGGTAAATGCGGTCTGGGAGACGATGTTCAGACCCTGGTTTGCTGCCTCGGTCACGAAGGTGTTCGTGATGCCGGAGCTGTAGACATCGGAGCTGTCATAGATGATGGCGACGTTGGTTGCCAGCTTGTGCTCACCGATGTACTGTGCGGACTTGGTTCCCTGATTCGGGTCAGAGAAGCAGACGCGGAAGGCGTTGTCGTACTTCACGCAGTCCACAGCGGATCCGGAGGGAGTCAGCTGGAACATGTTGTCATTGTGGGTCTCCTCAGAGACAGCAATGGAGCACGCGGAGGTGACGGAGCCGAGCAGGAACTGCATGCCCCAGTCCTTCAGGGTGTTGTAGCAGTTGACGGACTGCTGGTTGTCCAGGGCATCGTCCTCGCTCTGGAGCTCAACCTGATAGCCGTTGATGCCGCCGTCTGCATTGATCTCATCGACAGCGATCTTGGCTGCGTTGGCAACGCCGGTGCCGTACTGTGCTGCGCCGCCGGTCAGGGGGCCGATGACGCCGATCTTGAAGGTTTCCCCGGATGCTGCTGTGTCAGAAGAAGCAGCCTCCGTTGTCGATGCGGCTGCCTCTGTGGCAGCGGCAGCGGATGAAGTGGCAGTGGTGCTGGAGCCGGATGAGCTTCCGCATCCTGCAAGTGCCATGGCGGCAACCGAAGCTGCCAGCATGGAACTCATGATCTTGTTCCATCTTTTCATAATGATCCTCCTTTTTGGTGTACGTTTCCGTATACCTGTATACGTTGGCGTATTATATCACTTCAACGCGGTAAATACAAAAGGAGCCGACGAATTGTCAGCTCCTTTGCTATGTTTATCAGTCTATTTGTCCTTCGTCTTTCTGTCAACGGTTTTAATGAATGCCACTTCATTTTTGGCAGTTCTGACAGTGATTTTCCGGTTTCGTCGGATCTTTTTTCCCATTCTGACCGAAAAACCGAGGCCCTGCATGACGACATTTTGTGGCGATCATTCAGTGCCCTCATGGTATGGGACAGATCGCGAAAACTGTGGTACAGAAAAAGAGCGGGTTCCCGAAAGGGAATCCGCTCCCTGGTGATTGGTATGGGTGCAGGTTTCCGTCAGGGAAATCCGCTCGCTGTCCATCGATATGGGTGCAGGTTTCCGCCAGGAAACTGCGTTGCATTTGCTGTTTTTATCTGGCGTGGATCAGCGTTGTGATGTCCTGGCCGATCGTGGCGCTTGCATCCTGGAGGATGGCTGCCTGCTGGCTGGGATCGTCGATGTACTTGTAGGTGTTGTATGCCTTCTTGGGAGTGAAGGTCTTCCAATCAGGTGTGGAGAGAACGCCCATGGCCAGGTTGTCCGGCTGTCCGTCGGAGATCTGAACGATCTCTGCCGGGTCATCCACCTCGCGGTTGAAGAAGCCGTCGATGTACTGGTTGTTCATCGCCTGCAGCATGCCGAAGGCGAGGGCTGCGGACTGCACGTTGTCATCGCTTGCATAGCTGTGGCTCGGAAGAGAGGTGTAGCCGACCTCAGAGCAGAGCACCGAGCGGACCTGTCCGTCGGTCTGCAGGTTTTTCTTCTGGCACAGGAAGTCTGTCAACACATCGATGTTTGCCATTGTGACGTAGACAGAGTTCTGATCATCCGTCACGGAGTTCTGGATGGCAGGTGCCCAGGTCAGAGCATTGTAGAGCGGCACGTTGTAGGGGTGGGTTGCCACGCCGTAGTTGAAGTTGCCCTCTGCAGCAGCTGCTGCCTGTACGCTTGTCAGGAAGGACTTTCCGCCGTAGTGGAGCTCAGCCGGGATGCCGTCAGAGCGGGACCACTCGTGGTCGATGCCGACATAAACCCTTGCGTTTGCGTTCTGGGAAAGGATGCCGTTGTAGAAGATACGGACAGCGTCCGTGTATGCCTTTGCGGCATAGGTCTCGCCGACCGCGGCGTTGATGTAGTTCCACTCTGCTCTTGCATTGACCTCGTTGCCGACGATCCAGTTGTCCACGGTGCCGTGCTCTCCGGAGTAGCGCTTTCCGAGGAAGGAGGCAATCGCCTCGAGTTCCTCGGTGCCTGCGGCGTTGGCCGTATTGAATGCGTAGTAGTTGGCGCCGGTGCCGTCCAGGGACTGGGGATGGATCAGGTTCGTATCGGAGGTCAGGTTGTTCAGAAGGATGAGCGTGACGGAGATGCCGCACTTGTTCATCTTCGGCACAATGATGTCGTACTGTCCGAGGATGGCCTTGGAGAACCGGTAGGTCTTTCCGTTGTAGGTGTAGGACTCAAAGCCGAGCGACGGATCGGTCATCAGGTTTCCGACGGGCAGGTTGTAGGTGATCTGATCGATGCCAAGGTCTGTCAGGTAGTCCGTGCGGTCGATGAGGTGGGCAGAGAGCAGAACGCCCTTCTTTCCGCCGCCGTCATACCTTGCCGCTGCCTTTGCGGCAATGGCCTCGGGGTTCGTGATGTACTGTGCATTCGAGAGCTTGGTCAGCTTTCCGCCGACAGCGCCAACCACAACGAACTTTTTGAACAGCATGCTGCTCGCCGAGTTGTTGTTCAGAGCAAAGGTAAAGGTCTGCGTCTGAGCCGCAGTCGCATTTGCCACCTCAGTGCCCTGGATGCCGCTCTCATAGGGCTGCTGCGCATACAGGTGATACAGACCGTCGTCGGTTGCCTGCACGGTTCCCGTCACGGTCACAGTGACGTTGGATCCTGTGATCAGAGCTGCCGGAATTGTCAGCTTGTAGGAAGCGGTCTTGGACGTTGTCGCCGCAGTCGTCTTCTTTACTGTCGCCGCAGTCTTCGTCGACTTCTTTGCCGTCTTCCTGGTGGTCTTTGCCTCCGAGGTAAATCCGGTCAGGGCAAGGGTTGTCACCACGAGCAGAATGGCGGTCACGGTTTCCAGAATGCGTCTTTTTCGATGCTCTCTCATGTGTAGCTCCTCCTAAACTCGCAGACTCCTGGTCTGCACACTAAAGCTCAGTATATCACAGCCCGACTCCCGCGTAAGATTCAAGTTCGTTTTTATGATGCACAAACTTCTGTCCAATCTTCTGATGAACCCCAGAAAGGGCACCTTCCGTTACCGGAAGGTGCCCTCTCTCCTCTTTCGCTCTTATGATCCGGTTCTGCTGTCTCAGACGCTGATCTCGACAGAGACGCCGAGCTCGTCCTTGTTTGCCTGCAGCACGGGATTGACAACCTCTTTCAGGTACTTCTCGACCTGGTGCGGCGCGCAGCCGACGAACTTCTTCGGATCGATGTACTTATTCAGCTCTTCTCTTGTCATGTGGAACTTGGGATCTTCCGCAATGAGATCGAGGAGGTTGTTGTCAAGGCCCTCCTCCTTTACGCGCCGTCCTGCCTGCATGGAGAGCTCGCGGATCTCCTCGTGGAACTCCTGGCGGTCTCCGCCGCGCTTGACCTCGTCCATCATGATGTTCTCCGTCGCCATGAACGGAAGCTCTGCAGCGAGGTGCTTCTCAATGACCTTCGTGTAGACCTTCATGCCGTCTGTCACGTTGATGCACAGGTCCAGGATGCCGTCGATGGCAAGGAACCCCTCGGGGATTGAGAGGCGCTTGTTGGCGGAGTCATCAAGAGTCCGCTCAAACCACTGGGTGCCGGAGGTGATTGCAGGGTTTAAGACGTCCACCATCACGTACCGGGACAGAGAGCAGATGCGCTCGGATCTCATGGGATTTCTCTTGTACGCCATCGCAGAGGAGCCGATCTGGGTCTTTTCAAAGGGTTCCTCGATCTCCTTCATGTGCTGCAGAAGGCGGATGTCCGTCGCCATCTTCATCGCAGAGGCAGCAATGCCGCCCAGCGTGTTCAGGACAAAGGTGTCCACCTTTCTGCTGTAGGTCTGGCCGGAGACGGGATAGCAGCCGGAAAAGCCCATCTTCTCTGCGATCATCGGATCGATTTTGTCCACCTTGTCCTGATCCCCGTCAAAGAGGTCGAGGAAGGAGGCCTGCGTGCCGGTCGTTCCCTTGCAGCCAAGGAGCTTCAGCTGGGAGAGCGTGTGGTCCACCTCATCGAGATCGAGCATGAACTCGTTGATCCAGAGCGTTGCCCTCTTTCCGACGGTGGTCGGCTGGGCGGGCTGGTAGTGTGTGAAGGCCAGTGTCGGCTGGTCCCTGTACTCTGCCGCAAACTTTGCCAGGGTGGCGATCACGTTCAGGAGCTTCCTGCGGACAAGCACCAGGGCTTCCCGCATCAGGATGATGTCGGTGTTGTCGCCGACATAGCAGGAGGTCGCACCGAGGTGGATGATGCCCTTTGCCTTCGGGCACTGCAGGCCGTAGGCGTAGACATGGCTCATGACGTCGTGGCGCACGACCTTCTCCCTCGCCTCGGCATCCTCGTAGTTGATGTCATCCGCATGGGCCTTCAGCTCCCCGATCTGCTCATCGGTAATGTTCAGGCCCAGTTCCTTCTCGGTCTCTGCCAGGGCGATCCAGAGCCTTCTCCAGGTGCGGAATTTCTTGTCCGGGGAGAAGATGTACTGCATCTCCTTGCTCGCATATCTGGTCGAGAGCGGGCTCTCATAACGGTCACGTGCCATGTCTGCCTCCTTATGGTGTTCATTCCCCATTGGTCTTCTGTTCCCAATGTCTTCGAAATTTTACTACAGGCCCTGTTCCTTTGTCATCCGGTAGTCGTCCTTCATCTTCTGAATCATCTGGTGCAGGGCGATCTCGTAGCTGGTCTCCTGAGAAGACTCCCGGTAGTTCTGAAGCTGTTCCACTCTTCTCTTCTCCTCCGACCGGTCATAGGCCGCATTCGCCTCAGAGAGGCGCTTTTCGAGCTCCATCGAGGCCTGCAGGCTCTCGGGGTGCTCGGAGATGTAGGAGACATACTCGCTGTCGGAGAGGGAAAAGCGGACCGCAGCGAGATGCTTCAAGTAGATCTCCGCGTTCTTTGTGATCGCATAGGCCTTCCGGTAGCTGTCCGCTGCCTGGTGATAGCGGAAGAGGTCCGCGTACAGATCTCCCATCCGGACGAGCACCTTCGTGCGAAGGTCCCGCTCCGGGGAGGGGAGATCCGCAAGGAGCGCATCCAGTTCCTGGAGCGCCTGGTAGTTCTGTCCGCCGTTTGCATAGACGAGGGCCCTTGCGTAGCGCCGCTCATAGGGCTCCATCCCCTGTCCGGAGGCGACGATCTGCCGTGTCTGGATCTGCCGGTCCTGGGTCACATAGCCGGTGTAGTTGAGGATGCAGGCCACAAAGTCGGACAGCGCCCGCTTCTTTCCAAGATAGGTGGAGAGGCGCTGGGCAAGGTCCGGGAGTGCGAGGTCCTGTCCGATCCAGCGCACAAGCTCCGGGTCCATGATGTCCGCATCGAGGAACTTTGCACTCTGCACGAGGCTGTAGCAGAGCTCCTCGATCGTATAGATGTTCCGCTCGATCTTGGCAATCCGGTAGGGGGTCTGCGCCACCTTCCCGGTGGCAATCATGACGCGCTTCATGCCTTTGCCTCCTTTCCGGTGCCGACCTCAATCTTCTTTTCCCAGGAAAGCCCCGTGGAGGGGAAGATCTCGCCAAAGCCAAGGTCCTTTGCCGTCACCGTGATCTCCTCTGGGGTGTCCATCCGAAGGGCAAGGCGGATCCTGGCTGCGCGTCCCTCCCGCACGGGAAGGCCGTCGAGGTTCATCTGCACCTCGCTGGGGGAGCCGCCTGTCAGCGGCGTCAGGAGGAATCTGAATTCCGCACAGTCCTCCAGGACAAGGTCCAGGGTCCCTTCCGCCTCATACCAGTTGACGCCGGCATCGACGATGGAACAGTACGCCTCTCTCCCGCGGACAAGGCCCCGGATCCCGATATTTGCCTTGAGCTTGCTGCCGTCGAGGAAGAAGTACCGCGTGGTGATCTCCGGCTCCCGAAGCTTGAAGAAGCCGCCGTACCCGGCACCCTTGCTGTAGAGGTTGTTCCCGAGGAACGCCCGCCGCCCCCGGCACAGAAGCCGCACGGAGGCCTTCATCCAGTTCCCGGCAAAGCCGTTTCCAATGAGATAGACAGAGGAGAACCGGTTTCCGCGGAGCTCCTCCTTCATGATCGCGGCAAACGCCTCGTCCCGCTCTTTGTCCGTGTCCCCGAAGATTCCGGGGTAGATCTTCTCCTCCCGGTAGGCGACGATCGGCTTTGTGTGCTGGTTGAAGAAGAGCTTCTCCACCCGGAGCTGACCGCCCGCCTCGTATTCGCAGAGGACGGAGGCCGGCTCCCGCACGGCATCCGCCTGCATCAGCATAAAGTTATACCAGGAACTGGCATAGCTCTCGTAGTAGACCTGGCAATTCAGGTTCAGCCGCTTTGTCACGTTTTCAAGGACCGCAATCGTCTTCTGATCCATCACCCTGGAGGTAAACATCACTGCCGCCAGGTTTTCCAGCCGGATCTTTGTCCCGAGGAGGGCAAGGCATCTCGAGATGTATAGCGCAAGAAGTGCCGTCGGCTCATACTTTGCATTCTCAATCCGGACAAGGCTGCCCTCGAGGGCAAGCGAGAGGAGTTTCGGGATGTAGACGCTGCTGCCGTCGGCAGCCGCCCTCGCCGCATCCTGGCCGCAGGCCCAGCGGTTCTGTCCGATCACCTTGGCGATGGCCGTCGGGATGTCGAACTGCTCCGCATCGTCCCGGAGGGAAAACGTGACGGGCTCCTTTGGCGGGCGCTTGCCCGGATCCTGCATGACGGAAAGCTGGCAGAAGTCGTCCCGGAGGTCAAAGCCAACGATATATTTTTGTTCTGGTATTCTCTCAGTTGGCATTGCCGCCATCTCCCCCTGTCCCGAACATCCGCTTCTCGAGGAATGCCCGGTGCGTGTAGTTCTCAATCCGGTCCAGTGCCTCCTCATCCCTTCCCAGGGCGGTCAGCATGGAGATCCGGTTGATCATGCCGAAGCGATCTTCCTCGTCCTCGGTGATTCTGGCATCCTGCCCAAGGGTGCCGCTCTCCACGACGTTCTTCTCCTCTTCGTCATTCGTGATGTAGTAATGGAGCTGCTCTCCGAAGAACAGGAGGAACCCGGTGACGTAGACGCCCTCGTACATCTCCTTCATCTTCCTTGCGCGGTACTGCTGCCTGGTCCCGTCCTTCTCCATCGCGTAGTGGTAGACAATCTTCACGTCCTTCTCCGGGTCCTTGGTCCGGTAGGACACCAGCGTCTCGTCCGCATAGGCCTGGAGCTGGGGACAGACGGAGACAAACTGCCGAAAGAACGGGAACAGAATGCCCTCCTGCATCAGATCGCCGAGAAACAGGCCGGTCACCTCTCTCTGGGCGTCCGTCATCTCCGAGGCGTGCTCCGCCCGGTCCTTCAGCCAGGCGATGCGGCAAATGTCGACAAGGGGGACGCCCTCCCTGCCGTACTCCGTGATCGCATCAAACTCCTCCCGTCCCATCGGCAGGTCCTTCACAAAGTAGAAGTGCGCCGACTGGGCAAGGCAGTCCGCGACAAGGTCCGAGTCCGGATCGCTCTTCAGATACCGCTGCATCAGCTCGCTGCGCTTTTCCGTCACATGGCCCGTGTAGAGGATCTGGATCAGCATGCGCTTTACGAGGGCCTCATCATCGAGGCCGAAGTTCACAGCCGCCTCCCGGATCTCCTCCAGCTCCTCCGAAAGGCCGTCAAAGTACTGGCAAAGATAGAGAAGTGTGGGTTCATCGTACTTGCCCTTGCGGAAGCACTCGTACACAAGGCCCGAGAAGACGGGATCCTCCCCGGTCTGCTTCTCCTGCAGCACGGCGGAGAGGAGCTTCATCAGTACAGCCCCATCCACGTGGAAGGCGCCGTACTCCCGAAGCCAGGCAAGGGCCTTGTCGTTGTTTCCGCGGATGACCATGTATCCGATGATCTCGCCCCTCGCCTCCGGGGAGAGGCCCTTTGGTCCTATCTTCTCAAGGAAGTCGTCCATCGCCGGCACATCGTCCGAGTCGTGATAGAAGTGCAGGAGGTAGAGCCGCATCTGCTGGCGCAGGTTCTCCTCGAGCTCCGGCGCCTCACACAGGTTCCGGTAGTGGGAGGCGTTCTCCTTTGTGATCGCAAACCAGTCGTCCCGCTTGCCCGCGAGGTACAGGTCATAATAGAAATTATTGGTCTCGAAGGAGGAGAGAATTCTCGCGTCCTCCTTCCAGTTCATCATCCGGCTCTCCCGGTAGGACACATCCGCCGCATACCGGTTGCCGGCATCATCCTCGAATAGGAACCTTGCCCCCTCACCGTAGACAGGGACGTAGGCGATGCCGTTTGTCACCGGGAAGTACTGCTCCGTGGTACAGGCATCATACAGGAGGACGATTCTTCCCGCCTTGGGGTCTTCCGTCCGCACCTCGCAGGTAAAGACCGTGGGCACGCAGGCTCCTGCCAGCTCCCCTGTCAGAGGGTGCGCTGCATCGTGGATTCTCGCCTCGTACAGGACCGAGAGATCGTGGCTGATCCTGTGCTGCAGAAGGTTGTCCTCCGTAAAGCTGCGGATCTGGGTCTCATACTGCCCGTATACGTGGGAGAGACTGCTCCTGTGCTCCAGGATATACCGGTAGAGGCAGGCGTTCTTCTCATAGGGGAGCGAGCTCTGGAATGCAAAGTACAGGATGATCATCTGCGGGATCTCGCCCGCATAGTCGGCCGGCATCGAGAGCATGTAGTAGTCAAAGAGTCGGGTGATCGAGAGCTGCCGATCCACCCCCTTCTGGTACCAGGGGAAGTACTTCGGATCCGTCAGGTTCCCGCGGATCAGGAGCGCACAGATCGAGGACAGCGTCTCATCGCGGACGGTGTCCGCCTTCTCCGCCTCATAGGCGGCGGCGAGGACGTGAAAGAGCTTATTCCCAAAGTGCTTCTCCCGCTGGGCGAGGTAGTTCACCTGGGTCATCACCGCATCGTCGAGTTGGCCGTGGCGGGCCGCATAGCAGAGCGTCTGCGTCTCAAAGGGACCGAGCTCATGGAGGATGGCAGGGTTTGTGCGCACAAGCGAAAAGGCCTCGAGGAAGAGGACAGGACTCGTGCAGCCGTAGGTGTACTGCTCCTTCAGCATCTGCATGCAGCTCTGGGGCCTCGACTCGATGTCGCCGGAGGCATACATGTAGAGCCAGGCGATCCAGAAGTTGTCGGGATTGCGCTTTAACATGTCCTGGATCATGTGTTCTGCACCGTCGATGGCATCGCTGACCACGACAGGGTCATCCCCGGAGGCATCCGCACACAGGATCGTCAGGTACATCCGGTAGGAGTAGGACATGTCGTCCTCTGCCGGGAACTTTGCAATGGAATAGGGCGGGAGGTCCTCCACGCCGCCGGAGAGCTTCTGGCTGCAGGAGGTGAGTTCGAACTTCGCCTCGTCGTTCTTCCCGGCCGTCAAAAGGTAGTGGATCCGGTAGAGCGTCGTATAGATGCTGTCCCGGTCCGACTCCTCCAGCTCCCGGATGTGGGAGGCGGTCTTCTGCAGGTACTCCCTTCCCGTCATCCGCTTTGCCCGGAATTCCTCGTAATCCCTTGTCATCCGGAGGATCGTCTGATCCCTCTGCTTTCTCCGGATGGTCCTGAGGGCGGTGCTCACGCAGTACTTCACAGAGACCGGAATCCGGATCTCGGAGAACGGGCCCTTAAAGATCAGGGCGCCCAGGTTCAGACCCTGGTGAAGACCCGCGGGATCTATTGTATACGAAAAGCTGCAGGAGCCCTCCCGAAAGTCCATCGCCGTCAACAGGGATTTGGAGGGGCGAAGAAAGCTCCCCTCCACCGCCGCCTCGAGCTTGGTGAAGCCCCAGCCGTTGCGGGCGATCTCGATCGTCTGCTCCACCGGCGCCTTCTCCGGGATCGGGAACTCCAGGGCGACCTCCTTTATCTTTGGAAGAAACTCCACCGCGGTCTTCTTCCCGATGGAGATCAGGTATTCCTCTACGTTCTGCTGGTTGCCGGGATGGGCAGAGAGGCCTCTCCACAGCGTCTTCTCCTTTGTCTCCAGGGCGGAGAAGATTCCCTCAAAGGCTGGGTTGTAGAAGGCGGCAACGGCCTCCTTCCAGTTGGTCTTGGCGAGGTTCGTGAAGTGGAACAGGTTCCGGACGGGCCCCAGGGAGGACTGCACCAGCACCGGCATGACCTTGACCTGGAAGGGCAGCTGGTACTCCCCCTCATTGGAGAGGATGCAGAAGTACCCCTCCACCGTGTTGCCGGTCTGGTAGGCGGAGGCATCGAACTCGAAGCTGATAACCTCCTTGGTGCCGGAGAACTCCGGCGTCAGGCACTTCATGGCAAGACTCGAGGACAGCACAAAGCCGCTGACGCTGTCACTGGCATGGGCGTAGACCGTAAACGATCCCTCCTGCTTTTCTCCGGGATGAAGCGTTAAGGATACCAGCTCTGTGCTGAAGGAGAGGCTTCCCCTCGGTGCATGGAACTTCTCCTTTCCCATCCTGTTCTGCTCGCTTGTATACAGCATGAATTTCCCCTTTGCGGAACATATTTGTCTTTAACCGAACCATTATAGCATAGCGGGACGGCCTTTTGACAGCGCAGAACAATAGGCCCCATACCGGCAAAAGGCGGGCAGCAGAAAACGTCCCTGCAGAAGTATCCTGCAAGGACGCGGTGCCCTGTTCGTTCTGTTCCATTTTTTGTGCGGAGTAAGCTCGCTGCCCTTCCGCAGTCTCTGCAGGCTCTCTGCTGCCGTATGGCGCCTTCTGCAGCCCCTGCGGCAATAAGATTCCTCAGTTCTTTGGCATTTCGATCCCTGCGCCCTCACAGATGTCGCCAAAGAGCGCGCTGATATCCGCTTCGTCCCAGGAAACGCCCTTGTTCCAGCCGCCGGTCTCCAGTGCGCCGGTGTCCGTGAGGGTATCCTCCGCCGCACTGTACACGACGGCAAGGCCGTTCTGGAGCATGGCGGTGTCGATGGCGTCTTCCGAGACGGCGGACTTCACAGCTTCCGTGACGGCCGCATCGGAGGGCTTCTGGGTCACGTACCAGTCGAGCATCTTTGCTGCCGTCACCGCGCTCTGGAACGAGATGCCAGCAAAGGCCCCCTGGGAGTACTTATCTGCCATGTCCGTAAGTCCTTCTGTGAGCGGTGCAAAGTCGATAGCAGCGGCGTCTTCGGTCGAGGACCCCGCAGCCTGCACCGTCGCCTGCTCCGCAGGTGCCTGCGTTGACTCCTGTGCAGCTGCCTGCTGCGTCTCTGATGTAGAGACCTCCGCCGACTCCTCTGCAGCTGTCTCTGCTTCCGCAGGTGCGCTGCTGCTTCCGCACCCGGCAAGTGCCAGCGTCAGGGCGGTGCCTGTCAGGATGGCCGCAAGGGTTCTTCTTCCGGCTGTGTTCTTCCTTCCTCTGTTCTGTTTTTTGGAATTTGTCGTCTTATTCGGATTCATCATTCTCTCCTTCTGTCCGTCCTGCAGCGCTGTCCGGCAGAGCGGTACGTCCTACTATATCCCATCCTCCCCCGTTGTAAAGGCCAAAAGCAACTCTATCTGTTACGGGTGTCGGCAGTGCAGGGCTGGATCTCCCTGCTCCATCCTCCGCAGGCAGCAGTTCCCATTGTCGACGGATCTGAGAGAGAACTTTCGGGTACGTCATTCAGGCAATCTCTGCCAGCACCATGACCGATCGGGCAGGGTCAAGGGTCGAAGAAGCAGGGATGTCAGGGTTCCAATTGCTGCCACAAAGAGGTTCTCCTGGGTCTTGGAAAGATCGGGCAAGAGCGTGCCGCGTGGAGAAAACCAGTCTGCAGATATGTTTGTAATAGCAACTATTATATCGGCAAAAACAGGATAAATTTGCTGATATACGTTGACACAGGCATTGAAAATGCGATATTCTAATCATTAGAAAGTACATAGATACCGCCGTTTTACCACGCAATATTCGGAGGGATTTCTGTCATGCCATGGTACGAGCATATAAAAAATATCCTGAAATACGAAAGAACATACTCCTATAAGGATCTCAAAAACGAATTAAAATCAATAAGGCCTAATTTATCAGAAGGTTCCTATCAGTGGGCAATTAGCAGCCTTGTCAGGGATGGCGATATCATAAGGCTTGGATATAATGAATACAGCCGCTCAGACAGGCCGCCCAAAAAAGAATACTATCCACTGTATTCCGGTCTTGCATCGGAACTGAAAAATAATATTCATGATAGATATCCCTATATTGTATTTACTGTTTTCGAAACCGTCCTGATGAATGACTTTTTGAATCATCTGATTGCGCAAAACACCATTTTTATCCAGGTTGAAAAGGAAAGCAGTATCTTTGTATTTCGCTATCTGCAGGATAGCGGTTATCGGAACATCCTGTACAAGCCAACAGAAAACGAAATTGATTTGTACTGGTCAAAAGATGCGATCGTTGTTACAAATCTTATATCAGAAGCGCCATTAAGGAGCGACGACCCGCACACAATCATGCTTGAAAAAATGCTGGTTGACATGATCGCAGACAAACTGATCCGAAGCACATACAGCAAGGCAGAACTTCCAGATGTTTTTCAACAAGTTCAGGACCGTTACTATCTGGACAGGATCAGACTTCTCAGATATGCCAGAAGGCGAAACAGAGAAAATGAGATAAAGCATTACCTTGAAGGGAGTACAGTCGAACGTGTTGCTACGTGAAAATTATTCAGCGGAGCATATCAACGCGCTGAGAGAACAAACAGGAGCAGATCCCTCTATTCTCGAACGAACGGTATTTGCTTTTGGATTGCTTGAGGCAATTTGCAGAGTTGAAATGCCGTTTATTTTTAAAGGTGGAACATCCCTTCTTGTTTTGCTTGAACATCCAAGAAGGCTTAGTACAGATATTGATATCATTGTTGATAGAGGCACAAATGTAGATGAATACATCCGTAAGGCTGGAACGATTTTTCCCTTTTTAAAAGTTGAAGAACATAAGCGAAAAGGCGTGAACGGTCTTGAAAAACGCCATTTCAGGTTTTATTTCCTATCTCCGAGATCAGAAAGAGAAATCAGCATTCTTCTGGATGTCGTATTTGAAGATAATCCTTATCCCAAGCTCATCAAACGGCCAATCCAAAATAGTCTTCTGAAGCATGAAGGTAATGATCTCTTGATTCAACTTCCTGATCAAAACTGTATCCTTGGAGATAAGTTGACAGCGTTTGCGCCTCACACATCAGGAATTCCTTTCGGAAAAGATAAGGAACTGGAAATAGTCAAACAGATGTTTGATTGCTGGACGCTGATGCAAGAGATGGATAGTTATCAAACAGTGTCCACTGTTTATAATGCGGTGTCACAATTGGAATTGGGATACCGCGGACTGACAATTGCCCCCAACGAATGCCTTAAGGATACGATAGGCAGTTGTATTTGCATTATGGGGAGAGGCCAGATCCATCCCGAAGAGTACGCAAACTTCAAGGTAGGTATCAGTAGTATACAAGGGCACATTTTTTTCGGAAGGATAAATGGAGAAAATGCTGGAGAATATGCGAGTGAAGTCATGTATCTTGCATCCTGTCTGCTGACAAAGCAAAGAGAATATACACGCATCGCAAATCCAAGCGAATATAGGAACATTCAGATAAAGTTGAAAGGTATCAAAAAAATCAGCGGTATTCGTAATACAAATCCAATGGCATATGCTTATCTGGTGAAATCCCTTCAGATGCTACAGGAAGTGGGGCTTCTCAAGGATAGTATAGAAGATTGGTGATTTTTCCGTCCCATATGTGAATTTCGCCCGCTTGTAGACAATATCTTATTACCCGCTGCGTGTTTGTGAGTGTCACATTACCATACCATTTATGAAATATTCATTGGCATTCTTCTACACGGCTTCTATTCTTCATCCTTTTCTCATAACTTTTGTAGTTGAGGCATTCTCCCCTGCATGACAATTTCTCCTTTTTGCTCCTTTCCTCAGTGCACCAGAACGGAGATGGTTCTAAGTAGTGTAAATGCTAGATAGCGTAACCCTTATCAGGTTGGCACCTTTGAGGTACCATTGCCATAGTTGATCCCCCAGGGACCGACCGGGTATCCAGACGGCTG
>ONMH01000046.1 GCA_900318875.1 uncultured Lachnospiraceae bacterium | reverse complement strand
ACCTTTCATCCCACAGCAGACGGAAGGGACGCACAGGGGGCATTTATGGAGGAAACCAGAAAAATTCTACATGTCACAATGTTCGGGGGTTTCTCCATGCGGTACGGAGACCAGGAGATCGTCCTTGGCCGCAACACGACCGCCAAATTCGTGCAGCTCCTCCAGCTCGTCTGGCTCTACGGAGACCGGGGCCTGTCAAAGCCGCAGATTGTGCGGGAGCTCTACGATGTCGATGACCTCTCCAATCCGAACAACAGCTTCAACAACCTGCTGTTCCAGCTGCGGCGCCAGACGGTCTCCGCAGGACTCCCGAAAGAGGACTACATCATCCGGCAGAACAAGCTCTACTATCCCGATCCCGCTATTCCCCTTGACATCGATACCCAGCGCTTTGAGCACCTGATCCAGGAGGCGGAGAAAGAGAAGGCGCCGGAGAAAAAGTATGATCTCTTCCGGCAGGCACTCCAGGTTTACCACGGCGAGCTCCTCCCGGAGTCCGCGACCCAGGCCTGGGTCGTCACCGAGAGCATCCGGATGCAGAAGCTCTTCGAGGAGGCCGTTCGGTATGCCGGCGCCTATGCGAAAAAGACAAAGGACTATGACGCCATGTTCCACATCTACGAGCATGCGGCACGGATCTATCCCGACGATGACTGGCAGGCAGATCAGATCGACGCGCTGATCTGTCAGGAGGAGTACCAGCAGGCCTACCAGCTCTATGATCAGACCGTCCGGCTCTACTCCGAGGAGATGGGACTGCCGCCGTCGGACCAGATGCTGGCGAACTACCGGAAGATGAGCCAGAAGCTCACGAACCAGGAGAGCCGCATCACCGAGATCCAGTCATCGCTCCAGGAGGACCCCGATACCGGCGCCTACTTCACGACGCTCCCCGGCTTTATCGACATCTACCGGGTGCTTGAGCGGAACATGCAGCGCCTCGGCTACTCTGTCTACCTGCTGCTCTGCACCCTGGCGGACTACGAGGGCAAGCCCTTCATGAACCGGGAAAAGCTCGAGAGCCGTTCCAAGACGCTTCGGCAGTGTATCAGCAGCTCGCTGCGCCGCGGGGACATCTTCACCCGCTACAGCTCGAGCCAGTACCTGATCCTCCTCGTCGGGAGCGACAAGGAGGGCTGCAATGTGGTGGCAGGCCGCATCTCCAAAAAGCTGTACGCCATCGAGGGCTCCAAGGCAAGCGTCCACTACAGCAACGTGTCCCTTGCCGATCTCTCGAAGATCCAGTGAGTCCGGGACACAGAGCAGCAGGAAATTGCAGGGGGGAATGAATCGAATCCATGACAGAGAGACTATATGGTCCCAACCTCCTCGCCATCGGTGTCGATGCAATCGGCAGCACCGACTACAGCGGGAGGATGTGGAACGCATACCAGACAGAACCAGAATACTTTTCCAATTCCATGGAACTCCTTCGCATGATGGAGGCGTTCTTTGACAGGATCAATTTTCCGCAGAGTGCCGTGCACTACCGCTCGTTCCAGAAGGAGCAGCGAAGGGGAGGTCCGGCGATGAGAGCGGAGGACAGGAAGCCCGTTATGAGTGAGATTGAAAAGAACAGAGGCGACAAGGGAACATTTATCGTGCAGGTCATGTACCGCCAGAATGCCACGTGGCAGGGACAGGTGATCTGGGCAGAGCAGAACAAGAAGGTCTACTTCCGAAGCGCCATGGAGCTCTTAAAGCTGATGGACAGCGCCCTGGAGAATGGGACGATCGAGCAGGGAGAGAAGATCTCCTTCCCCCTGCCAGAGGGCAAAAAGGAAGACAGGGACGAAACAGAACCGAAATGAGGAAACCCGGCGGACGACAGAACCTGTTGTCCGCTTTTTTCGGTCCAGCACAGGTTTTCATTTGGAAGCAGAGAGGAAGCGGCAGCATGCGCATCATTCTGGCATCCGGCTCCCCGAGAAGGCGGGAGCTGATTCAGCAGGCGGGAATTCCCGCGAAAATCTGCCCGGCGAGGGGGAAAGAGGTGAGCACCTGCAAGGATCCCAGGGACTATGCTGCCGATCTTGCGCGCCACAAGGCGGAAGAGGTGGCAGAGAGGGAGAGAGAAATCCCAGGGAACTATTGCGTCATCGGTGCGGACACGATTGTCGTCTCCAACAGGACAATCCTCGGAAAGCCGAGGGACCGGGAGGATGCCAGAACGATCCTGCGCTCCCTGCAGGGACACGGCCACGAGGTGATGACAGGCGTCTGCCTCTTGTACCGAAAAGGAGAAGAAGAGCGCGCGCTCTCCTTTACAGAGGTCAGCCAGGTCACGGTCTGCCCCATGACAGAGGAGGAGATTGGCCGCTACGTCTCGACCGGAGAGGCGGATGACAAGGCGGGCGCCTACGGAATCCAGGGAGCCTTTGGAATCTACATTGCGAAAATCGAGGGCGACTACTACAATATCGTTGGCCTTCCGATTGCAAGGCTGTATCACACCATGAGAGATGCAGGGCTCCTGCCGGAGTCCTGATGGGGGGAAATGAATCAGGAAACCAGAGAAAAAGAAAAGACAGCAGGCAGTAAAATCGAGACGAATCTCAGGAACCGGGATCTTTTGATCCGGTACATGGAGGAGCAGTCCGCACTCGGAAACTTCGAGAAGATCGACCTCAACAACCTAAGCTCCAAGCAGATCGAGTCCATTCTGGACGCCACGAACACCATCAACGAGTTCCGGGAGCTGATGATGTATTACTCCTGCTGCATGGATGAGGTGACGACAAAGTTCCAGGTCATGAACAAGGAGCTCTCCATCGTGCAGAATCGGAACCCCTTTGAGTCCATCAAGTCCAGGCTCAAGACCCCGGTCTCCATCGTGGAGAAGATGCAGCGAAAGGGCTTCCCCTTCACGATCGAGAGCATCGAGAAGAACTTAAACGACGTGGCGGGCGTGCGGGTCATCTGCTCGTTTATCGAGGACATCTACATGCTGCGGGACGCACTCCTGTCCCAGGATGACGTGCACCTTGTGCTGGAGAAGGACTACATCAAGAATCCAAAGCCCAACGGTTACCGGAGCCTGCACCTGATTATCGAGACCCCGATCTACCTGACGAGCGGCAAAAAACTCGTCCGGTGCGAGGTGCAGCTGCGAACGATTGCGATGGACTTCTGGGCGAGCCTCGATCACAAGATCAAGTACAAGCAGGACATCCCCAACGAGGAGTCGATTGAGGAGGAGATGAAGTACAGCGCGGAGATGATCAACCAGCTGGACCTTCGGATGCAGCAGATCCACAACAAGATCCGCAAGGCAAAGGACAAGCCCTACGCAAAGGAGAAAAACTGATCCGGTTTTCTCACGAAAACCGCCGGAGATGCAAAGATCCCTGCAGGCGCAAGGCCTGCAGGGATCTTTCTGACTCTTTACGTTTCCACAGCGGTCCACCTGCCGGCAGCGCCGCAGGGAAGGACCAGGCCGTTCGAGGTGACAGGAAGGCCGACCTCGGAGGCCTCCACCTTCCCCGGATGCACCGGATCAAGCGCCGTGTGCAGAAGATAGGAGAGGACCGCGGGCTGGAGCCCTGTCGTGTAGGAGTTCAGGAGCACAAACAGCGGGTGATCCGAGAGAAGCTTTGCGAGAAGCTGCAGGAGCGGATCAATCGCATCCTCCATCTTCCAGATCTCTCCCTTGGGTCCTCTTCCATAAGACGGCGGGTCCAGAATGATCGCGTCGTACCGGCTGCCCCGCCGGATCTCGCGCTCCACAAATTTCGTGCAGTCATCGACAAGCCAGCGGACCTTTCTGTCCGCAAGGCCGGAGAGCTGGGCGTTCTCCCTTGCCCAGGTGACCATGCCCTTCGAGGCATCCACATGGGTGACGGAGGCGCCAGCAGAGAGCGCGGCAAGGGTTGCACCTCCCGTGTAGGCAAAGAGGTTCAGCACCTTCACCTCTCTTCCTGAGGAGACCGCCTCCTGAATGATGCCGGAGAACCAGTCCCAGTTGACGGCCTGTTCCGGGAAAAGACCCGTGTGCTTGAAGGAGAACGGCTTTAACATGAACTTCCGGTCCCGGTAGGAGATCATCCACTCCTCGGGAAGATCGAAGAACTTCCACTCGCCGCCGCCCCTGGCACTCCGGTAGTAGTGGGCGTTGACATGCTGCCAGTCCTTTCCCCGCTCCGTGTTCCAGATAACCTGCGGGTCCGGCCGGATCAGCCGGTAACTCCCCCAGCGCTCGAGCTTTTCCCCATTCGAGGTGTCGAGTACCTCATAGTCCCTCCACTGATCCGCAATCCACATCTTTGCTTCCTCCTAACATCTTTATCTGCGTGCTACCATCTTAGCACACGCCGGGACGCCCTGCATTATTATGGAGAAATCCCGCACCTGCAGAGAATACAAAGCAGGAATCAGATTTTTGTGAAAATCAGAGAAATTTTTTTCGATTTCCCCTTGCAGAATTGAATCCCTTCGTTTACAATAATCGTCGCTGTGACATGATAGCTGTGAAGCGAGAGGTTGCCGCAGGGTGAGAGCCCTCGGGTTACTCCGTGGAGCGAATGTCTGGGGCCGTTCTGTAATGACCTGACAGAAGTTATCCGGGCCCAACAATCTGACGACAAGTCACTGTACCAATGAATACCGCATCACGCGGAATTTACAGTCTGCCCCGAGCAGAAACGACGTGTGAAATGTCCTTTTTATTTTTCAGGAAGAGGGACACACACGGGAGTGTGTACAGTCACCGCTTGTCGTACTTCATTAAAAAGTGCGAATAAGGAGGCGACTTTTTTTATGGCAAATCAGGTTATGAGAATCACATTGAAGGCTTACGATCACGAGCTCATTGATGCTTCTGCAAAGAAGATCATCGACACCGTGAAGAAGAGCGGCTCTCAGGTCTCCGGACCGGTTCCGCTTCCCACCAAGAAGGAAGTGGTTACCATCCTCCGCGCTGTTCATAAGTATAAGGACAGCCGTGAGCAGTTCGAGCAGAGAACCCACAAGAGACTGATCGACGTCATCAACCCGACACAGAAGACGGTTGACAGCCTTCAGCATCTGGAGATGCCCGCCGGCGTTTATGTAAACGTCAGGATGCAGAACAAGTAATCTGCGGGCAATGAACAAGCTTGCAGCACGGTGTTCGCCGTGTTTGCACATAAACCTCTACTAGAATGACATCTTCCCGCTGCGGGGCACCTGTGAACCCCTGCAGCGGGTGACAGGATGGGACACGGAGGCAGCGGCCGCAGGTCAGGCCGGCAGTCAGCAGCAGACTGGAGCTTCCGGAGCACTCTGAATCACACACAGAAGTCCCCTCGGATGTCCGCTGTAGAAAAACGCAGCAGAACAGACGCTGCGGCATAACACGGTTTGGTTTATGCCGTGTTACAACACCGGAGAACCCGGTAGAAAAGAGGTAAGGTATGAAGAAAGAGATCCTTGCAACGAAGGTCGGTATGACACAGATCTTCCAGGAGGACGGCACTCTCGTCCCTGTCACCGTTCTGGAGGCAGAGCCCAATGTCGTCACCCAGATCAAGACCATCGAGAACGACGGCTATGAGGCAGTTCAGGTCGGCTTCGGCGATGCGGTTGATCGCGTCAAGTCAAAGGACAAGAGCGGCAGAGTTGAGGTCGCACACCGTCACGGCGTCAACAGGGCAGAGGCAGGCCAGTTCAAGAAGGCCGGCGTGTCCAGCAAGAAGTACTTAAGAGAGTTCCGCCTCGAGAACAGCGCTGACTACAAGGCCGGCGACGAGATCAAGGCAGACATCTTCGCTGAGGGCGACCGCATCGACGTCACCGCCATCAGCAAGGGCAAGGGATTCCTGAGTGCGATCCAGAAGGGTCAGCACAGAGGACCTATGGGCCACGGCTCCAAGTTCCACCGCCATCAGGGATCGTCAGGAACCTCACGGTTGTCAAGGTTGATCCGGAGAAGAACCTCATCCTGGTAAAGGGTGCCGTTCCCGGACCGAAGAAGGGCCTTGTCACCATCAAGGAGACCACCAAGGTCGATGCCTGACCGATATCTGAATGAAAGGAGGACCATTCAATGGCTAGCGTAACAGTTAAAAACATGGAAGGCGCCGAGGTCGGCACCATGGAGCTTTCCGATAAGCTTTTCGGCGTTGAGATCAACGCACACCTTGTCCATCAGGCCGTTGTGCAGCAGCTGGCAGACAATCGCCAGGGCACACAGAAGGCCAAGACCCGTTCCGAGGTTTCCCACTCCACGATCAAGCCCTGGAGACAGAAGGGAACCGGCCATGCAAGACAGGGTTCCACGAGAGCTCCTCAGTGGAGACACGGCGGCGTCGTGTTCGCACCCGTGCCGCGCGACTACTCCTTCAAGCTCAACAAGAAGGAGAAGAGAGCTGCTCTTGCATCCGCTCTCACGGATCGCCTGCAGCAGAACAAGCTGATCGTCGTCGATGAGCTGAAGTTCGAGAATCCCAAGACCAAGGAGTTCGCAAAGGTTCTTGGCAATCTCAACGTGACCGGTAAGGCATTCGTCGTCCTCGCAGACGGCAGTGCAGATGTGGTTCGCTGCGCAGCGAACATCCCCACCGTCAAGACCGCAGGCACGAATGAGCTCAATGTCTACGACATCATGAACGCACAGGCAGTCATCCTGACAAAGGACGCTGTCAACAAGATCCAGGAGGTGTACGCATAATGGCAGCGCTTGGTTACTATGACGTCATTTTGAAGCCCGTTGTCACCGAGAAGAGCATGAACGCGGCTCAGGAAAAGAAGTACACGTTCTACGTTCATCCGGAAGCAAACAAGATTCAGATCAGAGAGGCTGTCGAGAAGCTCTTCGACGGCGCAAAGGTGAAGAAGGTCAACACAGTGACCTGCCACCCCAAGAAGAAGAGAAGAGGCATGGTGGTCGGCGAGACTGCAAAGCAGAAGAAGGCCATTGTGTTCCTGACTGAGGATTCCAAGGACATCGATTTCTATCAGGGCCTTTGAGAATCATAAAGCCGGATCGACAGACAAAACTATGGTCCGGTGCGGTGCAAACAAAACAAGGAGTATGAATCATGGGAATTAAAAAGTATACCGCTTATACCCCGTCCAGACGGAACATGTCCGGTTCCGATTTCGCGGAGATCACCAAGACCACGCCCGAGAAGAGCCTGATCGTCTCCAAGAACCAGAAGGCCGGCAGAAACAACCAGGGCAAGATCACGGTTCGTCACAGAGGCGGCGGAAACAGAAAGAAGTACAGACAGATCGATTTCAGAAGACTCAAGGATGATGTCCCTGCAAAGGTCATCGGCATTGAGTACGATCCCAACAGAACTGCCAACATCGCCCTGATCGCCTATGCAGACGGCGAGAAGGCATACATCCTGGCACCTCAGGGCCTGACAGACGGCATGACCGTCATGAACGGACCCAAGGCCGAGGTGAGAGTCGGCAACTGCCTTCCTCTCTCCGAGATCCCCGTTGGTACCACGATCCACAACATCGAGCTGTATCCCGGAAAGGGCGGCCAGCTGGTCAGAACCGCCGGTGCAAGCGCACAGCTGATGGCAAAGGATGCGAAGTATGCAACGCTTCGTCTTCCCTCCGGTGAGATGAGACTGGTCCCGGTTGCCTGCAGAGCGACCATCGGAACTGTCGGCAACATCGATCACAACCTCGTCAATTACGGCAAGGCAGGCCGTGTCCGTCACATGGGCATCCGTCCTACCGTCCGTGGATCTGTCATGAACCCGAACGATCACCCGCATGGTGGTGGTGAAGGTAAGGCACCTGTCGGACGTCCCGGCCCTGTTACACCTTGGGGCAAGCCCGCTCTTGGTCACATCACCAGAAGACACAAGGCTTCTGACAAGCTGATCATCAGACGCAAGAACGGCAGAGGAATCAAATAAGGAGGTAAGTCATGGCTAGATCACTCAAGAAAGGCCCCTTCGCGGATGCGAGCCTTTTAAAGAAGGTAGATGCAGCAAACGCTGCAGGCGATAAGACCGTCATCAAGACCTGGTCCCGCCGTTCTACCATTTATCCTTCCTTCGTGGGTCACACCATTGCAGTCCACGACGGAAGAAAGCACGTCCCGGTTTACATCACAGAGGACATGGTCGGACACAAGCTCGGCGAGTTCGTCCTGACCAGAACGTTCCGCGGTCACAACGGGAACAACAAAGAGGCCTCCACGGGCAGGTAATTCGCCTTTTGGAACGTGCCGAAATGATTTGAAAGGAGTTCATCAATCCTATGGCTAAGGGACATAGAACACAGGTTAAGAGAGCCAGGAACGCGCAGAGGGATACCAGACCGCACGCAAAGCTCACAAATGCCAGAATTCCGGTTCAGAAGGCCTGCTTCGTGATGGATGCCATCAGAGGCAAGGACGTTGCAACAGCAATCGGTATTCTGGAGTACAATCCGAGATACGCTTCCAGCGTCATTCTCAAGTTACTGAAGTCTGCAATTGCGAATGCAGAGAACAATCTCGGCATGAGCGCTGACCACCTCTATATTGCAGAGTGCAGTGCTTCCAACGGACCCATCATGAAGAGGATCCAGCCCAGAGCACAGGGCAGAGCGTACAGAATTCTGAAGAGAATGAGCAACCTGTACATCACCCTCGATGAGAAGAAGGTTGAGGAAGCATAAGGCAGCGATTGAAAGGAGCCTATAATGGGACAGAAAGTTAATCCTCATGGCATGAGAGTCGGCGTCATCAAAGACTGGGATTCCAGATGGTATGCAGACGCAAACTTCTCTGACATGCTGGTTGAAGACTACAACATCCGGAAGTTCTTAAAGAAGAAGCTGGCACAGGCCGGCATCTCCAAGATCGAGATCGAGAGAGCTTCTGAGAGAGTGAAGATCACCGTTTACTCCGCAAAGCCCGGAGTTGTCATCGGCAAGGGCGGCGCTGAGATCGAGAACACCAAGAAGCAGCTGCAGAAGCTGACCGACAAGAAGATCGTTCTCGAGATCAAGGAGATCAAGCGTCCTGACAAGGATGCACAGCTCGTTGCAGAGAATATCGCACAGCAGCTCGAGAACCGTGTTGCATTCAGACGTGCCATGAAGTCCGCAATGAACAGAACCATGAAGTCCGGTGCCCTTGGATTCAAGGCAAGCTGCGGCGGACGTCTCGGCGGTGCCGATATCGCCCGCACGGAGACCTGCTCTGACGGAACCATTCCGCTTCAGACACTCCGCGCAGACATCGACTATGGTTTCGCAGAAGCAAACACAACATACGGCAAGGTCGGCGTCAAGGTCTGGATCTACAAGGGAGACATCCTTCCCAAGAAGCACAATGACGCACCTGCAGCAGTCGAAGGGGGTGCACGCTAATGTTAATGCCGAAGAGAGTGAAATATAGAGAGCAGTTCCGCGGAAACAGACGCGGAAAGGCAACCCGTGGCAACACCGTCACCTACGGTGAGTACGGTCTCGTCGCCCTGGATCCCGCATGGGTCAAGGCAAATCAGATCGAGGCAGCCCGTGTCGCCCTGACTCGTTACATCAAGCGTGGCGGTCAGGTCTGGATCAAGATCTTCCCGGACAAGCCCATCACCAAGAAGCCTCTGGGTGTCAGAATGGGATCCGGAAAGGGCGCAGTCGAGTACTGGGTATCTGTTGTAAAGCCCGGCAGAGTTCTTTTTGAGATCTCCGGTGTACCTGAGGAGCAGGCCAAGGAGGCTCTTCGTCTTGCAGGAACCAAGCTTCCCATCCGGACGAAGATCGTTTCCAAGGCTGACCTGGAAGGCGGTGCAGAATGAAGTCAAGCGAGTACGTAAAGGATTTACAGACAAAGTCTGTTGAGGAGTTAAAAGAGGATCTCACTTCCGCAAAGAAGGAGCTCTTCAATCTGAGATTCCAGAATGCAACAAGCCAGCTGACCAACACGGCAGAGATCACGAAGGTTCGCAAGAACATTGCGAGAATCCAGACCGCGATCAACGCAAAGGCAGAGTAAATTCGGGAAACGCAGAAAGGAGCGCACCGTGGAAGAGAGAAATTTGAGAAAAGTCCGTATCGGTAAGGTCGTGAGCGACAAGATGGACAAGACTGTCGTCGTCTCCATCGAGAACCACGTCAAGCATCCGGTCATCGG
The DNA here is from genome assembly GCA_900318875.1 of uncultured Lachnospiraceae bacterium. GTDB lineage: Bacteria > Bacillota > Clostridia > Lachnospirales > Lachnospiraceae > CAG-791. Next base: position 17,110 of record ONMH01000046.1, on the reverse strand, counting down.
CAAGATTGTGAAGAGAACTTACACGCTCAAGGCACACGATGAGAAGAACGAGTGCGGTGTGGGTGATACCGTAAAGGTGATGGAGACCAGACCTCTTTCCAAGACAAAGAGATGGAGAGTCGTTTCCATTGTTGAAAAAGCAAGATAATACTGGTATGATCTACAGGTTGCGGAACTGGGGCTGCCCGGTTCCGGCACCGTTTTGAAACCATCAGAAAGGAACAAGACATGATTCAGCAGGAAACCAGACTGAAGGTCGCTGATAACACCGGTGCCAGAGAGCTGCTCTGCATCAGGGTTTGCGGCGGATCTACAAGAAGATATGCCCGCATCGGCGATACCATCGTTGCAACCGTCAAGGATGCAGCACCTGGTGGTATGGTCAAGAAGGGTGACGTGGTGAAGGCTGTTGTCGTTCGCACGGTCCGCGAGACCAGAAGATCCGACGGATCCTATATCCGCTTCGATGAGAATGCAGCAGTGATTATTAAGGATGATTTAACTCCGACAGGAACCCGTATTTTCGGACCTGTAGCAAGAGAGCTTCGTGAGAAGCACTTCATGAAGATCCTTTCCCTTGCTCCGGAAGTATTGTAAGGAGGACGAGAAATGGCAACAGCGAAGATCAAAAAGGGCGATACCGTCAGAGTCATCGCCGGCAGAGAGCTTGGCAAAGAGGGCAAGGTCACATCCGTCGATGTCAAGAATCACAAGGTCCTGGTCGAGGGCATCAACAAGGTCAAGAAGCACGAGAAGCCGAACATGAACAATCAGAACGGCCAGATCGTCGAGAAGGAAGCTTTCCTGGACATCTCCAACGTCATGCTTGTCGCAGACGGCAAGGCAACAAGGGTCGGCTTCAGGGTTGAGGATGGCAAGAAGGTCCGTTTTGCCAAGGCAACCGGCAAGACCATTGACTGAGGAAGAAAGGAGGAAACGCTTTGAGCAGACTGAAAGATCAGTACAACAATGAGATCCGCGAGGCTCTCACCAAGAAGTTCGGCTACACCAATCCGATGCAGATCCCGAAGCTCGACAAGATCGTTGTCAACATGGCTGTCGGCGAGGCAAAGGAGAACGAGAAGGTTCTCGAGAGCGCCGCAAAGGATATGACCGAGATCACCGGTCAGAAGCCCGTTTACACGAAGGCAAAGAAGTCCATCGCAAACTTCAAGATCCGTGAGGGCATGCCGATCGGATGCAAGGTCACGCTCCGCGGCGACCGCATGTACGAGTTCCTTGACAGACTCGTCTCCCTGGCACTGCCCCGTGTCCGCGACTTCCGCGGCGTCAATCCGAACTCCTTTGACGGAAGAGGCAACTATGCCCTTGGCATCAAGGAGCAGCTGATTTTCCCTGAGATCGAGTACGACAAGGTCGACAAGGTCAGAGGCATGGACATCATCTTCACAACCACCGCCAACACCGATGAGGAGGCGCGCGAGCTGCTGAGACTGTTCGGTATGCCGTTTGCAAAGAACTAAAAGGAGATTGACATGGCAAAGACTTCTATGAAGATCAAACAGCAGATGAAGCCGAAGTTCTCCACGCGTGCCTACACGCGCTGCAGAATCTGCGGCCGCCCGCACTCCGTGCTGAAGAAGTACGGAATCTGCCGTATCTGCTTCCGTGAGCTCGCTTACAAGGGCGAGATCCCGGGTGTCAGAAAAGCATCCTGGTAAGTTTCAAATTTGGTAAAAACAGGCAGGAAACCCCAGATCGGTTTCGCCTGTTGTATTCCTGAAGGGATATCACATACTTAAGACGCTAAGACGTCAGAAAGAGGTAAGTAACATGAGCATGAGTGATCCTATCGCAGATATGCTGACCAGAATTCGCAACGCGAATACTTCCAAGCATGACACCGTCGATGTACCGTCTTCCAAGATGAAGCTCGCGATTGCAGACATCCTGGTCGATGAGGGATACATCGAGAAGTACGATCTTGTGGACGCAGGTCCCTACAAGAACATTCACATCACACTGAAGTATGGTGCGACCAAGAATGACCGCATCATCACCGGCCTTCGGAGAATCTCCAAGCCCGGCCTTCGTGTGTATGCAAGCAAGGATCAGGTTCCGAAGGTCCTCGATGGACTCGGAACGGCCATCCTCTCCACGAACCAGGGCGTGATCACCGACAAGAAGGCAAGAGAGCTGCAGGTCGGCGGCGAGGTTCTGGCTTACATCTGGTAATGCCGGATAAGAATTCATAAGAGATCTGACCCCGGCGGGATGGGCCGGATGGTCAGTTTGTTTGATGCAAGAAGACAGATTCAAAACGAGACATAATTTGGAGGTACGGGCATGTCACGAATCGGTAAGATGCCAATCGCTATACCGGCGGGCGTCACTGTCAGTGTAGCAGAAAATAATACAGTGACTGTAAAGGGACCCAAGGGTGAGCTCACCAGAACGCTCCCCAGGGAGATGACAATCAAGCAGGAAGACGGAAAGGTCGAGATCTCCCGTCCCAGCGATGACAAGAAAGAAAAGGCACTGCATGGTCTTACCAGAGCGCTCCTTCACAACATGGTTGTTGGTGTTTCCGAGGGCTTCACAAAGACGCTGGAGATCAACGGCGTCGGCTACAGAGCTCAGAAGCAGGGCAAGACTCTTGTAATGCATTTAGGATATTCCCACACGGTGGATATGGAGGATCCTGAGGGAATCACCACGACCGTTCAGGACAACAAGATCATCATCTCGGGAATTGATAAAGAGCTGGTTGGTCAGACGGCTGCAAACATCCGCGCGAAGAGAGGACCGGAGCCTTACAAGGGCAAGGGTATCAAGTACGACTACGAGACAATCAGACGCAAGGTTGGTAAGACCGGTAAGAAGTAAGGTGAGGAGCGTTTAAAATGGTCAAAAAGGCAAATAGAAAGTTAATTCGCGAGAAGAAGCACCTGAGAGTCCGCAACCGTTTCAGCGGCACTCCTGACAGACCGCGTCTTTCCGTTTACAGAAGCAACAATCATATCTACGCACAGGTCATCGACGATGAGGCGGGCAAGACCCTTGTTTCCGCTGGCACCGTGGAGAAGGATGTCAGAGCTGCTCTGGAGCACACAGATGACATTGCAGCAGCAGAGTACATCGGCGATCTCGTAGCAAAGAGAGCACTCGAGGCCGGAATCACCAAGGTCGTCTTCGACCGCGGCGGTCTCATTTACCAGGGCAAGGTCGCAGCACTCGCTGACGCAGCACGCAAGGCCGGCTTGGATTTCTAAGGGAGGAAATGACTAGATGAATCGTTCTACTATTGATACAAATCAGACCGAACTCACCGATAAAGTCGTCACCATCAAGCGTGTTTCCAAGACCGTCAAGGGCGGCCGCAACATGCGGTTCACCGCACTGGTCGTCGTCGGCGATCAGAATGGACATGTCGGTGTCGGCCTTGGCAAGTCCATCGAGATTCCGGAGGCAATCCGGAAGGGCAGAGAGGACGCTGTCAAGAACATGATCACTGTGTCCCTGGATGAGGTTGGCTCCATCTGCCACGACTACACCGGAAAGTACGGTTCCTCCTCCGTTCTTCTGAAGAAGAGCCCCGATGGTACCGGTATCATCGCCGGCGGTCCTGCTCGTACGGTCTGCGAGATGGCAGGAATCAAGAACATCAGAACAAAGTCCCTTGGTTCCAACAACAAGCAGAACGTCGTTCTGGCAACACTTGACGGACTCAGCCATGTGAAGTCCCCCGAAACGGTTGCTGCAAGACGCGGCAAGTCTGTTGAGGATTTCAAGGGCTGAATAACCCCGAAATCCAACAGAGACACAGAAAGGAGATCACAGTAAAATGGCTGACAAGAAGTTAAAGATCACGTTGGTGAAATCTACCATCGCAGCTGTTCCGAAGAACAAGGCTATCATCAAGTCCATGGGCTTCCATAAGACAAACAGCAGCGTCGTGCTGCCCGACAACGCAGCAACAAGAGGACAGATCAGACTGATCGCTCCTTTTGTCAAGGTTGAAGAGCTGGACTAAGGAGGGACGAGAAACATGGAATTACATAACTTAAGACCGGCCGACGGTTCCAGACACAACGATTTCAGAAGAGGCCGCGGAACCGGATCCGGCAACGGCAAGACCGCAGGTTTCGGTCACAAGGGCCAGAAGGCACGTTCCGGAAGACCCAGAGCAGGCTTTGAGGGCGGCCAGATGCCCCTGTACCGCCGCCTGCCCAAGAGAGGCTTCAAGAACTACAACAGCAAGGATATCGTCACGGTAAGCCTTGCAACCATCGCAGGCAAGTTCGAGGATGGCGCTACGGTCGATGTGAAGGCTCTGCTCGATGCAGGCATCATCAAGGAGACCGGCGACGGCGTCAAGATTCTCTCCGGCGACAAGGGCAAGGAGAAGCTCTCCCTGACCAAGAAGCTCACGGTGAAGGCAAACGCATTCTCCGCTGCTGCAAAAGAAAAGATTGAGGCAGCTGGCGGCACTGCTGAGGTTGTTGACTGATCCGAGCTGAACACATCCGGGAAGCAGTTCCCGGTGAACTACATAAACAGCGCAGGGTAATCCTGCCTGTTTATGTTTTTTGTCGTGAAAGGTCATGGGTATTCAATCATGTTTGAAACCGTAAAAAACGCATTTAAGGTCAAGGAAATCCGCAACGGGATTCTCTTCACTCTTGCAATGCTCGTAGTGGTCCGGTTCGGCTCCCAGCTCCCGGTCCCCGGCGTAAACAGAACCTACTTTGCCGACTGGTTTTCCCAGCAGACAGGAGATGCCTTCAGCCTGGTTGACGCCTTCACCGGCGGTTCCTTCCTGAACATGTCCGTCTTCGCGCTGAACATCACACCCTACATCACCTCCTCGATTATTATTCAGCTTCTGACGATTGCCATCCCGAAGCTGGAGGAGATGCAGGAAGAAGAGGGGGAAGAGGGCAGAAGAAAGCTCACTGCCATCACAAGATTCGTCACTGTCGCACTTGCACTGGTACAGGCTTCCGCCATGGCCATCGGCTTTGGCAGACAGGGACTGCTTGAGGAGTACAATGTAGTGAATGTGATCACCTGCATTGCGACCCTGACCGCAGGTTCCACCGCAGTCATGTGGATCGGTGAAAGGATCACGGACAGGGGTGTCGGCAATGGCATCTCCATCGTCCTGACCATCAACATCATCTCCCGGATTCCGCAGGACATGTCGAGTCTTTGGGATCAGTTCGTCTCCGGCAAGAGCATTGCCAATGCAAGTGTCGCAATCATCATCATCGCTGCGATCATCGTTGGCATGACGGTGCTGACAATCCTGCTCAACGACGCAGAGAGGCGGATCCCGGTTCAGAACGCCAGCAAGATGGCAGGAAGACGGGCCCTCGGGAGTTCCCTCTCCAGCATCCCGCTGAAGGTGAACACCGCCGGCGTCATGCCGATCATCTTTGCCTCCAGCATCATGGAGTTCCCGGTCATCATCTCAACCCTGGTCGGCTACAAAGGCACAGGCTGGTGGAGTGAGGCGCTCCGGTATCTCTCCTCGAGCTACTGGTGCAACCCGAACTATCCGAAGTACACGCTGGGCCTTGTGGTCTACGTCCTGCTCCTGATCTTCTTTGCCTACTTCTACACCTCGATCACCTTCAACCCGATCCTGGTGGCTGACAACCTCAAGAAGAGCGGCAGCTTTATCCCGGGCATCCGCCCCGGCAAGCCCACGCAGGACTACCTGCAGCGGATCCTGAACTACATCATCTTCATCGGTGCGGTAGGTCTGACGATTGTCGGCGTGATTCCGTTCCTGTTCCGCGGCCTGTTCAACGCCTCCGTTTCCTTCGGCGGCACGAGCCTGATCATCATTGTCTCCGTCATCCTGGAGACGATCAAGCAGATTGAGTCCATGATGGTCGTTCGGAACTACAAGGCATTCCTCACGGAGTGACCAAAATGTCTGCGAGGGAGGGGGTTCCTCCCCCGCTTTTATGCGGGTGTTTACACTCGCTTCAGAATCAGCAGAGCTTCCTGCCTGCAGGGTTTTCTGCCGGTTCTGCAGGGACTGTAAACCGGAAGTAAGAAAAGTTGAGATAGCATCGCGGATTCTTCCGCGGGGCCAAAACGGCCGGAAAGGAAATGGAATGAAGATCGTAATGTTAGGCGCACCGGGCGCCGGCAAGGGCACCCAGGCCGGTCTGATCTGTGAGAAGTACGGAATTCCCCACATCTCCACCGGGGACATCTTCCGTGCCAACATCAAGAACGGCACCGAGCTCGGCAAGAAGGCAAAGGCATACATGGATCAGGGCAAGCTCGTTCCCGATGAGCTGACGATCCAGCTCCTGCTCGACAGAGTCGCAAAGGACGACTGCAGAAACGGCTACGTCCTCGACGGCTTCCCGAGAACGATTCCCCAAGCAGAGGTGCTCACAAAGGCACTTGCCAAGACCGGAGAGAAGGTCGACTTCGCCATCAACGTTGATGTCCCGGATGAGAACATCGTGAACCGCATGAGCGGAAGGAGAAGCTGCCCCAAGTGCGGCGCTTCCTACCACATCCAGTACATCCCGCCGAAGAAAGAGGGCATCTGCGACATCTGCGGCGCAGCGCTGATTCAGAGGGATGACGACAAGCCGGAGACCGTCAAGAACCGGCTGAAGGTATACCACGAGCAGACACAGCCCCTCATCGACTACTACGAGAAGGCCGGTGTCCTCAAGACCGTGGACGGAACCAAGGACAGGGACGAAGTCTTTGCCGACATCACAGCCATCCTGGGCTGAGTCGTCCCCATTTGTAAGGAGATTCACAATTTATGTCAAAAGCAGATGTCATTGAACTTGAGGGTGTCGTTGTGGAGAAGCTCCCCAACACCATGTTTCGGGTCAAGCTGGAGAACGGCGCGATCATTCTTGCCCACATCAGCGGAAAGCTCCGCCAGAACTTCATCCGCATTCTTCCCGGGGACAAGGTCACGCTGGAGATGTCCACGTACGACCTGACCAAGGGCAGAATCGTCTGGAGAGACAAGTAAGCGGCGCGCAGGAGCGGTCTTTCAAAGTGTGCGGAGTATTCGTAATTTTGCGAATATTTTGCTTGCACAGGCAAAACCGCCGTGCTATACTATTTTAGTTCACGTGAAAGTGCATGGGGATACTGTGCACTTTCTGTGTTGGCGTCTTCAGAACTGTTTCCGACGAGGCAGGAGAGGAGAGGCCAAATAATACGAAATGAACATTTCAGAAAGGAGAGTGCAGCGTGAAAGTTAGAGCATCCGTGAAGCCGATGTGCGAGAAGTGCAAGGTTGTGAAGCGCAAAGGTGTGATCCGGATTATCTGCGAGAATCCGAAGCATAAGCAGAGACAGGGATGAGCCATTCGGTCGAAAGACCCGATGCGGCAGAAATGCCGAAATCGTTCTGGGATAAGCGCGGAAGATCCTTCCGGCCTGCGGAACGATTTGTTGATACCCTGCCAAACCAGGCTCTGAGAGCCTGATTCGCAGCGGAAAGGCCGGGGGATCGCAGATCCGGAAGTCACAGGGCCCCAAAGTCAGCCCTGGTCGCCCCAATCAATCAGTAACCATATTTTTTTGGAGGAATTACATCAAATGGCTCGTATTGCTGGTATTGATTTACCCAGAGACAAGAGAGTGGAGATCGGTCTCACTGCCATCTATGGCATCGGCCGCACCTCTGCTGACAAGATTCTCGCGGCTACAGGAGTGAATCCTGACACCCGCTGCAGAGACCTGACAGACGACGAGGTCAAGAAGCTTTCTGATGAGATCGCAGCAAACTACATGGTCGAAGGTGATCTTCGCCGTGATGTTGCAATGAACATCAAGATGCTCACCGAGATCGGCTGCTACAGGGGCGTTCGTCACAGAAGAGGCCTTCCGGTCCGCGGACAGCACACCAAGAACAATGCCCGCACCCGCAAGGGACCCCGCAAGACCATCGCCAACAAGAAGCAGTAATTCGCAGTACAAGAACATAGGTAAGAAAGTAGGTTAGTTTTTATGGCAAATCAGAAGTCCGCAGCAGCAAGATCTGCTGCAAAGAAGCGTGTCAAGAAAAACGTTGAACGCGGTCAGGCACATATCCAGGCATCCTTCAACAACACGATCGTTACCCTCACCGATACACAGGGCAACGCTCTGTCCTGGGCAAGCGCCGGTGGCCTTGGTTTCAAAGGTTCAAGGAAATCTACTCCCTATGCTGCACAGATGGCTGCAGAGACAGCAACCAAGGCAGCGATGATTCATGGACTGAAGGCAGTCGATGTTTTCGTCAAGGGACCCGGATCCGGAAGAGAGGCAGCCATCCGTGCACTGAATGCAAACGGACTGCAGGTCCTCTCCATCACCGATGTGACCCCTGTGCCGCACAACGGCTGCCGTCCGCCCAAGAGAAGAAGAGTATAACCTCTTCTCCGGCCTCTGTGCCTGCAATGCATACGCAATGCGTATGCATTGCGTATACACTGCGTATGCAGTGTGTTGGTATGGCAGAAGTATTGGAAACCGTTTATTGCTCCAATAATTGGAGGAAGGTCCCGGCGTGAATCACCGGGATTGTAAACAACAATCACGGATGATCCGTGACAGATTTGAAAGGAGCCATTATGGCAGTTGATAAGACACCAGTCTTAAAGAGATGCAGATCCCTGGAACTTGATCCGATGTACCTCGGATACAGCAAGAAGTCCCGCCGCACCCTGACCAGAAGAAGCAGAAAGATGTCCGAGTACGGCACCCAGCTTCGTGAGAAGCAGAAGGCAAAGTTCATCTACGGCGTGCTGGAGAAGCCTTTCCGCAACTACTACGAGAAGGCAGACCGCATGAAGGGCATGACCGGCGAGAACCTCATGTGCATGCTTGAGTGCCGTCTCGACAACGTTGTCTTCCGCATGGGCTTCGCAAGAACCAGAAGAGAGGCAAGACAGGTCGTTGACCACAAGCACATCCTCGTGAACGGCAAGTGCGTCAACCTTCCCTCCTATGAGGTCAAGGCAGGCGATGTCATCGAGGTGAAGGAGAAGTCCAAGTCCATGCAGAGATTCAAGGACATCTCCGAGGTGACTGCAGCAAGAGTCACTCCCGAGTGGGTCGATGTGGACAAGGAGAACCTGAAGGGAACCGTAAGTACACTTCCTAAGAGAGATCAGATCGACGTTCCGGTCGATGAGATGGCCATCGTCGAGTTGTACTCCAAGTAATCTGAAATCTAAAGCCTTAGATGGATACATGCAACCCAGAGGCGCGGCAGGTCCCAGCATTCGGGCGGCAGCTGCGTGATAACAATTAAGGAGGTATACGCGTGTTTGATTTTGAAAGACCCAATATTGAGGTCGCTGAAATCTCCGATGACAATAAATTTGGAAGATTTGTAGTAGAGCCGCTCGAAAGAGGATACGGGATTACTCTGGGGAACTCCCTCAGAAGAATCATGCTGTCCTCCCTTCCCGGTGCTGCAGTCAGCCAGATCAAAATCGATGGCGTTCAGCATGAATTCAGCACTATTCCAGGCGTGAAGGAAGATGTAACCGATATCATCATGAACATCAAGAGTCTCGCGATTCAGAATACCAGCGAGTCCAACGAGCCCCGCACCGCATACATTGAGATGGAGGGACCCGGCATTGTTCGTGCGCGTGATATCCAGGCAGACCAGGATATTCACATCATGAACCCCGACCAGGTGATTGCAACACTCTCCGGAGAGAAGACAAAGCTCTTCATCGAGCTGACCATCACCAAAGGAAGAGGCTATGTCAGTGCAGATAAGAACAAGGATGCAGACACCAAGATCGGTGTCATTCCGATTGATTCGATCTACACACCTGTACAGCGAGTAAATGTCACCGTTGAGAATACGCGTGTGGGTCAGCAGACAGATTTCGACAAGCTGACACTCGACGTTACGACCAATGGAACTCTTGCTCCTGATGAGGCCGTAAGCCTTGCAGCAAAAGTTCTGAGTGAGCACCTTTCTGTTTTCATTGATCTCTCAGAGGACGCCAAGAAGACAGAAGTCATGAACGACCCCGTGGATGAGAAGCCGGATCAGGCTCTCTCCATGAGCATCGATGAGCTCGAGCTCTCCGTGCGCTCCTACAACTGCCTGAAGCGCGCAGGCATCAACACGGTGGAAGAGCTCATCAGCAAGACACCGGATGAGATGATGAAGGTCCGCAACCTCGGCAAGAAGTCTCTCGACGAGGTTCTCGAGAAGCTGAAGGAGCTTGGTCTCAAGCTCAACAACGCTCCGACCGACGGCACCAGTCAGGGTAACAGTTTCCTGACCTGGTAAATCCCATGAGGTGCGGGTTGGGCTGGCACAATCAGCCGGCCGGTGCGGGTAAATCCGAAGGTGCCGCATCTGCCGCCATCAGAAAAGGAGAAAAACAATGGCTGAGTACAGAAAGTTAGGCAAGAAGACCAAGCTGAGAAAGGCACTGCTCCGCTCTCAGGCAACACAGCTCATCTACAAGGGCAGAATCATCACGACCGAGGCAAGAGCCAAGGAAGTCCAGAAGATCGTCGAGCCCCTCATCGCACTTGCTGCGAAGGAGAAGGATAACTTCGAGGAAGTCACTGTCAAGGCCAAGGTTGCCCGCAAGGACAAGGACGGCAAGAGAGTGAAGGAAGTCGTCGACGGCAAGAAGGTCACTGTCTACGATGAGGTCGAGAAGAAGATCACAAAGGATGCTCCTTCCAGACTCCATGCAAGACGTCAGATCCTCCGCGTGCTGTATCCTGTCACCGAGGTTCCGGAGAAGGCTGCAGGCAGAAAGAAGAACACGAAGGAAGTCGATCTGGTTGCAAAGATGTTCGACGAGTACGGCAAGAAGTATGCTGACCGCAAGGGCGGCTACACCAGAATCGTCAAGATCGGCCAGAGAAAGGGCGATGCCGCGATGACAGTTGTCCTCGAGCTCGTCTGACGTGATTCTCACAAAGTAAAGATAAGGGGTCGGCAGGGCAGCCTGCCGGCTCCTTTTCTGTTTTCTTCGCATAACTGCCGGGATTGTTTTATCCTGCCTCCCATGCTAACATAGCGTGAGCTGTGAATTGTTAACGGAAAGAAACTGCAGGTTGACAGATGGAAATCGTAAAGACAATCAAATTGATCCACGACTACATAGTCCGCGATGAGGAGGGGAATGAGACCGGAAAGGTGCGCGCCATCGACGGCGTGGACCTCGACGTCGCCCCGGGACAGTTCATTGCAGTTCTGGGCCACAACGGCTCCGGCAAGTCCACGCTGGCAAAACACCTGAATGCCCTGCTGTACCCCTCCGAGGGACAGGTCATCATCGACGGATTTGACACCACAGATGATGCACATCTCTGGGACATCCGGCAGGAGGCCGGCATGGTCTTCCAGAACCCGGACAACCAGATCATCGGACAGATCGTCGAGGAGGATGTGGGCTTTGGCCCGGAAAACATGGGCGTTCCCACAAAGGAGATCTGGGAGAGAGTGGAGGAGTCCTTAAAGACCGTGGGCATGTGGGAGCTTCGAAAGAAGTCCCCGAACCGCCTCTCCGGCGGGCAGAAGCAGCGCGTCTCCATCGCCGGTGTCATCGCCATGCACCCCAAGTGCATCATCATGGATGAGCCCACCGCCATGCTCGATCCCTCGGGACGGCACGAGGTCATCCGGGCAGCAAGGGCTTTGAATCAGGTAGAGCACATCACCATCATCCTCATCACCCACTACATGGAGGAGGCCATCTACGCGGATAAGGTCTTCGTCATGGATGAGGGGAAGATCGCCCTGCAGGGCACGCCCCGGGAGGTGTTCTCCCAGGTAGACCGCATGAAAGAACTCCATCTCGATGTGCCGCAGGTCACCCTCCTTGCCCACGAGCTCCGGAAGGCCGGCATCGACATCCCGGAGGGAATCCTTACCAAGGAGGAACTGGCGCAAGCACTGCATCTTTCGAAACCAAAGGAGACCAGAGCCTGAAATGGGACTGAAAATCGAAGACATCACCTACACCTATGATTCCGGTACGGCGATGTCGGTCAATGCCTTGAATCACATCACAACCGAGATCCCCGACGGGCAGTTCATCGGCCTCATCGGCCACACGGGCTCCGGAAAGTCCACCTTTGTGCAGATGTTAAACGGCCTCTTAAAGGCGACCTCCGGCCACATCTACTACAACGGGGAGGACATCGACGCGGACGGCTACGACAAGAAGAAGCTCCGCTCCAACGTGGGGCTCGTGTTCCAGTATCCGGAGAATCAGCTCTTCGAGGCAGACGTCATCACCGATGTCGAGTTCGGCCCAAAGAACCTCGGCCTCTCCGAGGAGGAGAGGAAAAAGCGCGCCGAGAAAGCCCTGGAGCTGGTGGGCCTTTCCGAGAAGTACTGGAAGGCAAGCCCCTTTGACCTCTCCGGCGGGCAGAAGAGAAGAGCTGCCATCGCAGGGGTCCTTGCGATGGAGCCGAAGATTCTGATCCTCGACGAACCCACGGCAGGCCTCGATCCCAGAGGCAGAGACGAAATCCTGGGCCTTGTGCGGGATATGAAGAACAAGCTGGACATGACGATTCTCCTCGTCTCCCACAGCATGGAAGACGTCGCAGAGTACGTCGACCGGATCCTTGTCTTGAATGCGGGCACCATCATGCTGGACGGCACCCCGCAGGAGGTCTTCTCCCATGTGGAGGAGCTCGAGTCCGTCGGCCTTGCGGCGCCCCAGATGACCTATATCATGCGCTGCCTTGCAGACTGCGGGCTCCCGGTAAAAACCGATGCCCTCACCGTCGAGGAGGCCGCAGCGGAGATCTTGAAGCACCGGGACCTGCTCCCGAGAAGAGGAGGCCGGAATGCTTAAGGACGTCACACTTGGCCAGTACTATCAGACTTGCGGTCTGCGTCCTGCTCTCCAGGGTTCCCGTGGGCTACATTCTGCGCGGCATGAAGACCATCATGGTGCTGCTTCTCATCACCGTGCTGTTCAACCTGTTCCTGACGCCGGGCCGGACTCTCGTCTCGTTCTGGAAGTTCACGATTACGTGGGAGGGCCTCTTCTTCTCCATCAAGATGGCAGTGCGCCTGATCTTCCTTATCATCGCCTCGACCCTGATGACGCTGACCACGTCCCCGAACCAGCTGACCGATGCGCTGGAGAGCGTGCTCGGCCCCTTGAAGAAGATCCACGTTCCGGTGCACGAGATCTCCATGATGATGTCCATCGCCCTCCGGTTCATCCCGATCCTCATGGAGGAGACGGACAAGATCATGAAGGCACAGATGGCAAGAGGTGCGGACTTTGAGTCCGGGAACCTCATCAACAAGATCAAGGCCATGGTTCCGCTGCTCGTGCCGCTGTTCATCTCCGCCTTCCGCAGAGCCAATGACCTGGCAATGGCGATGGAGGCACGGTGCTACCACGGGGGAGACGGCAGGACGAAGATGAAGCCCCTCATCTATAAGAGGCGGGATGCCAGCGCCTATGTCCTCCTTTGTGCCTTCCTCGCCTGCTGCATCACAACCCGGGTTCTTGGCATCTGAGGTGGGCGGATGGAAGAGCATATAGAAAATGAAGCAAAGAAATCCGGGATCCGCCGGATCATGCTGATCCTGTCCTATGACGGGACGAACTACTGCGGCTTTGCCGCGCAGAAGGATAAGACGATCCCGACGATCGAGGGGAAGGTCAACGAGGCACTCCGGGACCTGACCGGGCAGGAGATCGAAGTCATCGGCGCAAGCCGCACCGACTCCGGTGTCCACGCGCTGTGCAACTACTGCGTCTTCGACACCGCGTCCAGAATTCCGGCAGACCGGTTTGCAAACGCGCTGAACCCGCGGCTCCCGGACGACATCGTCGTGCGGAAGTCCCGGGAGGTGGATCCCACCTTCCACCCCAGGAATGCAAGGACCGAGAAGACCTATGTCTACCGGATCTACTGCGGCAAGGTTCCGGATCCTCTGCTTGCGCGCTATGCCGCCTATACCTGGTTTCACCTGGACACAAAAAGGATGCAGGAGGCGGCAGATTCCCTCGTCGGAGAACATGACTTCAAGAGCTTCTGCAACGCTGCCACCGGCGCCCTGACCACCGTGCGGACCGTGACAAAGATCCAGGTGGAGGAGGAGATCCCGCCCCTGCCAAAGATCATGCTCTCGAGAAAGCACACAATCGCCGCGGACGACGTGTCAAAGCTTATCACGATCACCGTCTCCGGCCGTGGCTTTCTCTACAACATGGTCCGCATCATCGCCGGCACCCTGATCGAGGTGGGCCGGGGAAATCGAGAGCCCGAGGACGTCAAAAAGATGCTGGAGGCAAAGTGCCGGCAGGCAGCCGGGCCAACCGCCCCCGCAAACGGCCTCACCCTCACCGACTACCGCTTTCTCGACGCCCCGCCCTGGGACTTTGACCGGCACCCCGCCCTGTGAATTGTGCACAGAATTTGCCTGCAAAATTTGGATGTGCAGACTTCTGACGATGATTGCTTTTCTTCCGGTTTTGTTTTATCCTTTTATCTGACAACAGAACAGCCTCTTCGCATAGCGGTGACAGCGTTCTGCACAGGTGCAGAGGCGGCCGGACGATCGGAAAGCAGAGAGCAGCCAGAAGAGCTGAACTGGATATAGAGCTCGACGGAGGACAATACCATTGGAGAGCGAGACGTAAGAGGACAGTTGCTTTGGCAGCTGCCCTCTTCCATTTTTTCTTGAAGCAGAAAGCAGCTGCAGTACCGGCATCAATCTTTTGGAAAGGGCATATGGGCGACACCTCAAAAATCTGGGACGAATACCTTGGGATGGAGGAGCGGTATCTTGGCGATACCGACATTGAGGACATCCTGGCGGCAAAGCAGGTCTTCGCCACCTTCCTGCACACCCTGCGCATGGCGCAGGAGAGGGATTCTGGACCCTGGACGAGGCTGGAGGAGCTCCAGCAGGAGACAGGGCATGACTTCTCGCGGTTTCTGAACGGTTTCCTGGAGCTGCTTCTGCATGCAAGGCTCTACCGGTCGCTCAGCGATGCCTGCGACAGCCTTGTCGCGGCCTTTCCCGCCTCCTGCAGTCCTTTAAAGATCGCCCCCTTCAAGATCGAGGCGCTGATCCACACCGGCGAGGCGGATCAGGCGATGAAATGGTGCGATGACAGAATTCTCTCCATCAAGGATGAAACCACCCCCTTTGTGGAGGTGCAGGACATCCTGTACGCCCTCCTGGCTGCGGGACGGCGCGACATGGCACTCCAGCTCTGCGATGAGCAGGTACACCTTGTGGAGCGCTGCCGGATGACAGACCGCATCCATGCCCTCATTGCCGCCATGCGCACGATCTATGACGCCGT
Organism: uncultured Lachnospiraceae bacterium; assembly: GCA_900318875.1. Taxonomy (GTDB): domain Bacteria; phylum Bacillota; class Clostridia; order Lachnospirales; family Lachnospiraceae; genus CAG-791. The sequence goes on along the minus strand of ONMH01000046.1, from coordinate 1,829 downwards.
GGGGGACAGGCGGAAGGCTGCAAGACTCTCCTGGCTCCTCTCGGAGAACGAGCGGCAGGAGAGGGCAGGGAAGAGCGAAGATCCCAATGAGACGCTCTTTCGGGGGAGGATCCGAGAGAGCCGCGCCTATTTTGAGGCGATGATGCAGGATGAGGACACTGCCCTGTTCCGGGAGGGCAGCAGCGGTCAGAATCCACACACAAATGCCTCGATCGTCCTCTTTCCGGGGCACAATCCAAAGGATGGAGGAAAGCCGAATTCGAATCCGGATGGGATGTCGTAGGCCAGGAAAACAGGCCTGAAACAGGCGTGAGAATCGGGTTCCGATTGAATTCCGATTTTTCTGTCAATCAAAAATCCTGTTGACACCAAACCGTCATTTTTCTATAATAATGATCTGTGTGACGTAATAACACGTGTGCAACCATGCGCTCTGCAGGGCAGAGCCATGCGAGCTAGCTGACTCCCCGGTTATGCGAAAAGCGGTCTTATTACACTGCGAAGCACACACCTGATGTAACTTTATATGACTGCTTATTGAAAATTTGGAGGCAATGGTATGAACACATATATGCCCAGCGCAGCTAGTATCGAGAGAAAATGGTATGTGGTTGACGCTACCGACAAGACGCTTGGACGTCTGTCTTCTGAGGTTGCAAACGTTTTAAGAGGAAAGAACAAGCCCATCTACACTCCTTTCCTTGACTGCGGCGACTATGTCATCGTCATCAATGCAGACAAGGTCAAGGTTACCGGCAGAAAGCTGGATCAGAAGATCTACTTCAGACACTCCGAGTACATCGGCGGTTCTAGATATACCTCCCTCCGCGAGGCTATGGAGAAGAAGCCCGTCAAGGTTGTTGAGCACGCAATCCGTGGAATGCTCCCCAAGGGAAAGCTTGGTGACAGGATGTACACAAAGCTTCACGTCTATGAGGGCGCTGAGCACGGCCACGCTGCACAGAAGCCGGAAGAGCTGAATTTCTGATAGAGGGAAAGGAGATCACAAATGGCAAACAAAGTTAGCTACTATGGAACTGGAAGAAGAAAATCCTCCGTTGCCAGAGTATTCATGACACCCGGAAAGGGCACCATCACCATCAACAAGAGAGACATTGATGATTACTTTGGTCTCGACACCCTGAAGACCATCGTGAAGCAGCCCCTCGTCGCAACCAATACCCAGGAGCAGTTTGATCTGTACATCACTGTCAAGGGCGGCGGCACCACCGGCCAGGCTGGCGCAATCCGCCAGGGCATCGCAAGAGCTCTGCTCGAGGCTGATGCAGAGAACAGACCGGTTCTGAAGAAGGACGGCTATCTCACCCGTGATCCTCGTATGAAGGAGAGAAAGAAGTACGGCTTAAAGAAGGCACGCCGTGCACCTCAGTTCTCAAAGAGATGAGAATATCTGCTATTGCAGGTTTCAGAAGACTCGGTACATTTGTACCGGGTCTTTTTTGATGCGCGAAAGTGGACCTGGGGGACGGGGTTAGTGGACCATTTTACGTTGTTGAGTTTATATGTTACTTTGATGTTAAGGAAACATCTGTCAATTTTTCCGTCGAAAGTGTAGAATTGAAGGTAGTGTTTTAGGGGGAAAATAATGTCATCACATTATAGTTATTATGAAAAAATAGATGGAAAGCTGGCGTTTCTTTCTGGGAATAGCCTGGATACTTAAATGATCTTAACTATTAAATAATTAACATCAAGAGAAAGACCAAAGGGAGCGGCCATGACAAATACAGAACAGACCACACAAAATATGACCTCAGGAAACAGTATGAAACAGATCATACTGTTCTTTTTGCCCTTATTATGGGGAA
>ONMH01000007.1 GCA_900318875.1 uncultured Lachnospiraceae bacterium | reverse complement strand
AGACGATGGAGGGCCTGCTGCAGACTGATGCGGCCATCAACCCCGGCAACTCCGGCGGCGCCCTGCTGGATGCGAACGGGAACCTGATCGGCATCAACGTCGCAAAGTACAGCTCCACCGACGTGGAGGGCATGGGCTATTCGATCCCGTCCAACAAGGTCCTCACCATTGTGGAGGAGATGCTAAGCGGCCAGTATGCGGCAGCTTCCTCTGCCACAGAATCGGGGAGCTCCCAGAACAATCTCTGAAAAAGGACAACAGCATCCGCACCGGGACGAAAGACCGGGGTTTTCCAGAGAACCCCCTGTCTGCTATACTGATCCTGGCCAGAGGACACGGCTATTTTCGGCCGTGTCTTTTTGTGCTGTGCCTGGATGAAAAGCAGAAGGAGGGAGCATGGACGTAAAAAGGGCACTTGCAAAGGCGGCGCTTGGAGCAGGCATTGCGGCGGGCGGGTTCCTCGGAGCCCTCACGGCGGCGGAGTACCGCCCGAAGGGGGAGGAGAAGCTCCCTGTCACAAAGACCGGAGAGGGCTCCGGGAGGGCGGCAAAAGAGGGGGAGACGCTCACCCTCCTTACCTGGAACATCGGCTTTGGCTGTTTCGATGCCGGCGCGGACTTCTTCAAGGACGGCGGAACAAAGATCTTCCCCGCGGACAAGGCCGCCGTGGAGAGAAACATTGGGGACATCGGACAGGGGATTTCCTCCCTCCATCCCGATGCAGTCTTTCTCCAGGAGGCGGATCAGAGGAGCTTTCGCTCCCATGGGATCGATGAGGTCTCTTCCCTTGCGGCTGCCGCTGCAGAAGGAGGAGATCCTGTCTACACCGCCTTTGCAAAGAACTTCAATGTCCTATTTGTGCCCTATCCCGTGCCGCCCATCGGCCACGTGGAGAGCGGCATCGTCACCATCAGCCGCCTGGAGCCGGAAAGAGAGATGCGGCTGTCCCTCCCCTGCCCGTTTCGCTGGCCGGTGCGCACCTGCAACCTAAAGCGCTGCCTGCTTCTCTCCAGGATCCCAGTGCGGGATGCAGAAGGAGAGAGGACGGGAAGAGACCTGGTCCTTGTCAACCTCCACCTCGAGGCCTATGACGACGGGGCGGGAAAGACCGCGCAGACAAGGGCGCTGCTGAAAGTCCTCGAAAGAGAGCGCAGAAAAGGAAACTACGTGATTGCAGGCGGAGACTTCAACCAGAGCTTCTCCACAACGGATACCTCCCGGTATCCGCTGCGGAATTCCAGGCTCTGGCAGTGCGGCATCCTTGATACCGGGGCCTTCGGGGAGAACTGGCAGTTTGCGCAGGACGGGGAGCATCCCTCCTGCCGGTCGCTCGACAGGCCTATTGCCGGCGCCGACAGGGACACGTTTCAGTACTATGTGGTGGATGGCTTTATCGCGTCGGACAACGTGGAGATCCTGTCAGCCAGGACACAGGACTTCGGATTTGCCTCCTCGGACCACAACCCGGTGGTTCTCAGCTGCCGGCTGAAGCCCCGAATGGGCGAAAATGGAAAGGAATAGCGGATTGAGAGAAAGAAGAACCCAAAAGGAAACCAAAGTGGGCAGCAGGGCCCTTGCCCTGCTCCTTGGCCTTTCCCTTGCAGGCAGTCTTGCCGCCTGCGGGACGAAAGGGGAGAGCACGGCAGAGGCGGGAAGTACAGAGACAACACAGACACCCTCTGCCGCAGATCCCGTCACGAAGCAGAGCTACTACTTCGACACGGTCTGCCAGATCACGGTCTACGACATGGACGACATGACGCAGGAGAATGCGGAGATGGCGATCCAGGCAGCGTTTGAAAAGTGCGCCTATTATGAAAAACTGCTGTCAAAGACAAAGGAGGGATCCGACATCTGGAATGTGAACCACGCGGAAGGGGCGCCCACGGAGTGCGATCCGGAGACCATCTCCATCATCGAGAAGGGCATCTCCTACGGGGACCTCACGGACGGAAAGTTCGACATCACGATCGGCACCTGTGAGGACCTGTGGGACTTCCACTCGGATGATCCGAAGGTCCCGGATGCGGATGCTCTCGCAGAGGCTGTAAAGCACGTGGACTATAAGAACATCGAGGTGGACGGCAATACGGTCACAATGAAGGACCCAGACTGCGAGATCGACCTCGGCGGCATCGCAAAGGGCTACATCGCAGACCGCACGGCGGAGGTCCTGCGGGACCAGGGTGTGACCTCTGCGATCATCAGCCTCGGCGGCAACATCGAGTGCGTGGGTGCAAAGCCCCAGGATGCCGGCGGGACAAGGCCCTTTACGATCGGCATCGAGACGCCGTATTCCGACATGACGAAGATCGTCGGCACTGTGCAGATCACGAACGGCACGGCGGTCACCTCCGGCGTCTACGAGCGGTACTTCACCGTGGACGGCAAGGAGTACCACCACATCCTCGATCCGAAGACCGGATACCCCGTGGACACCGACACGCTGGGCGTGACGATCATTGGAGCTGAGGGGACCAGCGCGGACTGCGATGCGCTGTCCACGAGCTGCCTCATCCTGGGATCGGAGAAGGGAAAGGAACTCATTGAGAGCCTGGACGGATACGAGGCGGCCTTCATCCTGCGGGATGACAGCATTGTGGAGACAAGCGGGATGAATCTGACCGAGATGAAGTCCTGATCATCAATCAAGCATCAAAAGCAAAGGGGAAGGAAAATGGAAAACCTGTTGTACGGCGCAGCCTATTATGACGAATACATGCCCGAGGAGCGGCTTCAGGAGGACATACGGCTTCTTCAGAAGGCGCACATGAATGTCGTCCGGATCGGGGAGAGACCCCGACCTACGCGGTGCCCTCCTGGATGGTGAAGGAGTACCCTGACGTTCTGGCGACCACAAAGACCGGCCGCGGCCTCTACGGACCCCGGCAGATCATGGACATCACGAACAAGACCTACCTGTTCTACGCAGAGCGGGTGATCCGGAAGATGATGGAGATCTGCCTTCCCTATAAAAACGTCATCGGCATCCAGCTCGACAACGAGACCAAGGCCTACGGCACTGCGGGGAGAAATGTTCAGGCGGGCTTTGTGAAGTACTTAAAGGAGAAGTTCCACGGAAGCTGTGAGGAGATGAACCGGGCCTTCGGTCTTGACTACTGGAGCAACCGGGTGAATTCCTGGGAGGACTTTCCGGATGTCCGGGGCACGATCAACGGGAGCCTCGGCGCGGAGTTCCAGCGGTATCAGAGAAAGCTGGTTGCCGAGTTCCTTTCGTGGCAGCGGAGCATCGTGGACGAGTACAGAAGACCCGACCAGTTCGTGACCCACAACACGGACTTTTCCTGGAGGGGCTACTCCTATGGCCTCAACGGCGAGACCGACGTGTATGAGAACGCAAAGGCCTTTACGGTGACCGGCACCGACATCTATCACCCCTCGCAGAAGCACCTGACCGGCATGGAGATCGCCTTCGGCGGCGATGTGACAAGGTCCACAAAGTCCGACAACTACTACGTCCTCGAGACCGAGGCCCAGGGCTTTGCCCAGTGGCTCCCCTACAGGGGACAGCTCCGGCTCCAGGCCTACAGCCACCTTGCCTCCGGCGCGGACATGGTGGAGTACTGGCACTGGCACTCCCTCCACAACGCGGCGGAGACCTACTGGAAGGGCGTCCTCTCCCACGACTTTAAGGAGAACGACACCTACCGCGCCTGCTGCCAGGTCGGTGCGGAGTGGGAGGAGGTGGGAAGCCACCTGATTCACTTAAAAAAGCACAACAAAGTCGCGATCCTTGTGAGCAATGCTTCTCTGACCGCGATGGACTGGTTCCCCATTGGAGAGAGGGGAGAGACCCATTACAACGACATCCTGATGAAATGCTACAGCGCCCTGTACCGGAGAAACCATGAGTGCGACATCCTCTTCCCGCAGAATGCGGCAGAGAAGATGAAGGACTACAGCCTCGTTGTGATCCCTGCCCTCTACGCCGCATCGGAGGAGCTCCTTGCCGCCATCGACGCCTACGTGCGCGCAGGCGGCCATGTGGTGGCAACGTTCAAGACCGGCTTTGCGGATGAGAACGTGAAGGTCTGGCACGACAGCGCGCCTCACCTTCTGGATAAGACCTTTGGCGTCTCCTACAGCCACTTCACCTATCCGGAGGACATCACCCTCTCCTCGAAAGACCCGGACCTTGATGGGAAAGAGGTGCAGACCTTTATGGAGCTGCTGCACCCCGATGGGGCCAGGACCATTGCGGTATATCAAAACTCCCCGTTCGGCGAGGCAGCTGCCATCACCAGAAACACCTGCGGCGCGGGATGGGCCATCTACCTTGGCTGCAGCCTTCCGGATGCTGCGCTGGAGACCTTCCTCGATGAGACCGCAAGGGAGGCGGGCGATGTCCCGCAGGTTTCTGCCGCCTTCCCCGTCATCGTTCGGAAGGGGACAAACCAGCTGGGAAAGGAGCTCGCCTATCTTCTCAACTATTCCGGGAATGGGCAGGAGGTTTTCTGGAACGGGAAGGAAATGGAAGACGTATTCACAAAACAAAAGATTCTTTCCGGAAATCGCGTTACAATAGGGCCGTGGGATCTTCGGATCCTCGAGGGACTCTGAGACTGGGAGCAAACGCCTGATTGGGGCAGGCAGGGGGGCAGCAGCATGAGACAGGAATTTTCCTTTCTCTCAAAGGACGGCAGGACAAAGGTGTACGCGGTGCGCCGCGTGCCGGAGGGAAAGCCTATCGGCGTCGTGCAGCTCGTGCACGGCATGGTGGAGTACATCGGACGGTACACGGAGTTTGCGGACTTTCTGGAGGAAAGCGGCTTTGTGGTCGTCGGCCACGACCACGTGGGCCACGGCAACTCCGTCGTCTCGGACGAGGAGCTTGGCTTTTTCCGGGAGAAGAACCCGGACGGCCTCCTGGTCGATGACATGGAGACCCTGTACCGGATGACGCGGGAGGACTATCCGGACCTTCCGTATTTCATCCTGGGCCACAGCATGGGCTCCTACCTTCTGCGGGAGTTCCTCGCGGTGAAGAAGGAGGACTTTGCGGGGGCCATCATCATGGGCACCGGTTTTGTGCCGGAGGGGACGACAAACATGGGGCTTTTCATCGTTCATCTCCTTGAGAAGGTCCGGGGCTCCCACTACCGGAGCCGGTTCGTGCAGAACCTCTCCTACTCAAAGCCCTACAGGAAATACAGCCTGGACGGGACGGATCCGGAGAACAGCTGGCTCTCAAAGAACACGGAGAACGTAAAGAAGTACTACAGGGATCCCTGGTGCACCTACCGGTTCACGGTCAACGGGTACGATGGCCTGATGCGCGCAGTGAAGTTCACCTGCCGGCAGGAGAACGCAGACAGGATCCGGAAGGACCTGCCGATCCTTTTCGTCTCCGGGGCGGAGGACCCGGTCGGAGACCTCGGCGAGGGCGTAAAGAAGGGGAAGGCGATGTTTGATGCCGCGGGCATGAAAGACGTCACGATGAAGCTCTACCCGGATGACCGGCATGAGATCTTAAACGAGACAGACAGGAAGCAGGTCCGGGAGGACCTGCTTGCCTGGATGAGAGCGAGAATGTAAGCAGCTGCGGCAGGGCGGGAGATACCATCCCGCCCTGCTGCTTTTGGCAGCAGGAAGGAGGTGCGGCGTGCCAGCAGAAAAGAAGATTCCAAGGCTCATCTTTCATGTCGACGTGAACAGCGCCTTTTTATCCTGGACCTCGGTAAAGCGGCTTCAGAATGGGGAGAGCGACCTTCGGCTGATCCCCGCCGTCATCGGCGGGGACCCGAAAAAAAGAACGAGCGTTGTCACGGCAAAGTCCATCCCGGCAAAGAAATACGGGATCCGGACCGGGGAGCCGGTCTCCATGGCGCTGCAGAAGTGTCCTGGCCTATATGTTGCACCCTCCGACTTTGCCTGGTATGAGACCTGTTCCTCGAACTTCATCGCACTCTGCCGGGAGATCGCACCGGTCCTCGAGCAGTTCTCGATTGATGAGTGCTTCCTCGACATGACGGGCACAGGCCTTCTCTACCCGGACCCCGTGAAGACGGCAGCAGATCTCAAGGACAGGATCCGGGATACCCTGGGGTTTACGGTCAACGTCGGCATCGGCGACTCGAAACTCCTTGCCAAGATGGCGTCGGACTTTGAAAAGCCCGACAGGGTCCACACGCTCTTTCGGCGGGAGGTGCCAGAGAAGATGTGGCCGCTCCCCGTCTCAGACCTTCTGTTTGTGGGGCGCGCTTCGTCGGAGCTTCTTGAAAAGAACGGCATCCGCACGATCGGGGACCTTGCACAGGCGGATCCCGCCTATCTGAAGGGCCTTGTGGGAGAGCGGGCAGCGCTCCAGTACAAAAGGGCGGCAAACGGCATCGACGATTCCCCGGTTCTCGATCACCCGGAGGCGTCGAAGGGGTACTCCGTCGTCACGACCCTCGAGGAGGACGTGAGCGAGAGGGAGGCAGCGCACCAGATCCTGAAGGACCTTGCGGACAGCGTGAGCTTTCGCATGCGGCGGGATGGCTGGAAGGCCTGCGGCGTCGGCGTGAAGATCCGCTCCGGAAATTTCAGCGTCCGGGTCAACCGCTCCCACCAGAAAAAGCTGGAGGTTCCGACGGACCTCACGAGGGAGATCTGTGAGACCGCCATCTCCCTCTTTGACGATCTCTGGGATGGGAAGACAGGCCTTCGGCTTCTCGGCATCCAGCTCTTTGACCTCACAAAGGAGGAGGCGGTGCAGCTGGACCTCTTCGGGGACAGCACAAGGCGGGAGAAGCAGCACAGGGCGGATGAGGCCCTCGATGCGATCCGCCTGAAGTATGGGATGAATGCGGCATCCCTTGGCCCCACGGGAAGCAGCAGCGGGATCAGCCGGCGCTTCCGCGCAGAACTTGAGAGGGAGCGGGAGAAGAACAAAGACCGGTGAGACCGGGAGCAGGATACCGGAAAAGCAGGCAGGGGTTGAAAATGCGACAGAGAGAGGGCGTGGTGATTTCAAAAACGGAAACCAGCCTGAACCGGAATGAAGGAGAGAGCCGCAGTTCTACTGAAGAAAAGCGAGCGGCAGAAAACCATTTGCTGCAGGATTATAGGAACCGGACTCTGGTGCAGAGCCTGGTTTTTCTCTGCCCTTTTCACACACCTCTTCCTGTGATAATATCATTTCCGTATGAAACAGATCACAAGGGAGAGTTTCTGATATGGATTTTCGGACACTGCAGTACTTTTCCGAGGTGGCAAGTGAGCTGAACTTCACGCGGGCCGCGCAGAAGCTGGGCATGAGCCAGCCGCCGCTGTCCAACGCCATCAAATCGCTCGAGCAGGACCTGGGGGTCCAGCTGTTCATCCGGGGAAAGCGGCACCTGCAGCTGACGGAGGCGGGGAGCCTCTTGCTCCACCGCACGAATCAGCTCCTGACGCTGGTGGACCAGACGAGAAACGACCTCGCCCACATGGAGAGCGGCCTCGTGGGAAACATCTCCCTGGGCATGGTGGAGGGAAGAGCCCCCTACATCGCCTCGAGGTGGATTGCGGGCTTTCACGAGGAGTACCCGATGGTCCGCTACCAGATGTGGAACGGGTCCTCGGATGACGTCCTCGAGCGCCTGCAGCGGGGGCTCTGCGACCTTGCGCTCATTGCGGTCCCCTTTGACACGGAGCATTTCGACAGCATTATGATCAGCAGGCAGCCCTGGATTGCGATCATCCCGAAGGACCATCCCCTGGCAAAGCGGGAGGGCAGCACGGTTCCCCTTGCAAATGTTGCGGACTACCCTGTGATCGTGCCGCGGCGCGCCTCGAGGATTGAGGCCATCCGGCGGTGGTTTTCCTCCATTGGCAGGGAGCCGGACATCATCTGCGAGATGTCGAACTACATCGACGCGGTGGCGCTCTCCGAGCAGAACGTCGGCATCTCCATCTTTCCGCAGACGACCTACACCCCGAACCAGCATGTCGTCTGCAAGATGATCACGGATCCTGCAAAGATCGTGGAGTACGCCCTCGTCTGGCCGAAGGAGCAGAGAAAGAGCCCCCTCGTGCAGGAGTTCATCAACTACGTGGAGGACTTCCTCGAGGAGGACAGAATGCACGAGGACCGGTTCAAGGTCCGGGAGGAGGAATTCAGCGTTCCGGAGGATGCAAAAATCCTGTAGGAAATCTTGCACAATAGAAGGATAATTACCGCAGCGGAAAATTTCGAATTTGTGAAAATCAGGAGAAAATTACCGTGACGGCAATGAACGGACATATAGAAGACGTAAAAAACATGGGAAATTGCCGTACTTTATATGACTTCATAAAAGATAATTTACCGTGACGGCACAAAAATGCGAAAATACCAGATTTGCAAAATGACAGCAAAACCCGTATAAGAGACACCATAGGCTGGCAGCAGGGAGGGAAACTTGTCATGGCAAAGAAGAAAACACAGCTGACAAAGGAAGAGGAGAGACAGGCCTACGAGGCAATCCGGCCGCAGCTTGCTGCGGCGTTTCAGTTTGCACAGGAACACCTGAACTTCGGGATGGATGACTGGGAATGGAATTCCCACATCCATGCCAGCACGATCTACAAGGTCCTGAAGGGGAGCCTGAAGACCTGCAAGCCCTGTGTCATCGGGATGCTGACGCTTTCCCTTCCCAAGGAGGTGCAGCACATGGTTCAGCTCAAGAAATACTATCCCGGCTATGGGGCGCTCTGGTTCTGGTACGAGACGCCCAGGCAGCAGGCCATCATGGGCCTGAAGGCAATCGCCGCCTACCTCAGCAACGAGGACATCCTGGAGCTGAACAGGGAATGGGCAAAGGCGCAGGTCCAGAACCCGGAGAAGAACTGAAACCAAACGAGAGAACGCAGAGTTCCAGCGGGAAACCGCCGGAACTTATTTTTTGAAAAAATGGTTTGACACAGCAATGCGCCTGCGCTTTAATGTAATAAAGCTTTTCGGCTGAAGGAGGAACTATTATGAAGAAGAAACTCGTAACCGGAATTCTCTGCACTGCCATGGCAGCATCCCTTGCCGCCTGTGGAAGCAGCAGCTCTTCGTCCACCGCTTCGAGTGAGGCAGCAACCACCGCTGCCACCGAGACCGCTGCAGCAGCAGAGACCACAGCAGATACCGCGGCTACGGAAGCGGCAGCAGCAGACGGTAAGACCTACAAGGTCGGTGTCTGCCAGCTCGTGCAGCATGAGGCCCTCGACGCAGCAACCCAGGGCTTTGAGGATGCCCTGAAGGATGCCCTTGGCGACAGCGTCACCATCGATGTGCAGAATGCACAGGGCGACTCCACGACCTGCGCCACCATCGTCAACGGCTTCGTCTCCAACGAGTACGACCTGATTCTCGCAAACGCAACCCCTGCCCTGCAGGCAGCGGTCTCCGCAACGACGGACATCCCGATCCTGGGCACCTCCATCACGGACTACGGCACCGCCCTGAACATGTCCGACTTCTCCGGCACGACCGGCATCAACGTCTCCGGTACGTCCGATCTCGCCCCGCTGGATCAGCAGGAGGACATGATCCTCGAGCTCGTTCCCGATGTCAAGAACGTCGGTATCCTCTATTGCTCCGCAGAGCCCAACTCCAAGTTCCAGGCGGAGAAGATCGAGGGGTATCTGGATGAGGACGGCGTCGCCTACACCGAGTACACGTTCTCGGATTCCAACGACCTGCAGTCCGTCGTGACCAGCGCCGCTGCCTCCAGCGATGCGATCTACATCCCGACCGACAACACGGCAGCTTCCAACATGACCGTCATCTCCAACGTGACCGAGCCCGCAAAGATCCCGATTATCTGCGGCGAGGAGAACATGTGCAAGTCCGGCGGCCTGGCAACGCTCTCCATCAGCTACTATGACCTCGGCACCGAGACCGGAAAGATGGCAGTTGACATCCTCACAAACGGCGCAGATGTCTCCACCATGGAGGTTCAGTACGCAAAGGCTACCACCAAGGAGTACAACAAGGCGTATGCTGACGCCATCGGCTTTACCATGCCCGAGGGCTACACGGCGATCCCAGACTGACAAGCGCCCCGGAACCAAACAAAGTCCATTCGCAAAGGAGCCTGTTTTCCGCACAGGCTCCTTTGTATCTGCTATAATGAGAAAAACTTTTCTGGAGAGACGGAGGAAATCATGGCAGCATACTTTGCTTCACTGAATCCGGTTGCCCTTTGGAATGCGGCACCCGGCGGACTGGCGCAGGGCCTCATCTGGGGCATCATGGCACTGGGCGTGTACTTCACGTTCCGGATCCTGAACTTCGCAGATATGACCTGCGACGGCTCCTTTGCCCTCGGCGGTTCGGTCGCCGTGATGCTGATTCTGGGAGGCGCCAATCCCTGGCTGGCGCTTCTGGCTGCCTTTGCCTGCGGCATCATCGCTGGTTTTGCAACCGGAATCCTGCATACGGTGCTCGGCATCCCGGACATCCTCGCGGGAATTCTGGTGCAGATCTCGCTCTACTCGATCAACCTGAACATCATGGGCAAGGCCAATCAGGCCATCCCTGTGGGGCAGGGCACGATGCCGTTTACCTCCAACATCCGCTACCTCGGCCAGACCATCGCCCTGACGCTTGTCTGCGACGTGGTGATCATCGGCATCCTGTACTGGTTCCTCGGCACCGAGATCGGAAGCGCGATCCGCGCCACCGGCATCAACGAGCACATGTCCCGGGCACAGGGCATTCCCACCGGCAAGATGAAGGTCCTGACGATCTCGATCTCCAACGGGCTGATCGCCATGTGCGGTGCTATCATCGCCGAATACCAGGGCTTTGCAGACGTCAAGATGGGGCAGGGCTCCATCGTCATCGGCCTCGCAGCCGTGATCATCGGGGAGGTGCTCTCCGAGGCAATCTGCGGCAAGAGGCTGACCTTCATGCTGCGCCTTGCCTTTACGATCATCGGCGCTGTCGTGTACTATTTCGTGTACGTGTTCGTGCTATGGCTCAAGTTCCCGGCAGACGACATGAAGCTGCTGACGGCCATCGTGGTTGCCATCTTCCTCGCAGTTCCCCACTTCCAGAGCGCAAAGAGCAGTTCGTTCCGCGCTCTGGCAAGGAGAAATGCGAAGGCTGCAAAGTCGAAGGAGGGCAAAAATGCTTGAGATCAGTCACATTTCCAAGACGTTCAATCCCGGCACGATCAATGAGAAGAAGGCACTGATCGATGTCTCATTCACACTCAACGACGGCGACTTCTGTACGGTTATCGGCGGCAACGGCGCCGGAAAGTCCACAATCATGAACGCGGTCTCCGGTGTGTGGCCGGTGGACACGGGCTCCATTAAAATTGATGGCATTGATGTGACGACGCTCCCGGAGCACAAGCGGGCAAAGTACCTGGGGCGCGTGTTCCAGGACCCGATGACCGGCACCGCAGGCGACATGCAGATCGATGAGAACATGGCCCTCGCTGCAAGAAGAGGAAAGAAGCGGGGACTGAAATGGGGCGTGAGCCGGGCGGAGCGGGAGCGGTACCGCGAGGAGCTCGCAAAGCTGGACCTCGGGCTTGAGAACCGGCTGACCGCAAAGGTGGGCCTTCTCTCCGGCGGACAGCGGCAGGCGCTGACACTCCTCATGGCGACGCTTCAGAAGCCGCACCTTTTGCTTCTGGACGAGCACACCGCGGCCCTCGACCCCAAGACGGCGGCCAAGGTGCTGGCTGCAACGGACCGGATTGTCAATGAGGGGCACCTCACCACCCTCATGGTCACCCACAACATGCGCGATGCCATCGCCCACGGCAACCGTCTGATCATGATGAGCAACGGCCAGATCATCTACGACGTGCAGGGGGAGGAGAAGAAAAAGCTCCATGTGGAAGACCTGCTGCACAAGTTTGAGGAGGCAGGCGGAGAGGTCAGCGACCGCATGGCACTCTCCTGAACCTTCACAGAAACCAGGAAAACTCCCGGGAGAAATCCCGGGAGCTTTTTTGCGCGCTGTGCAGAGAACATCCGGACGAATGCGGCGGGACGAAACAGATGGGGCAGGGAAGCGAACACAGAACACTTGACAAATGAAATAAATTGCGTACAATTTAATCATCAGGATACAAACACATGACGCAGTGACTCCGTTCCAAACAGAGCACACAACGAGAGGATAGAACACATGACAGAGAAGGATATCATCATCATCGGAGCCGGCACGGCGGGACTCTCCGCTGCCATCTATGCACAGCGGGCGGGCAAGACGACGCTCGTTCTGGAGCGGGAGGCCTATGGCGGCCAGATCATCAACACGCCGGACGTGGAGAACTACCCCGGCATCGCCCACATCTCGGGCTTTGACTTTGCAACCGGCCTCTACGAGCAGGCGCAGAACCTGGGCGCAGAGGTGGAGTTTGCCGATGTTGCCGGCGTGGAGGATCAGGGCGGGAAGAAGATCGTGCACACGACAGGCGGCGACTTTGCCTGCAGGGCGCTGATCCTTGCCACCGGCGTTCAGAGAAGAAAGCTTGGCCTTCCGAAGGAGCAGGCCTTCACCGGAAAGGGTGTCTCCTACTGCGCAACCTGCGACGGGGCGTTCTTTAAGGGGAAGGACGTTGCGGTCAACGGCGGCGGCAATACCGCCCTCGAGGATGCCCAGTACCTCTCCCGGATCGCGGGAAAGGTCTACCTGATCCACAGGAGAGACGCCTTCCGCGCCGATCCTGCGGAGGTGAAGAAGATCGAGGGAAAGGAAAACGTGATCCCCGTCCTGAACTGCACCGTGACGGACCTTGTCGGGGACGGGAAGCTCTCCGGCGTCGAGGTCATGAACAAGGTGACGGGGGAGAAGAAGGTCCTTCCGGTCTCCGCCCTGTTCGTTGCCATCGGCCAGGCACCGTCCAACGCGGCCTTTGCAGGTCTTGTCGATCTGGATGAGGCAGGCTACATCCGCGCAGGAGAGGACTGCAAAACCTCCCGCCCCGGCGTCTTTGCCGCGGGGGACTGCAGGACCAAGAGCGTGCGGCAGCTGACGACGGCAGCCGCAGACGGTGCCGTGGCGGCACTCGCCGCAGCCGCCTATCTCGGCTGAGAGAACCGGTTGAGGTGTTGGCCGCAGAGCGGCTGGAAAGGATGCGGTATGGGTAAAGTCAGGGTCTTTGCAAACAGGGGAGCATCGGCATATGAGCCGGAGAACACGACCGCGGCAATCCGGAAGGCAATTGCCCTGCGGGCAGACGGCATCGTCCTCAACGTCCACCTGTCGAAGGACGGCATTCCGGTCGTCATCTATGACGCCAGCCTGGACAGGGTGCCGAACGGAAAGGGCTGTGTTGCGGACTGCACGCTCCAGGAGCTGAAGCGCCTGAACGTCGGCAAAAAGGACACGTTTGACTTCATGCAGATCCCGACGCTGGAGGACGCGTATCGGATCCTCGCCCCCTCGAAGCTTGCGATCAACATCGAGCTGATGACGAGAGTCTATCCCTATCCCGGGATTGAGGAGAAGGTCCTTGAGCTCGAGCAGAGCTATGGCCTCGAGGGACGGGTGGTCTATTCCTCCTTCAATCACGAGAGCCTGATCAACATCAGGAGCTTAAAGCCGGACGCAAAGACGGGACTTCTCTTCTCCGACGGCTGGTATCACATCTTCGACTACGCGAGGAACACGATCGGCACGAACGAGCTGCACATCCCGCTGGACCTTGTCCGGAGAGAGGGCTTTGTCGATGCGGCCCATGAAGAGGGCTTTGCCGTCGCGGTGCAGGATGTGGAGGAATCCTCCGAGATCCGGGAGTGCCTGGCCCGCGGGGTGGACATCCTCATCACCGGAAGGCCGGACCTCTGCCGCGTCATCATCGCGGACATGATCTGAGAGGGGGCGGAAGCGATGTCACCTGTCGGTGCGCGGGTGCTCTGCCTTGCGGTGGGGTATGCGCTGGGAAACATCATGACGGCGGAGGTGGTGACAAGAAGGCTCACAGGGAAGCCCTGCAGCGAGCTCGGCACCACCGGAAATCCCGGCATGGCAAATGTGATGGCAAACCTGGGCTTTCGCCCGGGAATTCTGGTTCTTGCAGGGGATCTGGGAAAGTGCGGCCTTGCCTGCCTCCTCTCCTTCCTTCTTGCAGGCCCTGCCATCGGGCACATCAGTGTCCTCTACGGCGGCATCGGGGCGACGCTTGGGCATGACTATCCCATCTGGCTAAGGCCCGGCCGCGGCGGCAAGGGCGTTGCGACGAGCTGCTTTGCGATCTTTCTCTTCTCGCCCCTCTGGGGCCTTGTCTCCAACGTCATCGGCATGCTCGTCACGTTTGCGACAAAGTACCTCTGCATCGGCGGCGCGGTGCTGCCGGCGAGCTTTGTGCCGTTTGCATTTGCCTTCTACGGGGAAGAGGCGGGAATTCTGTCGGCACTTCTGGCACTTTTGTGCTTTACCAAGCATTGGCCGGCGATCCGGACAATCCCCGCCGGAACCTGTGAGCGGACGGATGTGTGGGGCGCCATCAGGAGTCACCTCCGCACCGGAAGGAAAGAAGAGAAATGACACAGATGAGAAGGACGCCCGAACTGACGACCCTCTGCTACCTGGAGGACGGGGACCGGTATCTGATGCTGCACCGGGTGAAGAAGAAAAATGACGTGAACCACGACCGGTGGATCGGCGTCGGCGGCCACATCGAATTTGGGGAGAGCCCGGAGGAGTGCATCCTGCGGGAGACGAAAGAGGAGACGGGACTGTCCCTGACCTCCTTTCGCCTTCGCGGCGCTGTGACCTTTGTCTCCGACCGGGGAGACTTTGAGTACATGTTTCTGTTCACAGCGGATGGCTTTACGGGGACCCCGCACGCCTGCAGCGAGGGGGAGCTCGAGTGGCTTCCGAAGGAGAAGGTCTTTTCCCTGAACCTCTGGGAGGGAGACCGGATCTTTTTCCGGCTTCTTGCGGAGAATGCGCCGTTTTTCAGCTTAAAGCTCCACTACGATGAGAAGGATACCCTCCGGGAGGCGGTGCTGGACGGAAAAGCATTGGAACTCTTTGACATCCTGAATGAGGACGGGACAAAGAGCGGCATCGTCCGGGAGCGGGGTGTCGCCCACAGGGACGGAAGCCTCCACCAGACGGTCCATCTCTGGATTGCAAGAAAGAAGGCGGACGGAACCTTTGATCTTCTCCTGCAGAAGCGCTCGGAGGACAAGGACTGCTATCCCGGCTGCTGGGACATCTCGTCCGCAGGCCATGTGCCGGCGGGGGAGACAAGGGAGCAGGCGGTCCTCCGGGAACTCTCGGAGGAGCTCGGGGTCGTGCCAGAGGATCCCTCTGAAATCCGGGATGCCGGGCCCTTCCGCATCGCCTTTGATGACGTGTTCCACGGACAGCCATTCTGCGACCGGGAGATCGCAGAGCTCTGCGTCTGGATTCACGACCTGGACCCGGAGGGGCTCCCGATTCAGCGGGAGGAACTCACAGAGGTCCGCTGGTTTCCCTTCTCCCGGTGCCTTCAGATGGCAAAGGACAGGAGCCTTCTTCCCAACTGCCTTGTCTATGACGAGCTGCTGCGGGTGGAGGAAGCGCTTGCGGAGAGCTCCCAGGCGGCGAGCACCCGGCAGCCCGAGTCCGGGCGGTAGAGCCGGGGGGTTCTGTGCCACCCTGTGATCACAAGAAGATATTTTATCCCAAAGATCCGGACAGTTCCAACAGCGAGGATCCAGTGCCAGGAGAGAGGCCCTGCGGCGACAAGAAGCGCCGCGGGGTCTTTCTGCTTTTCCAGACACCTGCAGAGGACAGTCATCTTGCTGCAGGGAGTGTCCCTTAGGCGCAGGGGGAGCCTGCTGGCGGAAGAGGAAATCTCCAGGGAGGCGAAGACCTTCGGTGCGCGCTTTGTGATCGAGAAGATCGGCCCGTTTGGCACAAAGCGGTGGATCTTCTCAAAGAGCGCTGCCCGGGGAAGATCCGGGAAGAGGCTGCCTTTGGATTCCAGGTACAGGCAGTAGTTGGTGAGCATGGTGGCACAGCAGTGGTTCCTTGCGACATGGGCAAAGTCTGCCGTCACCGCGGCAGGCACCTCCGGAAAGAGGAGAAATCTGCTCTCCTCCCGCCCGGTTTCCGGAAGAAACTGAAACACATCCTGGTTCATTCTTGTATCCCGTTAGGCCAGAAGCACGCATATCTTGCGGTTGACTGGCCTGTTGTTGACTGCTATAGTAGACGAGAAATATCTCTGTAACAATTTCGTTAAAATTGTGGAGAGAAGCCAGCGGAACGGGGTTCCGCTCCACCATGGTAGCACAGCGGGGTAGATTTGAACCACATGAACCATTGGAAGTACAAAACAGCAGCTGTCATTCTGGCGGGATCCGTGGCGGCGATGTCCATCCTGGAGCCGGTATCCGCGGGAACGGTGACGGCAGGAACATCCGCACTCAGTGCGGCGGCCGACTCCAGCCTTGTCACGGACATCCCGGAGACAGGACGCCTTCTTCTTCCCTCCTGCGGCGTGCAGTACGCGCTGGCGGCGAAGAAGGTCTCTCTGCGCGATGTAAAGAGCGCAGCAAAGCCGGAGGAGGAGAGCAAAGAACAGGCCCCTGTGCAGGCGGTTGGCGCAGCAGCCCTCTATACGGCATCTTCTGAGAGCAGCACGGAGGCGCAGGATAAGACGGCACAGGTCTCCACAGAAGGGACCACGGAGTCTGCACAGGCGTCTGCGGCAGCGAGCACAGAAGCTTCCACAGAGACGACAACCGGGCCGGAAGCAGCAACAGCAGCAGCGGAGACGGCCGCAGCGCAGATGGCTCCCGCAGAGAGCGGAGACGTGATCCTCGACACGAGTCTCACCCCGACCCAGCAGAAGGAGCAGGAACTCGTCCTCACAGAGGGCGCCGTGGCCTCCATGGATGCCTCCCGGGCGACGGAGCTTGCAGCAGCAGCTTGGCAGAGCCAAACGGGAGAGGCAGAAAGCGCTTCCGCTTCCTCCGCGGACACGCAGACAGTGGACGCTGCAGCGGTCGCCTCGACGGAGAATGCCGGAACCCCGGACACCGCCTCGAACCTTGTCGTCTCGACGGCGGCCGATTATGTGAACATCCGCAAGGACCCCTCTGAGGACGCCGAGGTCGTCGGAAAGCTCTATGCAAACAGCGTTGGCACGGTGGCTGCCGCTGTCGATGCAAACGGCTGGGTGAAGATCACCTCCGGAAGCGTGACGGGATACGTCAAGTCCGACTACGTCGCCACCGGTTCTGCGGCACAGCAGATGGCGGATGCCGTCGGTACCCAGAAGGCCATTGTCACGACGGAGACCCTGCGCGTCCGCGCAGCGGCATCGGAGGACTCCGATGTCATCTCCCTCATCGGCCAGGGCCAGTCCTATGAGATCCTCGGAGAGGAGAACGGCTGGTACAAGGTGAACACCGATGACGGCGAGGGCTACATCAGCGCCGACTTCACGGATGTGGAAGTCCAGTACCCGGAGGCGGTCTCCATTGCCGAGGAGAAGGCAGAGGAGGCGGCCAAGAAGGCAGAGGCAGCCCAGAAGGAGAAAGAGGAGAGGCAGAAGGCCGAGACGCAGGCTGCTTCGAAGGGACAGGCGGTCGTGGACTACGCGATGCAGTTCCTCGGCAACCCCTACGTCTGGGGCGGCTCCTCTCTGACAAACGGAACGGACTGCTCCGGCTTTACGATGGCGGTGTACGCCCACTACGGCGTCTCCCTTCCGCACTATGATGCGTCGCAGAGAAGCTGCGGCACGGCGGTGTCAAGCCTGTCCGCTGCCCGCCCGGGTGACCTCATCTGCTATTACGGCCACGTCGGCATCTACATCGGAAACGGACAGATCATCAGTGCGTCCAATCCAAGAAGCGGCATCAAGATTTCCTCTGCCACCTACCGGCAGATCGCGGCAATCCGCAGAATCTTCAACTGACACAGCACAAGAGAATCGAATGCATACAGGCGGGATTCCATCCATGGCGATGGGACCCCGCCTTTTTGCGTGCGCGTGAAAAACGCAAGATCTCAAAAGGCGCAGAGAAAGCAAAACGGAGGAGGCAGAAGCGGCGGGAAAAGTGCCAGACAGCCTGCGGAGAAGACAGACAGGGGGTGAGGGACAAAGAAAAAAGACAGCGGGCAGAGACTGCGGCGTGAGGAGCTGTGGAGATGTAAACATTTTGTGAAACGAAGGGATGGGAGCACCCGGAGGATTTTAGTGTGATATACTCGAATCACGGTACCTGAGGGGAAAATTTGCATGCAGTCTGCACAAAACAATACTTTCTCAGACTGCGGAAAGGAGCAGGTATGGAGTTTACGATCGTGGGCAAAAACATGGAGGTAACACCGGCGCTGGATGCCGCAGTGCGGGAGAAGCTGGGACGCCTTGACCGGTTCTTTTCGAGCGGCACAACCGTGCATGTCACCATGAGCGTGGAGAAGGACCGCCACCGGATTGAGGTCACGATCCCCGTAAAGGACGGTGTGATCCGGAGCGAGCAGTCCTCCAATGACATGTATGTGTCCATCGACCTCGTGGAGGAGGTGATTGAGCGGCAGCTCAAGAAGTACAAGAACAAGATCGCAGACCGCAATGCGTCCCGGGAGTCCTTCCGCAAGGAGTACCTCGAGCGGGACTACCTCGATGATGAGGGCATCAAAATCGTGCGCAAGAAGCAGTTCGACATGAAGCCCATGTACCCGGAGGACGCCTGCGTGCAGATGGAACTTCTGGGACACAGCTTCTACATGTTCTGCAACGCGGAGACCGAGGAGATCAATGTCGTCTACAAGAGAAAGGGCGGAACCTACGGCCTGATCGAGCCTGAAAACTGAGCAGGGCGGGCGTCCCCGAAACCTGTGTATTTTTCACAGAAAATCGGGCAAAGACAATTGAAAACACTGTGCCCTTATGCTATAATGCTTCGTAGTGTGATAAAAAATTAACAAAGTTTCATGGCAAAGCACACAACAACAATTCCATTGAACCGAAAAAAGGTTAGGGAGGCTATCATGTCAGAAGATCGTATCGTAATTGCCAGCGCGTGCCGCACCGCAGTAGGTAAGATGGGCGGCGCTCTCTCCACAACCCCCGCTGCAAAGCTGGGCGAGATCGTCATCCGCGAGGCGGTCAACCGCGCGGGCATCAAGCCCGAGGATGTGGATCAGGTATTCATGGGCTGCGTCATCCAGGCTGCCCAGGGACAGAACGTCGCAAGACAGGCATCTGTCAATGCCGGCCTTCCTGTGACCACCCCCGCTGTGACCCTGAACGTGGTCTGCGGCTCCGGCCTGTATGCGGTCAATCTCGCTGCAGATATCATCAAGGCAGGCGAGGCTGACGTCGTGGTTGCCGGCGGCATGGAGAACATGTCCATGGCTCCCTATGCCCTGACCAAGGCCCGCTTCGGCTACAGAATGAACAACGCCACCATGGTTGATACGATGGTGAATGATGCCCTCTGGGATGCCTTCAACAACTACCACATGATCCGCACGGCAGACAATGTCGCTGCAAAGTGGAACCTGACCCGTGAGGAGCTCGATGAGTTCTCCGCATGGAGCCAGACCAAGTGCGCAGAGGCAAGAGAGGCCGGCAAGTTCAAGGATGAGATCGTCCCTGTGGAAGTCAAACAGAAGAAGCAGACGATTGTCTTCGATACCGATGAGGGCCCGAGAGGCAGACAGACCGCTGCAGACATCGCAAAGTTAAAGCCCATCAATGCAGACGGCGTGACGACAGCAGGCAATGCTTCCGGAATCAACGACGGCGCAGCAGCCCTTGTTGTCATGAGCGAGAAGAAGGCAAAGGAGCTCGGCGTAAAGCCGATGGCTGTCTGGGTTGCCGGTGCGCTCGGCGGCGTGGATCCCGCAATCATGGGTGTCGGCCCGGTGGTTGCCACCAAGAGAGTGCTGGCAAAGACTGGCCTGACCATCGATGATTTCGATCTGTACGAAGCCAATGAGGCATTCGCAGCACAGTCCGTTGCTGTCGGCAAGGAGCTGAAGTTCGACATGGACAAGCTCAACGTCAACGGCGGCGCCATCGCCATCGGCCACCCTGTCGGAGCATCCGGCGCACGCATTCTGACCACGCTTCTCTATGAGATGCAGAAGAGAAACAGCAAGAGAGGTCTTGCAACGCTCTGCATCGGCGGAGGCATGGGCTGCGCAACTGTGGTTGAGAGATACGAATAACTGAGATACCGGTATCCTGCAGGGGACAGAGGACCCTGCAGGATATTGATGTGCAAAAGCAGAAATCCAATTCACTGGAGGGTAGAACATGGGATATGTAAATGTAGAGACAGAGGGCGCCGTTGCGGTACTCACGATTGACCGCCCGAAGGCGCTGAACGCACTGAATTCCGAGGTGCTCGACGATCTGAATGCCGCCATCGACGGCCTGGATCTGGACACCGTCAGATGCCTTGTCATCACAGGCGCAGGCGACAAGTCCTTCGTTGCCGGCGCAGATATCGGCGAGATGTCGACCCTCTCCAAGGCAGAGGGCGAGGCATTCGGAAAGAAGGGAAATGATCTCTTCAGAAAGATCGAGACCCTTCCGATCCCCACCATCGCAGCCGTCAACGGCTTTGCGCTGGGCGGCGGCAATGAGCTCTCCATGAGCTGCGACATCCGCCTGGCAGCAGAGAACGCCGTCTTTGGACAGCCTGAGACCGGCCTTGGCATTACCCCCGGCTTCGGCGGCACCCAGAGACTGGCAAGACTCATCGGACCCGGCTATGCAAAGCAGCTTGTCTACTCTGCAAGAAACATCAAGGCGGATGAGGCGCTGCGCGTCGGCCTTGTGAACGCCGTCTATCCGCAGGAGGAGCTCCTTCCTGCAGCAAAGAAACTCGCTGCAACGATCGCCGGCAATGCACCGATCGCGGTCCGCGCCTGCAAGAAGGCCATCAACGAGGGCCTCGAGCAGAACATGGACGATGCCATCGTCACCGAGGAGAAGCTCTTCGGCTCCTGCTTTGAGACTGAGGACCAGAGGGCCGGCATGGGCAACTTCCTGAAGAAGAAGGACGATCCGACCAAGGTCAGGCACGTCGCATTCCAGAACAAGTAATTGATCTCAATTGCACAAAAGTGAAGTTCACAGCGTTCTGCAAAAACGGCGGCACACCGCCCTGCAGCACGTGAGAATATAAAACAAATGGAGGAACATATCATGAAGGTAGCAGTTATCGGCGCTGGCACCATGGGATCCGGAATCGGTCAGGCATTTGCACAGAGCGATGCGGTCGAGAAGGTCTATCTCTGCGACATCAAGCAGGAGTTTGCTGACGGCGGCAAGGCCAAGATCAAGAAGAACCTGGACCGTCAGGTCGCGAAGGGAAAGATGGAGCAGGCAAAGGCCGATGAAATCCTTGGAAAGGTCGTCACCGGTCTTGCAGACATCGCTGTGGATCCGGACCTCGTCGTCGAGGCAGTGCTCGAGAAGATGGATCTGAAGCAGTCCACCTTCCGCAACCTGCAGGAGAACATCGTCAAGAATCCGGACTGCATCTATGCATCCAATACATCCTCTCTCTCCATCACGGAGATCGGAACCGGCCTTGCAAAGCCCGTTGTCGGCATGCACTTCTTCAATCCTGCACCGGTCATGAAGCTCGTTGAGGTCATCCAGGGCGCCAACACCCCGGATTCCGTCGTCGCAAAGGTCAAGGAGATCTCCGAGACCATCGGCAAGACCCCCGTTCAGGTCAACGAGGCAGCAGGCTTTGTCGTCAACAGAATTCTCGTTCCGATGATCAATGAGGCCATCAACGTCTACTACACCGGCACCTCCGATATCCAGGGCATCGATACGGCCATGAAGCTCGGCTGCAACCATCCCATGGGACCGCTTGAGCTCGGCGACTACATCGGACTCGATGTCGTCCTCGCCATCATGGATGTTCTGTTCGCAGACACCCACGACAACAAGTACGCAGCAAGCCCGCTCCTTCGCAAGATGGTCCGTGCAAAGCACCTGGGCGTCAAGACGGGTATCGGCTTCTACAAGTACAATGCAGACCGCACCAAGACCCCTGTAGACCAGCTCTGATAGCCGCACCCTGCGAAACAGTCAGGTTTTTTCACCGGATGGCGCACCGCCTTGTGCGCCTTCCGATTTCACATCAACAAAGGAGATAGAACATGGACTTTCAGTTGGACAAAGAACATGAAATGGCAAGATCCCTCTTCAAGGATTTCGCTGAGAAGGAAGTAAAGCCCCTTGCAATCGAGACCGATGAGACCGAGAAGTTCCCGAGAGAGACCGTCACCAAGATGCAGAAGTACGGCTTCATGGGCATTCCGATCCCGAAGGAGTACGGCGGTCAGGGCTGCGATCCCCTCACCTATGTGATGTGCGTCGAGGAGCTCGCAAAGGTCTGCGGCACCACCTCCGTCATCGTCTCCGCACACACGTCTCTTTGCTGCGATCCGATCCTGACCTTCGGTACCGAGGAGCAGAAGCAGAAGTACCTCGTTCCGCTCGCAAAGGGCGAGAAGCTCGGTGCCTTCGGTCTGACCGAGCCCGGCGCCGGCACGGATGCCCAGGGCGTCCAGACCAAGGCAGTCCTCTCTGAGGACGGCAAGGAGTGGATCCTGAACGGCTCCAAGTGCTTCATCACAAACGGCAAAGAGGCTGATATCTACATCATCATCGCCTACACCGACATTGTCCTGGACAAGAAGGGCAGAAAGCAGAAGAAGTTCTCCGCCTTCATC
This sequence comes from uncultured Lachnospiraceae bacterium, assembly GCA_900318875.1. Taxonomy (GTDB): domain Bacteria; phylum Bacillota; class Clostridia; order Lachnospirales; family Lachnospiraceae; genus CAG-791. The sequence goes on along the minus strand of ONMH01000007.1, from coordinate 4,192 downwards.
GTGGAGAAGGGAACCCCCGGATTCACCTTCGGAACCAAGGAGAACAAGATGGGTATCCGCGGATCCTCCACCTATGAGCTGATCTTCCAGGATATGCACATCCCGGCAGAGAACCTGTTAGGACCCAGAGGAAAGGGCTTCCCGATCGCTATGCACACCCTGGACGGCGGCCGTATCGGTATCGCTGCACAGGCACTCGGCCTTGCAGAGGGCGCACTCGACAGAACCGTCGCCTATGTCAAGGAGAGAAAGCAGTTCGGCAGAAGCCTTGCTCAGTTCCAGAACACCCAGTTCCAGCTTGCCAACCTTGCAACTGAGGTTGAGGCAGCACAGCTCCTTGTCTACAAGGCTGCTGAGGCAAAGGCCACGAAGGACAGATACTCCGTCGAGGCTGCAAAGGCAAAGCTCTTCGCAGCAGAGACCGCAATGGATGTCACCACAAAGTGCGTCCAGCTGTTCGGCGGCTACGGCTACATCAGAGAGTACGAAGTCGAGCGCATGATGCGCGACGCGAAGATCACCGAGATCTACGAGGGCACGTCCGAAGTGCAGCGCATGGTTATCTCCGGAGCACTCCTGAAGTAATTGCTGCAGCAGGTTAGGAATTCTTTTTTGAACGGATTTTCACAAGGAGAAAAAACATGAAAGTTGTAGTTTGTGTGAAACAGGTCCCTGATACCAAGGGCGGCGTGAAGTTCAAACCGGACGGAACTCTGGACAGAAGTGCAATGCTTGCCATCATGAACCCTGATGACAAGGCAGCCCTCGAGGCAGCTCTGGAGCTCAAGGATGAGTTCGGCGCCGAGGTCACTGTTGTCACGATGGGCCTTCCGAAGGCAGATGCAGTCCTTCGCGAGGCATTCGCCATGGGCGCAGACAAGGGCGTTCTTGTCACGGATCGTGTTCTGGGCGGTGCTGATACCTGGGCTACCTCCACAACCATCGCAGGCGCTCTTCGCAACCTCGACTATGACCTGATCCTGACTGGCCGTCAGGCAATCGATGGCGATACCGCACAGGTTGGTCCTCAGATCTCCGAGCACCTTCACATCCCGGTCATCTCCTATGCCGAGGGCATCAAGGTGAACCCCGAGGAGAAGACCATCGAGGTCAAGAGACAGTTCGAGGACAGATATCACATCGTCAAGGCAAAGCTTCCCTGCCTTGTCACCTGCCTGTCTGAGCTGAATACCCCCAGATACATGACCCCTGGCGGAATCTTTGATGCATTCCAGAAGGAAGTCACCGTATGGGGCAGAAAAGATCTGAAGGATGTCCTGGATTCCGATATCGGTAAGGTCGGTTCCCCTACCGTCATTGCGAAAGCTTCCGACAAGGTTGCAAAGGGTGCAGGCGAGAAGGTCGTTCCGGATTCTCCTGAAGAGGCCGTGGACTACATCGTTGGAAAGCTGCAGGAGAAGCACGTGATCTGACGCATCAGATGACGCAGCCCATTTCAAAAGATTGATTGGAGGAAGTTTAAAATGGCTACAGAACATATAGAGGATTACAAAGGGGTATTCATCTTCGCGCAGCAGGTCGACAACAAGATCAGCCCCATCGCTCTGGAACTGCTCGGCAAGGCTAGATCCCTTGCAGAGGATCTGGACAACAAGCAGGTCACCGCAGTCCTGATCGGTTCCGATGTCAGGGGACTGGTGGATGAGCTGGCAGCCTACGGCGCAGACCGCGTCATCGTCATCGACGATCCCGCCTGCAAGGACTACAGAACGGAACCCTATGCGCATGCACTGGCATCCGTTGTCAAGGAGTTCAAGCCTGAGATCCTTCTGGTCGGCGCAACGGCAATCGGCCGTGACCTTGGCCCCAGAGTTTCCGCAAGAATCCACACCGGTCTGACAGCAGACTGCACAAAGCTCGACATCGGCGACTTCCCGCTCATTGCAGTTCCCGGACATGAGGCAGAGCAGAAGCACAAGCAGCTGCTCATGACCCGTCCTGCATTCGGCGGCAATACGATCGCTACCATCGCCTGCCCGGACTATCGTCCGCAGATGGCAACCGTCCGTCCCGGCGTTATGCAGAAGATCGCTCCCGACACCAGCCGCAAGGCAGAGGTTGTCGAGTTTAATCCCGGATTTGAGACCAACAGCTGCTATACCGAGATCGAGAAGATCGTCAGGGAAGTCAGCCAGGTCGCAGATATCCAGGCTGCAAAGATCCTCGTCTCCGGCGGCCGTGGTGTCGGCAGCCCCGAGAACTTCAAAATCCTCGATGATCTTGCAGAGGTCCTTCATGGAACCGTCTCCTGCAGCCGTGCCGTTGTCGATGCAGGCTGGAAGCCGAAGGATCTGCAGGTCGGCCAGACCGGTAAGACCGTTCGTCCTCACGTCTACTTTGCAATCGGTATCTCCGGAGCCATCCAGCATGTGGCCGGCATGGAGGAGTCCGACATCATCATCGCGATCAACAAGGATGAGAACGCTCCGATCTTCGACGTCGCAGACTATGGCGTTGTCGGTGATCTGAACAAGGTTGTCCCGATGCTGACCGAGAGAATCAAGGAAGAGCTCGCAAAGAAAAACGCATCATAATGCGTTTTTCTTCAAAGAATGCTTCCTGATGCATTCAAACTGCGCGGTGATGTAACATATCGCAGGATGTGCTGTCGCACGGTAAATTGATTTCACAAGACCTTCAGGTATAATGGTGTTCGGAAACAAAGCGGCACCATTTCCTGGAGGTTTTTTGTATGAAGCGTGTACTCTCTGTGCAGGATCTCTCCTGCGTGGGCAAGTGCTCCCTTGGCGCGGCACTGCCGGTTCTCTCGGTCATGGGGGTGGAGGCATGTGCCTTGCCGACAGCGGTGCTCTCTTCCCACACCGCGTTTTTGAACATCACCCGTGCAGATCTGACGGATCGGATCCCGGCAGTGATGGATGCCTGGGGCGCGGAGGGCATCACCTTTGATGCAATCCTCAGCGGATATCTGGGCGCAAAGGAACAGATGGCACTTGTAAAGAGGCTCTGGACGCAGTGCGGGAAAAAGAAAAGCCTCAGGATCTGCGATCCCGCCATGGGAGACGGCGGCGAGCTCTACCGGGGCTTTGACTCGTCCTACGTGACTGCCATGTGGGAGCTCGTGCGGGATGCAGACGTGATCCTGCCCAATGTCACGGAGGTTTGCCTCCTTCTGGGAAAACCCTGGAGGGACAACTTTACCGAAAAAGAGCAGAAGGACCTTGTCCTCTCCCTCGCAGAGAACATCCATGGCTCCATCATCATGACCGGATACCGGCAGGATGGGGGAGGCGTCGGCGCAGCCTGCTATGACAGAGCGGAGGAGAAATTCCTCACCTGCTGCGGCAGGCAGCTAACGGGGAGCTACTTTGGAACCGGCGACCTGTTTGCCGCGGTGACGACCGGCGCTCTGGTCCGGGGAAAATCCCTGAAGGAGGCGGTTCGCCTTGCCGTGGACTTTACGGCGATCAGCATTGAGAAGACCCTGGAGGATTCGGATGCCAGGTGGTATGGGACGGATTTTGAGAAAGCCCTCCCCTGGCTCTGTCGGCACCTGCAGGAATCCGAAGTGTGAGACACAAGAGAAAGGCATGCAATGGCAAAGAAGGAAAAAGAAGTCAAGACAAATGCAATGCGCATCCTGGACCGGGAGAAGATCCCCTATGAGCACTTCTCCTATGAGGCGGGAGACTTTGTGGACGGCATTCAGACCGCGGACAAGCTGGGACTTCCCCACGAGCTCGTCTACAAGACCCTGGTGACCGTCGGAAATGACAGGAATCACTACGTATTCGTGCTCCCGATCGAGAAGGAGCTGGATTTCAAGAAGTGCGCAAAGAGTGTCGGCGTGAAGAACGTCGAGATGATCCACGTGAAGGAGCTCTTTGGCCTCACCGGCTACATGCGGGGCGGCTGTACCTCCATCGGCATGAAGAAGCAGTTCGTGACGCGGATCGACGCCTCTGCGGAGCCCCTGGAGCAGATCTACGTCTCCGCGGGAAAGATCGGCGCGCAGATCAAGCTCTCCCCGAAGGACCTTGTGAAGGTCACCAGAGCGGAGTTTGCAGACCTCGTGCAGAGCTGAAGACAGGACAGCGAAAGACAAAGCCAGCCAGAGAAAAGAAAGCCGATCTGACCGGCATAGAGCTGCGGCGTGGCTATCCACGGGAACAGCATCAGGAGTCTCCCAGACTGCGCGCAGAGAGCAGCA
>ONMH01000018.1:40159-40485 GCA_900318875.1 uncultured Lachnospiraceae bacterium | reverse complement strand
CACGACGAGGAAGGGTGCCCTTGCCGTCATGCCCACAAAGGAGGAGGTTGAGGCCTTCCTGCAGGAGCGGGCATAAGATTCCTGTAACACGCAGCCATCAGACCGGGGAGACAGCAGTCGGAATGCGATCTCTCCGGTCTGTTTTTAGATTTGTCCTAATATCATTTGGTTCTGGTGACAAAATACAGGAAGCCTGTCCTTTTTGGGCCTATAAAAGATTTGGTGTCGCGGGAACGGATGAGGTGAACAGCTACTACGCCTTCCCCGGCACCTGCTACAGTTTCATGCTCGAGCGCACAAAGCTCCTCAGCGATTCCCTCGAGGAC
>ONMH01000018.1:3652-40128 GCA_900318875.1 uncultured Lachnospiraceae bacterium | reverse complement strand
CGAAAAACCGATGCTAGTATTCCTATGTTATGCAGAAATGCCAAGGGAAAAGCTGCAATCGCAGTATTTCCTCTGGCCTGGAATTACCGCAGCGCAGTCCAGGGAAACTCCGTCCCGGACCGGGCCGCGGCCCATCGCAAAAAGGAGAAGCAAATGATTTCCAAAGAGAAGAAGACAGCCATCATCAATGAGTACGGCAGAAAGCCCGGAGACACCGGATCCCCTGAGGTCCAGATCGCCATCCTCACCGAGCGCATCACCGAGCTCACCGAGCACATGAAGAATCATCCCCAGGACTTCCACTCCAACAGAGGACTGCTGAAGCTGGTCGGCCAGAGAAGAGGTCTGCTTGACTATCTGAAGAAGACCGATCTGGAGAAGTACCGTGCCCTGATCGAGAAGCTCGGAATCAGAAAGTAAACTGACAGAACGGAAAGCGGCGCATAGGCTGGGTGCAGAGCCCGGCTTATTCGTCGCTTTTCTTGCTTTCAGAACCCCAAACATCCTGTCACGAAGGTCAGGACGGGTCCTCAGCCGGGCGGGTGAAGGCCGGTCCTGACAGGTGTGGCGGGATAAAAATCCATGTAAAAGGAGAAAGACATGGCAGACTATAAGACATATTCAGGGTCGGTGCCCAGGCAAACGGCTGCGCATTCATGCACTACGGCGACACGACCGTCCTGTGCACAGCGACCGAGTCCGCTGCGCCCCGCGACGGCGTGGACTTCTTCCCGCTGTCCGTCGAGTACTCGGAGAAGTACTATGCGGTCGGAAAGATGCCCGGCGGCTTCAACAAGAGAGAGGGCAAGGCGTCCGAGAACGCCGTCCTGACGAGCCGTGTCATCGACCGCCCGATGCGCCCGCTCTTCCCCAAGGACATGCGCAATGACGTGACCCTCGAGTGCATGGTCATGAGCGTGGATCCGGAGTGCCGTCCCGAGCTCGTCGCCATGATCGGCGCCTCCATCGCGACCACGATCTCCGACATCCCCTTCGCAGGTCCCTGCGCGGCAACCCAGGTCGGCCTTGTGAACGGCGAGATGATCATCAACCCCAGCCAGTCCCAGTGGGACTTCGGCGACTTAAAGCTCACCGTCGCCTCCACCGCCGACAAGATCATGATGATCGAGGCAGGCGCCAACGAGGTGCCTGAGGCGGACATGGTGAAGTACATCTATGCCGCTGATGCCGTCAACAAGCAGCTCATCGCGTTCATCAACCAGATCCGCGCAGAGGTCGGCAAAAAGAAGCAGCCCTACGAGTCCGTCGCCGTCCCGGCAGAGATGTTCGAGGACACAGACGAGGGAGGCCAATGTCGCAAAGGTCACCGAGCGCCTGAAGGAGGCCTTTGCCGGAAACGACGCCTACCTTGAGAAGCTCTCCGATGCAGTCTACCAGTATGAGAAGAAGACCGTCCGCAAGATGATCCTGAAGGACCACAAGAGACCGGACGGCAGAGCCCTGACCCAGATCCGCCCGCTCCACGCGGAGGTCGGCCTGATCCCGAGGGTCCACGGCAGCGCCATGTTCACGAGAGGGCAGACCCAGATCGTGGACGTCTGCACACTGGCACCGCTCTCCGATGCCCAGCGCGTCGAGGGTCTCGATCCCAACATCACCGAGAAGCGATATGTCCATCAGTACAACTTCCCCGCCTACTCCGTCGGCGAGACGAAGGTCTCCAGGGGACCGGGAAGAAGAGAGATCGGCCATGGTGCCCTCGCTGAGCGCGCACTGCTGCCGGTTCTGCCCTCCACGGAGGAGTTCCCGTATGCGATCCGCTGCGTGTCCGAGACCATGGAGTCCAACGGCTCCACGTCCATGGCATCCACCTGTGCGTCCTGCATGGCCCTCATGGATGCGGGCGTCCCGATCAGGAAGCAGGTGGCAGGCATCTCCTGCGGCCTTGTGACTGGCGAGACCGATGACGACTTCGTACTGCTCACCGATATTCAGGGCCTCGAGGACTTCTTCGGCGACATGGACTTCAAGGTCACCGGAACCCATGACGGCATCACGGCGATCCAGATGGACATCAAGATCCACGGCCTGACAAGAGCCATCGTTGAGGGCGCTTTCCAGCGCTGCAAGGATGCGAGAGAGTACATCATGAACGGCGTCATGAAGGATGCCATCGCACAGCCTCGCCCGACCGTCGGCAAGTATGCACCGAAGATCCGCATGATGACCATCGATCCCGAGAAGATCGGCGATGTCGTCGGCCAGAGAGGAAAGACGATCAACGAGATCATCAAGCGCACCGGGTGCTCCATCGACATCACGGACGACGGCAGGATCTCCATCTGCGGCACAGACCCGAAGAGCATGGACGACGCGCAGAATTACATCACGACGATCGTCACGGACTTCTACGAGGGCCAGATCCTCGAGGGCACGGTCGTCTCCATCAAGGAGTTCGGCGCCTTCCTCGAGTTCGCTCCCGGCAAGGAGGGTCTTGTCCACATCTCCAAGATCTCCGATCACCGCATCGACCACGTCGAGGATGTGCTCACGCTCGGTGACCGCGTGAAGGTCGTCTGCCTCGGCAAGGACCGCCAGGGCAGAGTTTCCTTCTCGATGAAGGACGTCAAAAACGCAAAGAAGAACGCAAACAAGCAGTAATCACACTCAGGGCCGGAGACCCCCGCGGGGGTCCCTGGTCTTTTCGTCCTGCGCGGAGCTCCTCTCTGGGCAGGCTTTTTTGTGGGAAAGGAAGGAACATGTCTGCAGTCTGCATCATCACCGCCCGGGGCGGTTCAAAGAGAATCCCCGGAAAGAACATCCGCCCGTTTCTCGGAAAGCCGATCCTTGCGTATTCCATCGAGGCGGCCAGAAAGAGCGGCCTCTTTGACCGCGTCATGGTCTCAACGGACAGCGGGAAGATCGCAGAGGTCGCCAGGGCGTACGGCGCGGAGGTCCCGTTCCTTCGAAGCGAAAAGACCGCGGGCGATTTTGCAACGACGGCGGATGTCGTCGCAGAGGTGCTCGATTCCTACAGAGCGCAGGGCCTTACCTTTGACATTCTCGCCTGCCTCTATCCGACTGCGCCCTTTGTGACGGCAGGGATCCTGCAGGAGGCCGCAAAAAAGCTGGAAGAGAGCAGCACCGATGGTGTTGTCCCCGTGGTCCGCTTCTCGTTCCCGCCCCAGCGCGGGTTTGTGGTGCGAGAGGGCCTTCTTGCCTACGAGTACCCGGAGTTTCGCTCCACCCGCTCCCAGGATCTGGAGCCCCTCTACCACGACGCGGGGCAGTTCTACCTCTGCCGGGTGGATGCCTTTCTGCGGGAGAGGACCGTCGTCCCGGAAAAGTGCGTGCCCCTCATCCTTCCGGAGACCAGGGTGCAGGACATCGACAACGAGGCGGACTGGGAGATCGCAGAGATCAAGTATCAGAGGCTTGCTAAGAGCATGGAGGAGACGCAATGATCTACATCCGGGCAGATGCCAATGATAAAATCGGCATCGGACACATGATGCGCTGCTTTTCAATCGCACAGGCCCTTCGAAAGCGGGGCACGGAGGCGACCTTCTTTGTCGCGGACCGCTCGTCTGCAAAGATGGCAGCGGAGGCGGGCTTTGGATACGTGTGCCTGAACTCCGACTACGACCACCTGGACCTCGAAGCGGACCGGCTTTTGCAGCACATGCGGGAGAGAAGCGTGGATCACCTCCTTGTGGATTCCTACTTTGTCACAGAGAGCTACATGAACCGCATCCGGGAGCTTGCGCGTCTTGCCTACATCGACGACGTCAACCGCTTTGTCTACCCCTGCGACCTCCTTATCAACTACAACATCTATGCGGAGAACCTCCGCTATGGGGAGCGCTACCGGGCAGCAGGCCTTTCCACGGACTTTGCCCTGGGCCTCTCCTACATGCCCCTTCGCCCCGCCTATGTAAACCTTGTGCGAAAGCCCCACGACGGGATCCGGATCCTCGTGACGACCGGGGCAACGGACAGCCTTGACGTCCTTGGAAACTTCCTGTCCGCCTTTCTGGAGAAGGGCTTAAACAGCAGGGCGGAGGTCTATGCCATTGTGGGAAGATACAACCACAACAAGGAGGCGCTGAGAAAGCGCTTCGGGCAGATCCGGGCGATCCACCTTCTGGACCCCCAGCCGGACCTCGCGGAACTCATCGCCTCCTGCGACATCGCAGTGACGGCAGGCGGCACGACCGTATATGAGCTCTGTGCCGGCGGCATTCCCTCCGTCATGCTCACCATCGCAGACAATCAGAGAATGGCAGCAGAGGAGTTTGACAAAAAGGGCCTCATCCCCTATGCGGGGGACGTGCGGTGCGACATGGCAGGAACCATGGCGCGCGTCATGGGCGAAATCCTCCGCTACCTGGAGGATCCGAAACAGAGGGCTGCCGCATCGGACAGGCTCCGCACCGTCGTCGACGGGGGCGGCGCTGACCGGATCGCAGAGCGCCTTCTCTCCATGAAGTAACCACAGCCAGGACACCACTGTTTGACACAATACGAGGAAACAGATATGAGTACATTAGAAGAAGAAATCGGCAGGCGGCGGACGTTCGCGATCATCTCGCACCCCGATGCCGGAAAGACGACGCTGACGGAGAAGTTCCTCCTCTACGGCGGCGCGATCAATACCGCAGGCTCTGTCAAGGGCAAGGCGACCGCAAAGCACGCGGTCTCCGACTGGATGGAGATCGAGAAGCAGAGAGGTATCTCGGTCACGAGCTCCGTGCTGCAGTTCAACTACGGCGGATGCTGCATCAACATCCTCGACACCCCCGGCCACCAGGACTTCTCCGAGGACACCTACCGGACACTGATGGCGGCGGACTCCGCGGTCATGGTGATCGACGGCTCCAAGGGCGTCGAGGCGCAGACGAAAAAGCTCTTCAAGGTCTGCACGATGCGCCACATCCCGATCTTTACCTTCATCAACAAGATGGACCGGGATGCGCTGGACACCTTTGACCTTCTGGACGACATCGAGACGAACCTCGGCATCGACACCTGCCCCGTCAACTGGCCCATCGGTTCCGGAAAGGACTTCAGGGGCATCTACGACAGAACGTCCAAAAACATTATCCAGTACGCGGACACCTTAAAGGGCACGAAGGAGGGCACGGAGACCGACATCCCGATGTCGGACAAAGACGCCGTCATCGCAAACATCGGGGAGGACGCCTATGAAAAGCTCACGGAGGAGACAGAGCTCCTCGACGGTGCCGCGGTTCCCTTTGATCTTGATGCCGTGCAGAAGGGGGAGCTGACGCCCGTGTTCTTTGGCTCTGCGCTCCAGAACTTCGGCGTTGAGATCTTCTTAAAGGCCTTCCTGCAGATGGCGCTTCCGCCGACCCCCAGGATGTCCGACAAGGGCGAGATCGATCCCGTAAAGAACAGGTTCTCCGCCTTTGTCTTCAAGATCCAGGCAAACATGAACAAGGCTCACCGGGACCGGGTCGCCTTCATGCGCATCTGTTCCGGCAAGTACGAGGCCGGCATGGAGGTGCGCCACGTGCAGTCCGGGCGCATCCAGCGCCTCTCCCAGCCCCAGCAGCTGATGGCAGAGGAGAGAAAGGTCCTGACGGAGGCCTATGCGGGCGACATCATGGGCGTCTTCGATCCCGGCATCTATTCCATCGGCGACACGATCTGCATGCCGGACGAGGAGTTCCGCTATGAGGGCATCCCCACGTTCGCCCCGGAGCACTTCGCAAGAGTGCGCCAGGTGGACACGATGAAGCGGGACCAGTTCGTCAAGGGCATCCGCCAGATCGCCCAGGAGGGCGCAATCCAGGTCTTCCAGGAGTACAACACCGGCATGGAGGAGATCATCGCGGGCGTCGTGGGCGTCCTTCAGTTTGATGTCTTAAAGTTCCGCTTAAAGAGTGAGTACAACGTGGACATCAACCTGGAGATGCTGCCCTATGAGCACATCCGCTGGATTGCCAGTTACGACGGCGACGTGAAGCACATCACCGGAACGACGGACATGAAGCTCGTCAAGGACATGAAAGAGAGGCCGCTCCTTCTGTTTGTGAACCCCTGGAGTCCCCAGATGGTGCTGGACCGCAACAAGGGTCTTGTGCTGGAGGAATTCTCAAAGAATTAAGTTCTGCCGCATAGGCAAAGGGCGCCAAATCTGATAAAATAGTGGGAGCTGCCGGGAGGACCGGAAGCTCCCACACTTGCATCATCAAGGAGGTAAAATCCATGGCTGACAGGGAACAGACGGCTGCGGAGAACAGGGAACACGATATCGACGTCGGGACCGTGAAGATCGCAGATGATGTCGTTGCAATGATCGCCGGATACGCGGCACAGGAAGTGGACGGCGTGGCCGAGATGGCAGGCACCTCCACACAGCGGTTTTTCGGCAAGAGCGCCCCGAAGCGCCCGACACAGGGCGTGCGGGTCGAGGTGGCAGACGGCCAGGTCCGGGCAGACCTTGCGGTCATCATGGACTATGGCTTCAACATCCCCGCGACGAGCAGCAAGGTGCAGGCCAGAGTGAAGCAGGCCATCGAAAACATGACCGGACTCTCCGTCGCAGATGTCAACGTGCGCATTGCCGGCGACACAAACACGTCAACTACCCCGACCCCTAAAGGGTCGAGGCTTGTGATCGGTTCCGACGGATCACACGATAAGCCTGGTTGATTAGCCTAAGCCCGCATGACGAGAAAGCGTAAGAGCTACGTTGCATCAGGAAGGGTGCGATTCTCAGAATCCGAAATCTTGGCTATCTCAGAGGCGGCCGCAGCAATCGAATGAGCAACCTGATCACAGTCTGCACAGAATGTCACACGGCAGCGAATCACAAGCCGGGCGGAAAGCTGTACGATTGGAAGCCAAGGGTAAAACCGTTAGAGGATGCCGCCTTCATGAATACGGTACGGTGGAAGCTGTACAACGATGTGAAAGCCAGGTTCCCCGACATGAAGGTGTCTCTTACCTACGACGCATCTAGTCCATCGATCTCAGTAAGGTGAAGGGCGTTTATCATTGCGGCGGATGGACGCTGCTACCAAGAAAGGAACAGGTCAAAACCGCCCCATAAAGGGGCGTGGTTTCAGACCGAATTATTAATATGAAAAGAAGCAGCATACGCGAACAGGTCTTCAAACTCCTGTTCCGCCTGGAGTTCAACAGCAAAGAGGAGCTGCCGCAGCAGGAAGAGATGTTCTTCGCAAGCGGCGACTTCACCGCGACCGATAAGGACCGCGCCTATATCACGGACCGGGTGAACCGCATCGTCGAAAAGCTCCCCGAGATTGACAGTGCGCTCTCCGAGAAGATGAAGGGATGGACGCTGGAAAGAGTCGGCCGCGTCGAGCTCGCCATCCTGCGGCTCGGCGTCTACGAGATCCGGTACGATGACGACATTCCCGAGGGCGTTGCCATCTCGGAGGCGGTGGAGCTTGCCAAGAAGTTTGGCTCGGACAACTCCGGAGCGTTTGTCAACGGCGTTCTTGCGAAGTTCACGACAGGAAAAGAAAAGGCCTGACAAAAGGCCGGAGGAAAGCATGCCCACGAATCGAGGAAAGGTGTTCTCTGTCGGACAGGTGAATGCCTACATCCACGGCCTCTTCGTCTCGGACTACCTGCTCCGGAATCTCTGCGTCCGCGGAGAGGTCAGCAACCTGAAGTACCACAGCTCCGGACATATCTATTTCACGCTAAAGGACGCCTCTGGGACACTGTCCTGCATCATGTTTGCAGGGAGTGTGTCAAGAGGCCTTTCTTTTCGTATGCGGGAGGGCGACGAGGTCCTTGCGACCGGCTCTGTCAGCGTCTGGGAACGGGGTGGTACCTACCAGCTCTACGCCACGAGGATCGAGAAGGCGGGCGTTGGGCTCCTGAATGAGAAGTACGAGGCCTTAAAGAAAAAGCTCGAGGAGATGGGCCTTTTCTCCGAGGTCTACAAGCAGAGGATCCCAAAGTACATCAAACGGCTCGGCGTCGTGACGGCACCGACCGGCGCCGCGATCCGCGACATCATCAACGTCGCGACAAGGAGAAATCCCTTTGTGGAGATCATCCTGTACCCCGCCCTCGTGCAGGGCGAGGGGGCAAAGGAGTCTGTCTGCCGCGGCATCCGCGCCCTGGATTCCCTGGGAGACAATAACCCCTCTGAGAAGATCGATGTGATCCTCATCGGCCGCGGCGGCGGCTCCCTCGAGGACCTCTGGGCCTTCAACGAGGAGGAGGTCGCACAGGCCGTCTTTGACTGCAGGACGCCGATCATCAGCGCCGTGGGCCATGAGACGGACACCGTCATCACGGACTACGTCGCAGACCTTCGGGCGCCGACGCCGTCGGCGGGTGCCGAGCTTGCCGTCTTCGACGTGTCCCAGTACCTGCGGGACGTGACCGGGATGGGGGAGAAGCTCACAGCCTCCATGACAGGGCAGCTTCTTCGCGCAAAAAACCTCGTACAGGGGTACCAGAACCGGGTCGCCGCCTTCTCGCCAAAGACAAGGCTTGCGGGGGAGAAGACGCAGCTCGTACGCAGTTTTGAGCGCCTCGATGCGCTGATGCAGGCAAAGCTCCTTTCTGCAAAGCAGGAGCTCCTTGTCGAGGACAGGATCCAGCAGGCGATGGAGAGGAAACTGACCGAGAGGAGCCATGCGCTGCAGCTCTATGCGCAGCGCCTCGACGGCGTCTCGCCCTTAAAGCGCCTCTCGGGAGGGTATGCCTTTGTCGAGGACCATACGGGCAGAGCACTCACCCATGCAGGGGATGCAGCGCCGGGGGATCTTCTCTCTATCCACCTGAGAGACGGAAAAATCCTTGCGCGGACCGAGGAAGTCGTACCGGAAAAAAGAGGGCAGGGACAGGAGTCCTGAGATCGAAACGAAAGGGAAGGAAACCAGCCGCTGCAGCAGGGCCCCGATTGTTGCCGCAAAGAACGCGGCAGGAGAGGAATCATGGCAGAAGAACGAAAGACAAAAGAGGAAGAGAATCTTGCAGCGCTCTCCGTGGAGGAGATGTTTCAGGAGCTGAACAGGCTGCTCGCCTCCATGGAGCGGGAGGATGCCACGCTCGAGGAGAGCTTTGCCAGCTATGAGAAGGGCATGAAGCTCGTGCAGCTCTGCCGGGAGAAGATCGACGGCGTGGAGAAGAAGGTAAAGCAGCTCTCCGGGGACGGCACGCTGGAAGATTTTGAGTGACAAAGAGGGAGGAAGCGGGAATGATGGACGAGAAGGAATTCCAGGCACATCTGAAGGAGGAGACCGCACGCTGCGAGAAGGTCGTGGAGAAGTGGCTGCCCACCCCGGTGGCCTATGAGAGACAGGTGGTCGAGGCTGCCAACTACAGTGTGAGGGCGGGCGGAAAGCGCCTTCGCCCGCTCATTCTCGACGAGACGGGCAGGATGTACTGCGGGAGGGAAGCGCTCCGGGAGCCCTTCATGGCAGCGATCGAGATGATCCACACCTACTCCCTGATCCACGACGACCTGCCCGCCATGGACAACGACACGCTCCGGCGCGGGAAGAAGACGACCTGGGCCGTCTACGGCGATGGCATGGCCGTGATCGCAGGGGATGGACTCCTGAACTTTGCCTACGAGACCGCGCTGCGCGCCTTTGACCTGTGCACGCCGGGTGAGGCGGGCTTTGTGCAGCGGGCCGTGCGGACGCTTGCGAGGAACGCGGGCTTCTACGGCATGGTGGGCGGCCAGTGTGCCGATCTGGAGGCAGAAATGCGCCCTGCAGGGGAGGTCTCCGATGACCTTCTCCAGTTCATCCACCTGAACAAGACCGCCGCGATGATCCGCTCCGCCTTCCAGATCGGAGCCATCCTCGCAGAGGCACCGGAGGACGACGTGATCGCCCTCGGAAAGATCGCAGACGATGTGGGCCTTGCCTTCCAGATCCAGGACGACATTCTGGACGTCTGCGGGGATGCAAAGACCCTGGGAAAGAGCATCGGAAAGGACAGGGAGGAGGGGAAGGCAACCTATGTCACCCTCCACGGCCTTGACGGCGCAAAGAAAAAGGTGGCAGAGCTCACGGAGGATGCCCTGCACCGCATGGACCAGCTCTCCGAGAACAGCGACTTTCTCCGCACCCTTGTGGAGAGCATGATGACCAGAACCCGCTGAGGGAGACCGGAGCTTTCGGGAAATGGAAAAACTTCTTGACAGGATCAATCAGACCGGAGACATCAAAAAAATCCCTCCGGAACAGTACAATGCGCTGGCAGCCGAGATTCGGGAATTTCTCATCGACCACGTCTCTGTGACCGGCGGTCACCTTGCCAGCAACCTGGGCACGGTGGAGCTGACGATGGGCCTGCACCTCGCCCTGGACCTGCCGCGGGACAGGATCATCTGGGATGTGGGACACCAGTCCTACACCCACAAGCTCCTGACGGGCAGGAAGGCCGGGTTTGACACGCTCCGGCAGTACCACGGGATGTCCGGGTTCCCGAAGCGCTCGGAGTCCGACTGCGACAGCTTTGACACGGGCCACGCCTCGAACTCCATCTCGGCGGGGCTCGGCCTCGTGCGCGCAAGAGACCTGCAGGGCGGGACGCAGACGATCGTCTCCGTCATCGGCGACGGCGCCCTGACGGGCGGCCTTGCCTACGAGGGTCTCAACAACGCCTCCCAGCTCAAGACCAACTTCATCATCGTCCTCAATGACAACAACCGCTCGATCTCGGAAAACGTGGGCGGCATGCACCAGTACCTGAATGAGATGCGCTCCTCCAACGCCTATCTCGACTTCAGGGAGAAGGTCTATCAGTCCCTGAAGGAGAGCCCCCGGGCGATGGAGCGCGTGCGAAGGGCAAAGAACCTCGTCAAGAGTCTCTTTGTCCCCGGGATGCTCTTTGAGAACCTGGGCATCACATACCTTGGCCCCATCGACGGCCACGACGTGCTTGCCGTAAAGAAGGCCATCCAGGATGCCAGAAACATCCGCAAGGCCGTGATCGTGCACGTGTGCACGAAGAAGGGCCACGGGTATCTGCCCGCGGAGAAGCACCCCGCAAGGTTCCACGGCACCGTCCCCTTTGAGATCGAGAACGGCCTGCCAAAGAGCGGGAGCCGGGTCGGCTACACCGACGTCTTCTCGACGGTCATGATCAAGATGGCCCAGCGGGACCCGAAGGTTGTGGCGATCACCGCCGCCATGGCGGACGGCGTGGGCTTAAAGCGCTTCCGGAACATCTATCCGGACCGTTTTTTTGACGTCGGCATCGCCGAGGAGCACGCGGTGACCTTTGCAGCCGGCCTTGCCCAGGGCGGCATGAAGCCTGTCGTTGCGGTCTACTCCACCTTCCTGCAGCGCGCCTTCGACGAGATTGCGGAGGACGTGTGCATGCAGGATCTGCCGGTCGTGTTTGCGATCGACCGGGCAGGGCTTGTGGGTGCAGACGGGGAGACCCACCAGGGCATCTATGACTACTCCTACCTCTCCGCCATTCCGAACATGGTGATCTGCGCCCCGAAGAACAAGTGGGGCGTCAGCGACCTGATCAAGTTTGCGCTCTCCTACGGGCACCCGATCGCGATCCGCTACCCCAGGGGCGCTGCCTGGGACGGGTATCCGGAGCTCCGCACAAAGGTCGAACTCGGAAAGAGCGAGCTTGTAGAAGAGGGGAGCGATGTGCTCCTGTTTGCCGCGGGCAGCATGGTGGAGACTGCGGTTTCCGTCCGGAACCTCCTGCTTCCCAGGGGGATCTCCTGCACGGTGGTCAATGCGCGGTTCATCCGCCCCTTCGATACCGAAATGCTGACAGAACAGCTCCCGAAGCACCGCCTCCTTGTCACCATGGAGGAGAATGTAAAGAGCGGCGGCTTTGGCGAGCACGTCGAGGCCTGGGTCCTGGAGAACTTCCCCGGGTACCCGGTGCTGCCCATCGCCATCCCCGACCAGTTCGTGGAGCAGGGAAATGCAGACCTCTTAAAGAAGGAGGTCGGGATCGACGCACAGACCGTTGCCGGCAGGGTGGAGAACGCCCTGCAGAAGGAGCCGGAATGAGCAAGACAAGACTGGATGTCCTTCTCGTGGACCAGGGCTTTGCCCCCTCCCGCGAGAAGGCAAAGATCATGCTGATGTCCGGCATCGTCTACGTCAACGGAAACAAGGAGGACAAGCCGGGCACGGCCTTCGATCCGGAGAAGGCAAAGATTGAGGTCCGCGGGGCAGCGCTTCCCTACGTCTCCCGGGGCGGCCTAAAGCTCGAGAAGGCCCTGAGGGTCTTCCCGATCGATCTGAAAAACCGCGTCTGCATGGACATCGGCGCCTCAACGGGCGGCTTTACCGACTGCATGCTGCAGAACGGGGCAAAGTTCGTCTACTCGATCGACGTCGGCTACGGCCAGCTCGACTGGAAGCTCCGCAATGACCCCAGGGTCGCCTGCATGGAGAAGACAAACTTCCGATACGTAAAGCCGGAGGACCTTGCGGGGGAGCGCCCGAGCTTTGCCTCCTGCGACGTGTCGTTTATCTCCCTGTCCAGGATCCTGCCCGCTGCCTTCGACATCCTGCTGCCGGACTCCGAGATGGTGTGCCTTATAAAGCCCCAGTTTGAGGCGGGAAAGGACCGGGTCGGCAAAAAGGGCGTCGTCCGGGACCCTGCGGTCCACCGGGACGTGATCCGAAGCACCTTTGCCTTTACCCGGGAGACCGGGTTTGAGATTCTCTCTCTCGACTTCTCCCCGATCCGGGGGCCGGAGGGCAACATCGAGTACCTCATGTATCTGAAAAAGCCGGGAGCGCAGGAAACCGTGCCCGGCATCATGCCTGAAAGCGAGGAGGGCATCATCCAGAGGACCGTGGATGCCTCCCATGCCGCTTTTGCATAACTTTTGCTTACCCCAGATGGAAAATTTCTTTATCATAGACAACAGCACAAAAGACCCGGAGGGCCGCTTTGCCGCAGAGGTGGCGGCCTTCCTGCGCGCGCAGGGAAAGGCCTGCACGCTGGCGGGAGAGACATCCGGGGCGGCGGTCCCGGAGGCTGCGGACTGTGCCCTCGTCCTTGGGGGCGATGGCACGGTGCTGCAGGCAGCCCACGCCGTGATGAACCGGAACCTCCCGCTCCTCGGCATCAACCTGGGGACGCTTGGGTACCTCGCCCAGATCGAGAAGAAGGACTGGCAGAGCGCTCTCCGGAAGGTCCTTGCCGGGGCGTACTCCGTGGAGGAGCGGATGCTCCTCGAGGGGAGCGTCCCGGATGGCGGGCGCGAGTACGCCCTCAACGATGTCGTCTTTGCGAGAAAGGGCGCCCTGCAGATCTTAAACCTCGACGTCTTTGTAAACGGGCAGTTCTTAAATTCCTTCAACGCGGACGGCATCATCGTCTCAACGCCGACCGGGTCCACAGCCTACAACCTCTCCGCAGGGGGGCCGATCGTGGAGCCGGGGGCAAAGATGATCGTCATCACGCCGATCTGTCCCCATACGCTCAGCTCCCGGTCCGTGGTCCTCTCCTCCGATGACGTGGTGCAGATCCGGATCGGCAGCACAAGCACGGCGAAGGTCCTGGAGGCGGAGGTCCACTTCGACGGCCGCCGCTCTGCCATCTTAAAGACCGGGGACAAGGTCACGATCCACCGATCCGAAAAGACCGTGCGGCTCGTCCTTCTGGAGCAGCGGAGTTTCCTGGAGACCCTGCACCGGAAGATGGCAAACATCACGTAGCGCCCGAGGAGGAACCAACATGCCAGGAAAAGCCAATCGCCTTCAGAAGATCCTGGAGATCATCGACAGGGATCCCATCGAGACCCAGGAGGAACTGTGCCGCGCCCTCAGGGAGAGCGGGTATGATGTCACCCAGGCCACAGTCTCCCGGGATGTGCGGGAGCTTCGCCTCTCAAAGCGCCTTCGCCCCGACGGGAGGCTCTGCTACTCCTCCTACAGTGAGGAGGATGTGCGCACCAGGAACAAGTTCATCCGGGTCATCCGGGACGCGGTGGTCTCCATGGACAACGCGGGAAATCTCCTCGTCATCCACACGATCTCGGGCATGGCGATGGCGGCAGCCGCCGCCATCGACTCCCAGAAGTTCGAGGACGTCGTGGGATGCATTGCGGGGGACGACACGATCTTCGTCGCCATGAAGGAGCCCCAGGAGACGGTGCTCCTCATCGAGCGGATCCGGCACCTCATCGCAGAGGAGCCGCGAAAACAGTAATGCCATAACTTTGCCCCGGAAGTGCAAAGGAGAGGATTATGCTGATCAGTCTGCACGTAAAAAACCTGGCCCTTATCAAAGAGGAGGAAGTCACCTTCACTGACGGGCTCAACATCCTGACCGGAGAGACCGGCGCCGGAAAGTCGATCATCATCGGCTCCGTGAACCTTGCCCTCGGCGGCAAGGCCGACAAGGCCATGATCCGGACCGGGGAGGAGTACGCCCTCATTGAGCTCGTGTTCTTACTGGACAACGACCGCCAGAGGCAGAAGCTCAAAGAACTCGACATCGAGCCCGGGGAGGATGACACGATCCTCATCAAGCGGAAGATCTACCCCGGCAGGACGACCTGTACGGTGGAGGGGGAGACCGTGACCGCAAAGGAGCTGCGGGCCGTGTCCGAGCTTCTCATCGATGTCTACGGACAGCGGGAGAACCAGTCCCTCCTTCGCCGCGGCGCTCAGCTGGGGATCATCGACTCCTTTGCGGGAGACGAGGATGCAAAGGTGAGAGCAGAGGTTTCTGCCTCCTTTTCTGCCCTCAAAAAGATGGAGAAGAAGTACGAAGAGGACAACCTCGACACCGCGCAGCGCCAGCGAGAGATGGACCTTCTTGCCTATGAGGTACAGGAAATCCAGGAAGCAGAGCTCAAAGAGGGCGAGGACGAGGAGCTCGAGCGGGACTACAAAAAGATGCTGGGCTTCCAGAAGATCACGGATGCTCTCTCGGAGAGCTCCCAGCTCTCCGATGACGAGGAGACAAGCCCCTCCTCAAGAGTGGGAAGAGCCCTCCGCGCCCTGAACACGGTGCAGGGCCTTGACCCCGACCTCGATGCCCTGACGGCACAGCTTGCCGACATCGACTCCCTCCTCTCGGACTTTGGCCGCGCCGTCACCGACTACTCGGAGAACCTCTCCTTCGATGAGGCAGCGTTCCGGCAGACAGAGGGACGGCTCGACCTCATCAACCGCCTGAAGGACAAGTACGGGAGGACGATCCCGGACATCCTCGAAGCCTGTGACAAAAGGCAGGCAAGGCTGGATGAGCTCACGGATTATGACGCCGCAAGGGAAAAGCTCAGGAAGGACATGGCAAGGGAGAAGGAGCACCTCCTTTCCCTCTGCAGAACCCTCTCCGGCATCCGGAAGAGAGCAGCAGAGGAGTTTAAAGAAAAGCTCACGGCGCAGCTCCTCGACCTCAACTTCAACCAGGTGGACTTCTCCGTGGAGCAGCTCTCCGGCGAGGAGTATTTAAGTTCCGACGGCTTCGATAAGATCACGTTTTACATCTCGATGAACCCCGGTGAGTCGCCAAGGCCGCTTGACACCATCGCCTCCGGCGGTGAGCTCTCGAGAATCATGCTGGCCTTAAAGACCGTGTTTGCCGGGAAGGACGAGATCCACTCGTTCATCTTTGATGAGATCGACAGCGGCATCAGCGGCCAGACGGCCTGGAAGGTGGCAGAGAAGATGGGGCGCCTTGCAAAGGACCACCAGATCCTGTGCATCACCCACCTCGCCCAGATCGCCGCGATGGAGGATGCCCACTTCCTGATCGCAAAGCGCGTGGAGGACGGGAGGACGGAGAGCCACATCACAAGGCTCTCCGAGGAGGAGTCGACCAGGGAGACCGCAAGGCTCCTTGGCACCTCCAGCATCACAAGGCAGGCCCTCGAGAACGCGGCAGAGCTCAAGAAGGAAGCGGCAAAGGCCAAGGCCGCGGGATAAGGAGGCAGCAGCGTGACCATCGACGAACTGGAACAGGCCTTCTCGGACCTTGTCTCATCCTTTTCCCTCATCTCCGCAGAGGAGATCCCGGACATCGACCTGTACATGGACCAGGTGACGACGTTCATGGAGCAGAAGCTCTCCCCCTGCACAAGGGATCCGGAGAACGACAAGATCCTGACAAAGACCATGATCAACAACTATGCCAAGAGCAGCCTCCTGATCCCGCCCGTAAAGAAGAAGTACGGGACGGACCACATGCTGCTTCTGCTCTTTATCTTCTACATGAAGTCCTTCCTGTCGATCTCCGACATCGAGGCGGTGCTGGGCCCGGTGCGGGACCGGTACGTGGAGACGCCATCTGCCGGAAAGAAACCGGCAAAGGGGCAGGAGGAGAAGAAAAAGAGCGATATCACGCTGAAGGAGATCTACAGCCAGGTGGCAGAGGACATCAAAGCCTCCCTCCCGGAGATCTCGGAGGATGCCAAAAAGGCCTTTGCAGACGCCCGGAAGACCTTTGCGGACAAGGACCCGGAGGACCGGGAGGTCCTGCAGGAGTTTGCGCTTTTGTGCCGCTTCAGCGCGGAGATCTACATCAAAAAGCTCTACATCGAGCGGCTCCTCGATGAGGAGAAGAAAGCCAAAGAGGAAGGCAGGAAGAACAACGATTGAGCATTTATGACACCCTGAACAAAGAGCAGCAGGAAGCAGTATTTTGCACCGAGGGACCGCTCCTCATACTGGCAGGCGCAGGTTCCGGAAAGACCCGCGTCATCACCCACAGGATTGCCTACCTGATGCAGGAGTGCGACGTCAATCCCTGGAACATCCTCGCCATCACGTTTACGAACAAGGCGGCAGGGGAGATGCGGGACCGGGTGGACAGGCTGATCGGCTTCGGCTCGGAGAGCATCTGGATCTCCACGTTTCACTCCATGTGCGTGCGGATCCTGCGGCGCCACGCAGACCTTGTGGGATACGACACGCGGTTTACGATCTACGACGCGGACGATGCGAGGAGCCTTGTCCGCCAGTGCATGAAGCAGCTGGACATCGACACCAAGATGCTCTCGGACAGGACCGTGGGCGCTGCGATCTCCCGGGCAAAGAACCTCCTGCAGACCCCGGACATGTATCTCGAGGCCGCAAAGAACAGCAGGGAGGAAAACTTCCAGACGGACAAAATCGCAGACATCTACCGGCTCTACGACGAGCTACTCCGCAGGAACAACGCGATGGACTTCGACGATCTGCTGATGCGCACCGCCCAGCTCTTTACCGCCTATGACGAGGTGCTCCAGACCTATCAGGAGCGCTTCCGCTACATCTGCGTCGACGAGTACCAGGACACGAACAAGGCCCAGTTTGAGCTCGTGCGCATGCTCGCCGGGAAGTACCGGAACCTGTGCGTCGTCGGCGATGACGACCAGAGCATCTACAAGTTCCGGGGGGCGGACATCCACAACATCCTCGACTTTGAGAAGGTCTACCCGGATGCGAAGGTCATCCGCCTCGAGCAGAACTACCGCTCGACCCAAAACATCCTCTCCGCAGCCAACGCGGTGATCGCAAACAACAGAAACCGCAAGGCAAAGAAGCTCTGGACAGACAAGGGGGACGGGAGCCTGATCCACCTGCGCGAGCTGGAGACAGGAGATGAGGAGGCAGCCTTTGTCGCCTCCGATATCAGGAGAAAGCGCCAGGAGAACCCGAGCCTTCACTATGCGGACTTTGCGGTGCTGTACCGCTCCAATGCCCAGTCGAGAGCCCTGGAGGATCAGTTCGTCGCCCAGTCGATTCCCTACAACATCGTGGGCGGCCACAACTTCTACGACCGCATGGAGGTAAAGGACATCTTAAGTTACCTGCGCACGATCGACAACGGCAGGGATGACATCAACACCCAGCGTATCATCAACATCCCAAAGCGAGGGATCGGTGCAACGACGATCACCCACGTCCAGGAGTTTGCCTCCCAGAACGGCATCAGCTTCTTTGATGCCCTGGAGCGCGCCGACGAGATCACGACAATCGCAAGGGGACGGGCAAAGATCGCCCCGTTTGTGGACCTCATCCACACCCTCCGGGACTTTGCAGGGTCCAATTCGATCGATGACACGATCCGAAAGATCACAGAGCTCACGGACTATGAAGAGTACCTGAAAAACTACGACGAACCCACCGCACAGGACCGGATTGCAAACGTAAACGAGCTGATCTCAAAGGCTGCCTCCTATGAGGAGGGCGCAGAGGCCTCCGGGGAGGAGGCACCGACGCTCTCGGGCTTTCTCGAGGATGTCTCCCTTGTCGCCGACATCGACCAGGTGGGCGGCGATGACAGGGTCCTTCTGATGACCCTGCACGCCGCAAAGGGCCTCGAGTTCCCCCATGTCTACATCACCGGCATGGAGGAAAACATCTTCCCGAGCTACATGGCCGTAAACAGCGAGGACCCGGATGCCATCGAGGAGGAGCGGCGCCTTGCCTACGTCGGCATCACGAGGGCAAAGGAAGATCTGACCCTGACTGCTGCGCAGATGCGCATGATCCGGGGTCAGTACCAGCTCAACGAGCTGTCCCGGTTTGTGGACGAGATCCCGGATGAACTCCTCGACCGCGAGGAGGATGAAGAGGCGGGCAGCTTCTCCAGTGGCACGGACTTCTATGGCGGCACCTCCCGCTGGAAGAAAAAGAATGCCTTTGATGAGGACCTCTCGTTCTCCTCAGACGATGACGACAGCATTCCCTTTGCGGATGCAAGGGGCGTGGTCGGCGGAAAGAGCCGCTATGGATCCTCCTATTCCGGCGGCGATTCCTCTCCGAGGGCTTCCGTGCGGGGAACCTATGCGGGGACAGGAAAGCTCCCTGCAGGAAGTGCAAAGGCAAAGCCCTCCCGCCCGAAGGCGACCTACGTGCCGCCCCACACCGAAGAGAGCAAAAAGCCCTGGATTGCAAGACAGGGCGTCTCCTCCCTGCAGAAGGGCATGCCGAAGATCGAGACCCCGGACTATGTCGTGGGAGATCGGGTGCGGCACATCAAGTACGGAGACGGCACGGTGAAAGCCATGGAAAAGGGGCCCCGGGACTGGAAGGTCACCGTGGTCTTTGACGGCGGGGACCAGCGCATCCTCTATGCCGCCTTCGCAAAGCTGCAAAAGATCTGACCCTGGCGGCATTGAAGGAATCCGCCGCGGGGTGTATCATGAGACCAAAAGAAAAGCACAGACGGGAGGCTGACCATGGATAAGGAACTGACAAAAGTGCTTCGCACACTGACCAGAAAGAACGACAAGGAGAAGAGGAGCAATACCCTTGTCATCGTCTTTGCCATCATCGGTGCTGCCGCCGTGATCGGCGTCGTCTGCTATCTCATCTATCGCTTCATGAAGCCCGACTACTTCGAGGACTATGATGACGATTACGACGATGATGAGTACGAAGAGGACGAGACCAGCGCGGATTCCGCGGAATAAGGACCAAACAGGACCTGAATACAAAACAGACAGGGCAGTCCGGACATGGTGCCGGGCTGCCTTTTGTGCATGGAAGGAGAACAGAGCATGAAAAAGGGCGACAGAATTGAGGGCGTGATTGAGGAGATCCGCTTCCCGAACCGGGGCGTCTTTCACGAGGGGGACACGGAGGTCCAGGTGAAGAACGCCCTGCCGGGACAGAAGGTGGCCGTGCGGGTCTCAAAGAAGAGAAGTCACACTGCAGAGGCAGGTCTTCTGGAGGTACTCGAAAAGTCCCCGAAGGAGCTCGAGCCCCCCTGTCCCCAATCCGGGGTCTGTGGCGGCTGCCTCTACCTCTCCCTCCCCTATGAGGAGACTCTGAACATCAAGCAGATCCAGGTGATGAAGCTCCTCCAGGGAGCGCTGGACCTTGCCCGGGAAGAGGGAAAGGAGAGAGAGACCTGGCAGTCTGTCACAAGCTGGTACACCGGGATCCTCTCAAGCCCAAGGATCTTCGGCTTTCGAAACAAGATGGAGTTCACCTTCGGAGATGAGGAGAAGGGCGGCCCCTTAACGCTCGGCATGCACCGGCGGGGTAGCTTCCACGACATCGCAGATGCCTCCTCCTGCGTCATCGTGGACGGGGATTTCCGGCAGATCCTTGCTGCGACGAGGCAGTTCTTTACAGAGCGGAACATCCCCTTCCTGCACCGCTACCAGCAGGAGGGGTATCTTCGCCATCTCCTCGTCAGAAAGGCTGCCCACACCGGGGAGATCCTCGTAGACCTTGTGACCACCCGCCAGGCGGCAGCACTCCCCGTCCCGGAGGAGACCCTCCTTGGGGATTTTGCAGCCTGCCTGGAACGGCTCCCCCTCGAGGGGGAGCTTGTTGGCGTCCTGCACACGAGGAACGATTCCATCGCAGACGTCGTGGAGGATCAGGGGACAGATGTCCTCTATGGAAGGGACTACTTCCTGGAAAAGCTCCTTGGGCTCACCTTCAAGGTCACGCCGTTTTCCTTCTTCCAGACCAACAGCTACAGCGCGGAGGTTCTCTACAGCACAGCCCGCCAGTACATCCAGGGTCTGTTCCCGCCGCTTTCCGAGGACGGGAGCCTTAACAGGGGCCCTGTCATCTATGACCTCTACTGCGGCACCGGCACGATCTCCCAGCTCGTTGCCCCCACCGCCTCCCATGTCTACGGCATCGAAATCGTGGAGGAGGCCGTGCAGGCGGCGAAAGAGAACGCAGAGCGGAACGGGATCAAAAACTGCACCTTTGTCGCCGGGGATGTCCTGAAAAAGCTCGACGAGCTGGAGGAGAAGCCAGATCTCATCATCCTGGATCCGCCCCGCGACGGCATCCATCCAAAGGCCCTGCCGAAGATCCTCGCCTACGGTGTCCCCTACATCCTCTACATCTCCTGCAAGCCGACCAGCCTTGCGAGAGATCTGCCCTCCTTCCTCCATGAGGGCTATCGCCCGGTGAAGGGCTGCAGCGTGGATCAGTTCTGTTTCTCCGGAAATGTGGAAACCATAGTGCTTCTAAAGAAAGAACAATAAAATCGCCATCACAGACCATGGGACTTCCGATGCTCTCAGACACTGCCGGGAAGGCAGCAGGAGAGCGCCGGAGTCCCTTTGCCGCTGTCCCAAAGGTGCCTCCTTGACAGAAAACAGGCGAACGGCCATTCTTTGGGTGGAGTCCGCGAAATATAGCCGATCGGCTATGGAAAGGGGAGACAAAATGGCTTTGCAGCTGAGATCCGGTGTCTGGCAGCGTCATCCCGATTCTCCCCTCTCCGCGGCGGCACTGCTCTGCGCGATCCAGCGGGACAGGTATCGGCACCTCCGCAATAGAAAGGAACATTCCAATGAACAGAGAACAGATCCAGAGGGAACTGGAACAGCGGGCGGAGGAAGCCTACCGGAACTTCTCAGCGGGCCTCCTTCCCGGTGTCCGCCGGATCCTCGGCGTGCGGCTCCCAGCACTTCGGGCGCTTGCAAAACAGCTTGCCCGCACCGACGGAAAGGAGAGCCTGTCCCAGATCCCGGAGGACTCCCTGGAGGGTATCATGCTGCAGGGCATGGTCATCGGATATCTCCGCTGCCCGGCGGAGGAGAGACTTGCCCTCATCCAGGACTTTGTCCCAAAGATTGACAATTGGTCCGTCTGTGACAGCTTCTGCGTCGGATTGAAATTCGCAAAAGCAGAGAAGGACAAGGTCTGGACCTTTCTGCAGCCCTATCTCCACTCCGACAGGGAGTTTGCACAGCGCTTTGGCTGCGTGATGCTGCTCAACTACTACATCGATGATGCATGGCTCTCCCGCACAGTGGAGGCACTGCTGCAGGTGAACGCGAAAGAATACTATGCAAAGATGGCTCTCGCCTGGGCCATGGCAGAGTGCTATCTGCAGGATCCTGCTGCCGTTCTTCCCATCCTGCAGCAGAACCTGCTGGCCCCGGATGTGCAGCAGAAGGCCCTGCAGAAGATCATCGAGTCCAGGACCATTACGCCCAAGGTGCGGGAAGAAATCCGCGCCCTGAAACAAGAGCAGCGGGAGCGTGCCGCAAAAACCGGAGACCAGAACAGCCTGTAAGACGACAGGAGGCTGCTCCTGATTCCAGCGGCAAACTTGCGTCAGACTGTTAACGAGGACTGTTAACAGGGCGACACACCACACACGAACTGCTGTTGCAGTTTCCGGAATCATCCTCTATGATTACGCCATGAGAGGCATTCCCGGCGTTTGAAATGCACAAAGAGAGAGAAACTGTTTTTTGGTGTATCTCTCTTTTGGTATGCCCATTTGCCTATCCCGAAAGGAACTTCCCCATGCTGACTTTGTCTGCCTCCCGCAGAGAGATCTTTCTCAGGCGCTTTTTCCAGATCCTCCTTGCCCTTGAATTTCTCTTTCTCTGCTATGTCAATCTGCGGCTGACCTCCCACATCATCGAGATGGCAGAGCAGGGGACGATCCTTCTCCCTTGCAATCCCCTTTCCACCCTTTATAATCTTCCTCAGACAGCGCAGGAACATACAGAAACCAGAAGAGGAGCCGCGTCTGCGGCTTCTCTTTTTTTGGAGGAGACCATGGCACGCGTCATCATGGTACAGGGCACGATGTCCAATGCCGGCAAGAGCTTTCTCGTGGCAGGGCTGTGCCGCATCTTTCATCAGGACGGATACCGGGCAGTGCCCTTCAAGTCCCAAAACATGGCCCTGAATTCCTTTATCACCAAAGAGGGCCTCGAGATGGGGCGCGCTCAGGTGATGCAGGCGGAGGCAGCAGGCGTCTCCCCCGTCTGCGCAATGAACCCGGTCCTGTTAAAGCCAACGAGCGATACGGGAAGCCAGGTCATCGTAAACGGCATCTCCCGCGGAAACATGGATGCCAGAGCCTACTTTGCCTACAAGAAGTCCCTGGTCCCGGACATCAAAGCTGCCTTTCAGAAGCTCGAGAAGCAGGCGGACATCATCGTCATCGAGGGCGCGGGGAGTCCTGCCGAGGTGAACCTTCGGGAGAACGACATCGTAAACATGGGCCTTGCAGCGCTCCTCGATGCCCCGGTCCTCCTTGTGGGGGACATCGACCGGGGCGGGGTGTTTGCCCAGCTCGTCGGCACCGTAGAACTTTTGGAAAAGAAAGAGCGGGAGCGGGTAAAGGGCCTTGTGATCAACAAGTTCCGGGGCGATGAGAGTCTCCTGACCCCCGGCATCGACATCCTCACAGAGAAGACCGGAATCCCCACCGTCGGCGTCCTCCCGTATCTTCGGATCCGCCTCGACGACGAGGACTCTCTCTCCGGAAGGCTCACCCAAAAGGAGGCCGTGCCCGGGACTGTTGACATCGCGGTGATCCGGCTCCCGCATCTCTCGAACTTCACAGACTTCGATGCCTTTGATCCGATCCCGGAGGCAAACGTCCGCTACGTGGACCGCCCGGAGGACCTTTCCGGGGCGGACCTTGTGATCCTCCCCGGCACAAAAAACACCATCGGAGATCTTCGCTGGCTCAAAGCTGTGGGCCTTGGCGCTGCGATCCGGGACTATGTGAAGGACCATCCGGTCCTTGGCATCTGCGGCGGCTACCAGATGCTCGGCGTCTCTGTGGAGGACCCCTGTGGGGAGGAAGAGGGCGGAAGAGAAGAAGGCCTCTCCCTCCTTCCCGTGAGGACGGTACTGAAAGAGACGAAGACAACCCGGCAAACCAAAGGGATGATCACGGCAGAGAGCGGTCTCTTTTCCGGGCTCTCCGGAAAGCAGTTACAGGGATATGAGATCCACATGGGAGAGACCAGAAGCGAGGGGAGCTGCTCCCCCTTTGCCAGGCTCTCCGGTCACACGGACGGCGCCGTCCAGGGCAATGTCTCCGGCACCTATCTGCACGGCCTATTTGATGCCAGGGGCCTTGCCCATGACACCGTGGCACTCCTTGCTAAGAGAAAGGGCCTTGCCCTCTCCGAGGAGAGTACACAGGATGCAAAAGCCTTCCGGGAAACCCAGTATGACCTTCTTGCAGAGAGCATCCGCTCCCATCTCGACATGAAGGCCGTGTACGGCATGCTTCGGGAGGCGAAGATCTGATGATAAGAACAGAAGACATCCAGCTGGCAGAGACGGTCCTCTCCGGGGCTTCTCCAATCACACCGCCGGATGCGGAAGAATATCATAAGGTCAAGGCCTCCTGGGACGCCCTGGCAAAGCCCCTGGACGGGTTCGGGCGCCTGGAGGAGCTGACCTCCCGCATCGGCGGGATTCAGGAAAAGAACCCGCCCGATCTTCATCACGCAGCAGTCCTCGTCCTTGCCTCCGACAATGGCATCGTAAAGGAGGGGGTCTCGCAGTCTGGACAGGAGATCACGGCACTCTGCGCAGGCAACATCGCAAAGGGCCACTCCACGCTGGGTCCTCTTGCGAAAAGAACCGGTGCTGCCATCCTTGTCTATGATCTTGGGATTGCAGGGGATACTCCGGAGGGCGTCCGAGACGAAAAGATCCGTGCAGGCACCAGGGACTTTCTCACAGAGCCCGCCATGACAAAAGAGGAGGCCCTTGCTGCCATCGGCACCGGGATCCGGCTCGTAGGAGAGCAGAAAGCAAGAGGAATCACGCTTGTCTGCACCGGGGAAATGGGGATTGGAAACACCACGACCTCTGCGGCACTCCTTGCAGCGCTTTTGTCCCTCCCCGCAGAAAGGACAGCGGGGAGAGGGGCAGGTCTCTCCGACGAGGGACTTCAGAGAAAGCAGGAGGTGATCCGGCTTGCCCTGAAGAAGTATCAGAAGGACCTCTCCGATCCCCTCCGAATTCTCTCGGACGTCGGGGGCTTTGACCTCGCAGGGCTTGCCGGGGTCTGCCTCGGCGGCGCCCTGTACCACGTGCCGGTCATTCTCGACGGGATCATCAGCCAGACCGCGGCCCTTGTGGCCAAAAGGCTCCTTCCGGAGGCGGCAGCCTTCTGGCTTCCCTCGCACAAAAGTGAGGAGCCTGCGGGAGAGGCGCTGACAGAGGCCCTTGGCCTTTCTCCCGTTCTGGACGCAGGCCTGTCTGTGGGAGAGGGAACCGGTGCCCTGCTGATGCTGGAGCTGCTGCAGGGTGCCGTCTCTGTCCTCACCGCGTCCTCTGCCTTTGCAGGATACGGCATGACGCCCTACAGGAGGCAGGACCATGGAGAATGACAGCCAGACTTTTCTCCACCTTGTGATCGGGGGAAGCGGCAGCGGAAAGTCCGTCTATGCAGAGAACGAAGTCCTCCAAAGAAAGCTCCCGCATGTCTTCTACATCGCCGACATGATGCGCACGGATCAGGAAGCAGGGGAGAAGATCCGAAAGCACGTGGAGCGAAGAAGCTCCTACGGATGGGCGACCATCGAGCGGGATCGGGACCTTGGAGGGATTCATCTTCCCACAAGAAGAGAGGAGACTGCGATCCTCCTGGAGGACCTCCCGAACCTCCTTGCCAACGAGATGTTTCAGGCGCCGGGAAGAACGGGAGAGGAGGCTGCAGCAAAAATCCTGCGCGATCTCTCCTGCCTCTTTTCACAGGCCTCTCTTGCCGTCGTGGTGACAGGGGACGTCTTCCGGGACGGGGAGACCTATGATGCCCTCACAGAGGATTACATCGAAGCGCTTGGCCTTTTGCACCAGAGGCTCTCTTCCCGGGCGCAG
The DNA here is from genome assembly GCA_900318875.1 of uncultured Lachnospiraceae bacterium. Classification (GTDB taxonomy): domain Bacteria; phylum Bacillota; class Clostridia; order Lachnospirales; family Lachnospiraceae; genus CAG-791. The sequence goes on along the minus strand of ONMH01000018.1, from coordinate 14,644 downwards.
CGCGTCACAGAGCTTGTCTGCGGGATATTCCTCGACCTGAAAGGAGGGACCCATGGCTGAAGATACAAAACCAACGGAACCACAAAAAGGAGGGATGTTTCGCTCCCTCCTCCGTGCGCTACCCGTCGCCTTTTCGATCTATTCGAAGATCCCGATGCCCCGCTTTGTCTGGGGCTCGGAGGACATGGCATACCACCTGATCTTTTTTCCGTTCGTGGGGCTGGTGATCGGGGCGCTCCTGCTTCTGTGGCAGTCCCTCTCCGGGATCCTCTCCTTTTCGGACCTGTCCTTTTCCCTGGCCGCCGCTGCAATCCCGCTCCTTGTGACAGGAGGCTTTCACTTTGACGGGTATCTCGACACCATGGATGCCCTGCACTCCTACGGAGACCGGGAGAAGAAGCTCTCCATCATGGATGATCCCCATGTGGGGGCCTTTGCGGTGACCTTCGGCATCCTCTGGGCGCTTTTGTACACGGCAGCGCTCTCGGAGGCACAGGCCTTCCCGCTGGCCATCCGCTGCATCGCCGCGGGCTTTGTCCTCTCGAGGGCCCTCTCCGGCATCGGCGTGGTGACCATTCCCTCCGCGAAAACCGGGGGCATGCTGCAGATGTTTGCAAGGACCGCACAGAAGCGCGCGGTGCTGACGGCCCTGATCCTGGAACTTGTTCTCACTGCGGCGTTTCTTGTGACCACAGCCCCTGTGACGGGAACGGCAGTCCTTGTCTCCTGCCTTGTGACCTTTTGGGTCTACCGGCAGACGAGCCTTCGGACCTATCAGGGCATCACAGGAGATCTTGCGGGCTTTTTTGTCACCGTCTCGGAGCTTGTCATGGCACTTGCGGCTGCCCTTGCCTCTGCCCTCACCAAAGGAGGATCCTGATGGAACTGGTTCTTGGCGGCCGCGCCAGCGGCAAGACGGACTATGTAAAAAACAAATATCCCCGCACCCTCTTTTTCGATGAAAACACGCCGTGGGAGGTCTGCAGCAGGGAGGCGGAGCGCCTCCCTGCTGGCACCGCCCTCGTCCTGAATCACCTGCACCTTGGGATCCTTCAGGCGCTTCAGAATGGAAAGTCCCAGGAGGAGATCCTCGCATTCCTGGAACATCTCTGCAGCAGTGCGTCCTCCCTCGTCACCATCACAGATGAGGTCGGCTGCGGCATCGTCCCCATGGACCCTGCTGCGCGCCGTTTTCGGGAGGTGACGGGGAGGATTTCCACTGCGCTTGCTGCGCGGGCAGAGACCGTGACCAGAGTGCAGTGCGGGATCCCGATGACTTTAAAAGCACCAGAAAAGAAGGAGCAGACACTCCTTCTTCTTCGCCATGCAAAGACACCGGGGAATGAAAAGCGGCGCTATATCGGAAAGACCGAGGAGTCCCTCTCCGAAGAGGGAAGAAGAGCGCTTGAAAAGACCAGGGCTGCCATAGACGCCCTGTCCCTTTCTTCCATTGCACTCCATGTGAGCCCCATGCGCCGCTGCCGGGAGACGGCAGAGGTTCTGTTTCCGGGAATCCCGCAGCACATCGTCCCGGACCTTCGGGAGATCGATTTTGGCCGCTTTGAGGGAAAGAGCGCAGAGGATCTCTCCGGGGACCCTTCCTATCAGGCATGGATTGACAGCGGCGGCACGCTTCCCTTCCCGGAGGGGGAGAGCCGTGCCCAGTTTGAGACAAGGACCGATGCTGCCTTCTTCTCTCTGCTCTCTGACACAGAAGAGAAGGATAAGACGCAGGTCTTTGTGGTCCACGGCGGCACCATCATGTCCGTCCTCTCTGCCCTCACAGGCAAAAACTACTATGACTTTCAGATTCCGAACGGGGACGGGTACCTTGTCCGGGTACACCGGGAGAACGGTCTGTTCCTCCCGGACGCGATACGGAGGCTTCTTCCATGACCATGGCATCTCACCTTGCCGCCTTTTCCATCGGCGCTCTGCTCGATCTCATCATCGGGGATCCCCACAGCATCCCGCACCCGGTCATGCTGATTGGAAAGCTGATCCATGCACTGGACATCCGGTTCCGGGCAGCAGCGGTACAAGAAGAGGACAGAGCCGTAGCAGAGAAAAAGCTCGGCGCCCTCCTTGTCCTGCTCGTCCTTGCTGCAACGGGTCTTTCGGTCTGGCTCCTTCTTTTTCTGTTCTACCGGATCAGCATGATTGCCGGCATCGCGGCAGAGAGCATCATGACCTGCCAGATCCTTGCGGCAAGATCCCTTGCCGCGGAGAGCGGAAAGGTCTGTGACGCCCTGACAGGGGGCACCCTGGAGGAGGCAAGAAGTGCCGTCTCCATGATTGTCGGCAGGGATACAAAAGCCCTCGATGCCGATGGCGTCACAAGGGCTGCGGTGGAGACCATCGCGGAGAATACCTCTGACGGCGTCATCGCCCCGATGCTCTATACCGCCCTCGGCGGGCCGGTGCTCGGCTTTCTCTACAAGGCCGTCAACACGATGGACTCCATGATCGGCTATCAGAATGACACCTACCGGCACTTTGGCACCGCCGCGGCAAGGCTCGACGACGTCGTAAACTTCGTCCCGGCGAGGCTCTGCGCCCTTCTTCTCATCCTGTCCTGCCTGCTCTCCGGGAAGTCCTACAGCGCAAAGAGAGCCTTTGCCATCTGGCGAAGGGACAAAAGAAAGCACAAAAGCCCCAACTCCGCCCAGACGGAATCCGTCATGGCAGGCGCCCTCGGCGTGCGCCTTGCAGGTCCCGCCTCCTACTTCGGACACCCTGTGGACAAGCCCTGGATCGGCGATGCCACAAGGCCCATCGAGCCCCTCGACATCCGAAAGGCAAACAGCCTGATGTTCACGGCAGCCATCCTCTGCTTTCTTCTCTGTGCAGGGATCCTGTCCCTGTTTGTCTGAGACATACGAAAGCACACGAAACCAGCGAAAGAAGGTATTGCTCCATGCACGGAGGAAACATCTATGACAATCGCATCCGCCTGGACTTTTCCGTCAGCATCAATCCCCTTGGAATCCCGGAGGAGGTAGAACGGGCACTGTCAGCTTCCCTCTGCCATGCTGACTGCTATCCGGACCCGGAGAACCGGGCACTTCGGGATGCCCTCGCAGAGCGCTTCCATCTGACCCCCGGCAAGATCCTCGTGGGAAACGGCGCCTCGGAGCTCATCCCCGCCATCGTCCGGGCCGTGCAGCCAAAGTCTGCCCTTCTCGTCTCCCCCAGCTTTTCGGGGTATGAACGTGCCCTTGCAGCAGCAGGCATAACCCCCTGCCTCTTTCCGCTGAAGGAGGAGCAGGGTTTTGTGCCGGGAGAGGATTTTCTGGTAGCACTGGAACGGGAAAAGCCAGGGATTGTCTTCCTTGCCAATCCCGCCAACCCCTCCGGTGCCCTCACAAAGCGAAGGTTCCTCCTTGCGGCAGCAGACCTTCTCGCCGCATGGGATGGCGTTCTTGTGTGCGATGAGTGCTTCCTTGCCCTCTCCGGGCGTAAGGAGGAATCGGTCCTTGCAAAGCCGGAAGAATTCCTCAAAAGAGCCAACCTCGTGATGCTGAACGCCTTCACCAAGACCTTTGCGATTCCCGGCATCCGCATCGGCTTTGCCGCCTTTTCCTCAGAGGAGCTGGCAGAAAAGACCGCCCTTCAGCTCCCCGAGTGGAACCTCTCCGTGCCGGCAGAGGAGGCAGGCCTTGCCTGCCTTTCGGTTCCGGATTCCTATCTTAAAGATTCCGTCACTCTGATCCGGCGGGAGAGAGCAGCTCTTGCCAAGGCGCTCACAGACCTTGGCGCCAGCGCGTACCCCTCCGAGGGGAACTTTCTGCTGTTTCGATGGAACCGGGATCAGGACCTGTATCAGATCCTGCTGGACCAGGGAATTCTGATCCGGGACTGCAGGGACTACCGGGGACTTTCCAAGGGGTATTACCGGATCGCCGTGCGAAGAAAAGAGGAGAATGCGGAACTGATCCGCTGCCTTGCAGGGATTGCCGGAAAGGGCATCCCAGGGGCTTGAACAGGCGGACCGGAGGGGAAGGAACCGGGAATTTCCCTGCCCCGGAGGAGACAGTATGATGACTTGTCATACGCCGCGGATCATACTCGCGGCACCAAAGAGCGGGAGCGGAAAGACGACTGTAACAGCGGCGCTCCTCTCTGCCCTGAAAGAACGTGGCCTTTCCGTGCAGGCCTTCAAGGCAGGACCGGACTTCATTGACCCCATGTATCAGGAGCGGATCACGGGAAGACCGTCCATCAATCTCGACACCTATCTGGCAGAACGAAGATGACAGCCTCCCTCTTTGTCTGGCACTGCATGGAACAGAAGACGGACCTTGCCGTGATCGAGGGCGTCATGGGCCTTTTTGACGGTGCAGGGGGCATCGCGGAAGATGGCTCCACCTATGATCTTGCCAGGGCACTGGACTGCCCGATTCTCCTTGCCGTCGATGCAAAGGGGATGGGAAGGTCCCTTCTTGCGGTGCTTGCAGGCTTCCTTTCCATGGACACATCGCACCTCATCCGGGGCGTTCTTGTGAACTACTCGGTCATTGAATGGCCGAGCATCTGAAAAAGAAAAGATCTGCAGCCTGAGGAATCAGGCTGTTTTTCTTTTAGATTCCAGATGACATCGGGAATTCGCCGTCCGCAGTTTCGGATGGCAGCCCGCTGTACGTTGCATAGGCGTATAGCAGTGGAGCCCTCCTCCACACCTGCCCATACCCGGACATGCCGGAGCACAGGACGCGGTAGTTCATATGGACTATGACTTTCGCCATAGCCTCGTTGTTTTATGGTCAGGCAGTAGCCTTCATCTTCTTGAAATTGGCTTTTGCCCATGCGTCGGATCGTTTCTTTCCGATTGCTCGGATTGCCGCCTGCCTTCCATTGTGATCATACTTATACTTTTCGCAGACATCCAGAAACTCCTGATCTGTCGCACGGTTTTTGAGAATTACGGAAGCGTTATGATCCGCGTCGTCGGTATGACCGCACAGGGTACAACGGAACTGTTTTCCGTTGCGGCTCTTCGCGTCGATATGTCCGCACACCGGACATGTCTGGCTGGAATAATCCGGCTCTACTTCCAGAAATGCCATACCATTCCAGTTCAGTTCTGACATCAGCTTTTTCTGCAGAAGTCCTCTGGCAAAAACGGAAAGTTCTCCGTTAATCCGGCGGCTCTTGTGAAATTCCTTGATGTCAAGCCGTTCCAGCACCGTCAGTGTATCACAGCCCGTTTTTTCGATATACTGCCGAACGTCGGCAGACACCTCTTCCGAAAGCCATGCGTAGTAACGGCTTTTCTTGCGGTAGGGCAGATTGGCGGTACGAATCATCTTTTCGAGACGATCTACCTTCTGCAAAAGCTTTAACCGGACCTCTTTTGGCAGATTCGGGTGTTTACGAAGAAAATGCAGAATTTTTGCCTTCTTGTTGCGCAGATCTGACAGACCCGCAAAGGAAGGTTCCACGACATCCTTATAGTAAGCAATGACTTGTCTCATTGTCCCGATGGAACGTCCATCGGAGCAATAGAAACAGTCATGCATACCGGTATCCACGCCGATATATTTCTGTGGGTTTGGTGCCTGCAGCTTTTTCTCAAACGACGCCTGCACGCGGATCTTGTCTTTTCCCCAGAGGGTATAATGTACCGTCTTGGAGACTTTGTACTGTTTCATCCGGCGAAGACCGTCACGGCTGCACTGGATTGGTACAGTAATCCGTTCGCCTTTTGCAAATGGATTTGTGATGCAGATAACATAAGGGTATGTGGTGTCTGTGGATACTTCCAGCCGCATCAGGCGGCTGTCCAGAGAAACCTGTTCCCGTTTTACATGTGGAACAGCAAAACTGAGACAGCATGAAAGATAGGAATCAGAAAATTCCTTCTGCGCAAACAGAAACTCGTCAGTGGTCATACCGCGAAGATTAACTGCCTGTTTCTGGTAAAAAGCACGGCTCTCTTTCTGTTTGACCCGGGCAGCAAGATCGTCCATGGCGGCAGCCATTTCCTCCTGTGACCGACCTGTGATTGACATGGCATACAATACCTTCGACTGTGTAAAGATTGTCTGATTTTCCGCGTACATATCGATGCGAATGGCATCCAGCCGGTTTGCCAGCTTGGTAAAAGCACAGTCGAAAGCATTCTGACAGAAGGCAGAATTGACTCCTGCCGGGCGGATAGACTTTTCCAGAACGCGGACCCCGGACGCCTTCTTATCATTTTTGACAAGTTCCATCGTCAGATCGGGATGATCGGATAAAATCTCAATGTCCCTGTTCACCAGATCCGTATAATACAACTGGATCTTTTTCAACAGCTCCCGCTTTCCTGTATTGGGGCTGCCAAACAGGAAGACAGCCTTCGTCATGGAAGTCTGATATTCGGTTATCTTCTTATGACGTGCCTTTGCCATAACAAACGCCTTTCAATACTGTTTGGACTGATGCTCGATATACTTCCGTATTGTTTCGGAAGATACGTCACCGATTGTTTCGATATATGTGGAATGGTTCCATAACTCGCCCTTCCAAAGCTGTTTTCGAAGTTCCGGATATTTTTCCAGAAGCTTCCGTCCTGTGATACCTTTCAGGTATTGGATGATCAGGGATGGGGAAAGTTTTGGAGGAGCAGTGACAAAAAGATGAACATGATCCATGTGCCCGGATTCGAATTCGTCCACATGAAATCCTTTCGCGTCTGCAATCTGATGGATGATTTCGCGCATATAGGATTCGATTTCCGGGGTAATGACTTTTCGCCTGTATTTTACCGACCAGACGATATGATAATTAATGTTGTAAACCGAGGTTCTTGAATGTGTAAGATTATCTTTCCTCATGTACACAGTATATCATGAAATATCATATTATTCAATAAATTATTGCATTTATCCCACTACACACAGTAATGATTAACCGGGCAGAATGGCGCTTGCATCTCGGTCATTGAATGGCCGAGGATTCCCGCTTAGCATCCTAAACCGGGTATCCGGCCCCTTTGCCAGGACACTGGCAAAGCTTGTGGAAGACAGCCTCCAGCTCCCTGTTGTCGGGTGCTTTCCGGAGGAGAAGGCCCTGCACCTTGAGAGCCGCCACCTTGGTCTGAAGCTTCCCGGAGAGAACAGCGAAAACGACGTTTCTCTGCATGCAGCAGGCCTTCTGGAGGCAAATGCGGATGTAGAACGGATTCTTGCAATCGCACGAGCTGCGCCGGCGCTCTCCGCACCGGGCTCCCCCTTTCCGGAGACGAAAGCCGCTCCGTTTCGCGCTGCCATCGCCCGGGATGAGGCGTTCTGCTTTGTCTACCAGGACAATCTGAACCTTCTTCGCGCGATGGGCGCTGAGATCGTACCCTTCTCCCTGCTCCATGACAGGGTCCTGCCGGAGGGCATTCAGGGCCTGTACCTTCCGAGAGGGTATCCGGAACTCCATGCCGGGGAACTCTCTGAAAACGTCAGCATGAGAGAGGACATCAAAAAGAAGCTGCAGGAGGGCCTTCCCTGTATCGCAGAGTGCGGCGGATTCCTCTATCTTCTGGCGTCCATGGAGGACATGGAGGGAGGAAGCTATCCCATGGCAGGCTTTCTTCCTGGAAATGCCGTGTATACAGGACACCTCGTCCGATTCGGGTATCTGGAGCTTTCGGAGAAGACGCCGCGGTTTCTTGGGGTAGGGGAGACCATCCGCGGGCATGAATTCCACTACTATGAGGCAACGGACTGCGGCAGCGCCTGCACCGCCGGGAAGCCGGTATCCCATCGACGCTTCGCCTGTGTCCACGAGACCGGGAATCAGTTTTTTGGCTTCCCGCATCTCTACTGGCCGTCCTGCCCATCGTTTGCAGAACACTTTTCGGATTTCTGCAGGGCTTTTGGAAGGAAAGAAGAGGTTTGAAAGGGATAGCACCTTTGTGCATTTCCCGTGCGGTTGGAGGATCCATGAGAGAAAATTCGAGCTGCTTTTTTGCAAACAAAAGCTGTCAGTACTATCCCTGCCATCAGGGGATATCAGAGATCAATTGCCTGTTCTGCTACTGCCCGCTGTATTTTTTAAGGTCCTGCCCGGGAACCTATACCTGGCTTATTCGGGATGGAAAGAGGCTGAAGAACTGCACAGACTGCACCTGGCCCCATGAGGCGGAGCACTATGGGGAGATCTGCCGGATTCTGCGGAATGCCATGTGGCAGGATTCCCGGGAAGAACAGGACAAAGCGTGAAAGAGCGGGGAAACAGAAAGAGACGGACACATCCGGGACCGGAGAACGACTCTGGTCCCTTTTCTGTGCATGAAGATCATTGTCTTTCGTGGAAATCCCTGTGCCGTTTATACGGTATACGGAAGAGCACAGGTTAAAGGGATACGGAAACCGCCATGTGGCGGATCGGAATACAACAACATATTTTTCTTAAAGAGAACAACATTTTCTTGTTATTACAGAGTCTGCCACGTGGCGGTTCCAGCCGGGGTAAGATGGGAACCGAACCGTAAAAGGCTGGAAACAGGGCACTTTCTGGAACGTGGCGGATTGCAGGGATCCCCTGTTCCGGAAACCGCCACCTGATGTCCCCGGCACGGGGCGGAACAAGTTGTGGCAGTTTCTGGAATGCGCGGCGGCGGGATCCGGAAGAAGACCGGGACAGAAATGGAACGAAATTGCCCTTCCTGCCCGGATGGATCCGGAATGCGTCCCGGACAGGGCTGGGACGCGCTCCGGACAGCTGCGGAATCCAGGATTGTCCTGCACTTTTCCGGATTTTGTCCTGCAAATCGAAGAGATGACAGAATTGGAACCCAATTTCTGCCATAACTTGTTCCCAAACCGGCAGGGAAGCCGGGAAAGGTATGACATTTTTGGAACGGAATCGGGGGATGGATTCCAAAATTGTCAGGGAATGGCCCAAAATGCCGCGCATTCCCGCAGGGTTCCGGGGAAAAGCGCGGCATTTCCCGGATGGATGCGGGAGGAAGTGGGGGAGATTCCGAAGAAGGCAGGACAAAACTGGAACGAAATCCGGAAGATATGACATTTTTGGAATTTACAGCGCCCTTTCTCCCCGGGATTCTGGAATTGTCCTCAAAAAATATGGTGGAAGATTTATTACGGGAGATGTCGCCCACTTCACAGTACGGCCCCAGAAAGGGGCGACATCTGGGAAATGGGGTCCGGGATCCCGAAGATATGACATTTTTGGAACAAAACCGGGCTGAGGGCCCCGGAAACCCCGAAATGTCGCAGGGTATGACAAAATTGGAACGAAAGCCATGACAAAATCGGAACGCGGAGAAAGCCCCTGGAAAGGGCTCAAAAATGCAGGGAATTCCGGGCTTTTTCGGGACCAGACGGAGAAAGTCATGACATTTTTGGAACGAAGTTCCGGACAAAACTGGAATAATGGCCTGAGAACCGTTCCTGTCCGGACAGAGTGCCAGAGAGAAAGGTATGACAAAATTGGAACGGAGAGGATGGCTTTCAGAGTTCCCATTTTTCCTGGCTTTGTCGTCCTTCCCTGCACTTTTTGGAATCCGGGCGCAAAGTTATGGCAAAAATTGGAATAAACTTGTTGATTCCCTGTCCCCGGAAGGCTATAATACGCTTCGAAAAGTTATGGCATTTTTTGGAATCGGCCCCGCACTTTTTGGAACGAAGGGGCAGCGTGAGGAAAACATGGCGGCAGCAAGGACGAAGAAAAACAGCACATCGGACAGCAGTCCGATGATCTTTTATAAAAAGAGCAACTCCCTGATCAATGCGAAGGGAAAGAGTACCGCGATGGGCATGAAGCTCTTTGCGGCAGGACTGACCCATGCCAAGGTGCAGGCCGACGGCACAGTCGTGGCAAAGTTCTCCGGGCAGGAGCTGCGCCGGATGTTCAAGAGATCGAACGGCTCCTTTTACGATCAGATCAAGGACCTCATCAAGCCTGTCGATGAGTCAAAGCCCAGCATCCTCGACTGGAGAATCTACATCGAGGACGAGGAGAACCAGCACATCGAGGGCATCAACGTCATCACCCATGCGAGGTTCCAGGACGGGGAGATGTCCCTGACCTACAACTCCCAGTTAAAGGACAAGCTCGTCAACTTAAAGACGAACTTCTCCACGCTCTCCTGGGATCAGATGAACACCCTGACCTCGAGCTATGCGATCAAGCTCTATGAGTCTCTCTCCTCTGACCTCTCCCTGGAGGTGGCAAGGAGAAAGAAGATGCACGATCCTTCCATCCCGACGAGCTTTTCTGCGGCACATCCCTTTGCGCGCAGATGGGACTATCAGGAGCTGCGGCAATTCCTCGGTGTCTCTGCCGTTGTGGAAAACGGAAAGAAGGCGAGCAGAAAGGGAGAGATCCTCTCTGCCTTCGGGGACTTCAAGAGACGGGCCCTGGAGAAGTCCAAGACCGAGATCAACGAGAAGACGTCTCTTCACATGGACTATGACGTGGAGCGGGCCGGCGTCGGCGGCAAGGTCGTTGGCGTGATCTTCTACGTCTACAAGCAGATCCCCGGGATCCTGCAGGACGATGTGGTGATGAACGTCGCCGATGTGGATGCAATCAGCCCGGAGGAGCAGAAGAAGATCCGCAAGAAGGTCATGGGGCTTTTGATGGATGCTGCGGACGATGCGGACAACATCACGACCAAGGGCGTCACGGCGATCTGCAAGGCCGCGGGCTACGACTATGAGTGCATCGAGCGGGCCGTCAAGATGGCACAGCGCTCCTCCACCCCGATTCACAACCTGATCGGCTGGGTGAAGAAGGCCATCGAGGATGAGTATGTCGATGTCTCCTGCACCGAGGTGACGGTGGACCGGGAGGCGCCGACGGCAAGGACCAAAAAGAGCAGCTTCGACAGCTATGAGCAGCGGGTCTACGATGAGGACATCGAGGACCAGATCCTGGAGGCCCAGGACCGCGAGGCAGATCTCGAAGAAGAGGGATAAGTAAGAGAAAGCGCACGCTGCAGATAAAGGAAGGTACAGAGCAGAGGAAATCACCCCCTGCTCTTTTTTGATG
>ONMH01000018.1:0-3587 GCA_900318875.1 uncultured Lachnospiraceae bacterium | reverse complement strand
TCAAATCTAAGGTTTTGTCCCCGGAAAAACAGAAAAACATAGTTTGCTGACAGTTGACTTTGTGTTTAGCTTTAGTATAATTTCTTCCGGCCTGAAAGTTTAGTCATGCAATACCTGGTGTTTAGCATCATAGCAGGGGGCAGCAGATGGATACGGCGCAGATCAACGAGATGATAGGAAGCAGGATCAAAGACCTGCGGAACCGGAACGGTCTGACCCAGCAGGAGCTGGCAGACAGGACCGAGCTGACAAAGGGGTTTATCTCCCAGCTTGAGCGGGGACAGGTGACCCCGTCCGTGGAGACGCTCCTCGACCTCATCGAGTGCCTTGGCACGTCTCCCTCCGAGTTCTTCAAGGAGGAGAAGGAGGAGCAGGTCGTCTTCCGCGAGGAAGAGTACTTCGAGAAGGTGGATGAGGGCGGAAACCGGACCCTGTGGCTTGTGCCGCCCGCCCAAAAGTTTGAGATGGAGCCGATCCTTGTCGAGATCAGACCCCACGGGACCCTGGAGATGGACAAGCCCCATGCGGGCGAGGAGTTTGGCTACTGCCTTGCGGGAAAGCTTGCCGTGCACCTGGGCGACAATGTCTATCATGTAAAGGCAGGAGAGAGCTTCTACTACCGCACCACCATGAACCACCGCGTTGCCAACCCCGGCTCGCGTCCTGCAAAGTTTCTTTGGATCAGCACACCTCCGCAGTTCTGAAGCGGCGGAGGAAGAAGGAGAGCAAGATGGAGAGAGAAAATATCATTGAACTGAAGTCGGTGACCAAGTCCTTTGACGACAACGGCTTCACCGCGGTGAGCGACTTCAACCTCGAGGTAAAGCGGGGCGAGTTTGTCACGTTTCTCGGCCCCTCGGGCTGCGGCAAGACGACGACTCTCCGGATGATCGCAGGCTTTGAGATGCCGACATCCGGCGAGATCCTCCTGAACGGGAAGCCCATCCAGAACCTGCCGCCCTACGAGCGCCCGATCAACACGGTGTTCCAGCGCTATGCGCTGTTCCCGCACATGAACATCTTTGACAACATCGCCTTCGGTCTTCGGCAGAAGAAGACCCCGAAGGATGAGATTGCAAAGAAGGTGAAGAAGGTTCTCTCCCTCGTGGACCTCGAGGGCTTTGAGGAGAGAAGAGTCTCCACGCTCTCCGGCGGACAGCAGCAGAGAATCGCCATCGCAAGAGCCCTTGTCAATGAGCCGGAGATTCTCCTTCTCGATGAGCCTCTGGGAGCACTGGATTTGAAGATGCGCCAGGAGATGCAGCTCGAGCTCAAGGAGATGCACGACCGCCTCGGCATCACCTTCATCTATGTCACCCATGACCAGGAGGAGGCGCTCACTATGTCCGACAAGATCGTCGTCATGAGTGAGGGAAAGATCCAGCAGATCGGCACGCCCGAGGATGTCTACAACGAGCCGAAGAACGCCTTTGTCGCAGACTTCATCGGAGAGAGCAACATCTTCTCCGGCATCATGACGGGAAAGAAGAAGGTCCGCTTCTGCGGCGGGGAGTTCGACTGTGTGGATGACGTTGCAGAGGGCACGCACATCACGGCAGTTGTGCGCCCGGAGGACGTGGTCCTCTCCGCTCCGGAGAAGGGCATGATCACCGGCGTCGTCACCAGCGTCATCTTCAAGGGCATCCACTATGAGATCGCGGTCCAGTCCGGCAAGAACGAGATGGAGGTCAAGTCCATCCAGGCGCCGAAGATCGGCGAGAAGGTCGGCATGTCCATCGAGCCCGACGGGATCCACATCATGATCGCAGAGGACCACACGAACCGGTTCCTCGTGGACATCAACAGCGACTACCGCCTCGAGTACAACGGAAAGCTCCTGCACGCCTCCCTGACCAAGCTGATCCGGGGCGGAAAGCGCCTCGATGACGGCACCATCGTCGATGAGAACGGCGACACCCTGGACCTTGCAAAGACCAAGATCGAGGCCTCGATCCAGCCCCAGGACATCGACATGACCGATGATGCGGAAGAGGGCCTTGTGGAGGGCAACATCTCGAACCTGATCTACCAGGGCGATCACTACAGCTATGTCATCCACACGGATCTGGGACAGGATTTTGTCGTCTACGACGAGGATCTCTGGAACATGGGCGACCGGGTCGGCCTTGTCATGCCCACCGAAAAGATGTCGTTTGCGCTGAAGAAGCAGGGGAGGTAAAACATGAAGTTTACGAGAAAGAGCCTGTGCATCCCCTATGCGCTGTGGCTTGGCCTGTTTGTGGTGGCACCCCTTGTCGTCCTGTTCTACTATGCCTTCACCGACGGCACCGGTGCGTTTACGCTGTCCAACCTGACCGGGTTCTTCACGGACCCCAATGCCCTCGGAACGCTTGTCTACAGCTTTGCGATCGCCATCGTGACGACGGCGGTATGTCTGCTTCTTGCGTACCCGACAGCCTACATCCTGGCGACGGGAAAGCTCAAGGAGAGGCAGGGCGTCATCCTGATCTTTGTGATGCCGATGTGGATCAACTTCTCCCTTCGCATCACAGCCCTGAAGGAGCTCCTCGATGTCATCGAGGGGAACCTGGCGATGTACCCGTTCCTGAACGCGGTGATCGGCATGACCTATGACTTCCTGCCGTTTATGATCCTGCCGATCTACACGACGATCATGCGGCTTGACCCCGCCTACATCGAGGCGGCAAATGACCTCGGGGCAAACAATAAGGATGCGTTCTTCAAGGTCACGCTTCCCCTGTCGATGCCCGGGATCATGAGCGGCGTGTCCATGGTCTTTCTCCCTGCCATGACCAACTACGTGGTGCTGGATATGCTGTACAACTCGACCTACATCATGGGCTCTCTCATCGGGTCCTACTTCTCCGCCTACAACTGGAACGGCGGATCCATGATTGCCCTGATCCTCCTCGGCATCATCTGCCTGTTTACGCTCCTTGGCGGCAGTGATGGGGAGGAGACCAAAGCAAGAGGAGGTGCCCTGCTGTGAAAAAGATTGTACGTCCTTTGTTTCTTGGCATCATGCTGCTGTTTATGTACCTGCCGATCCTGATCCTTGCGGTCTACAGCTTCACGGACTCCACGCAGATCGGTGCCATCCACGGCTTCTCCTTCCACAACTACGTGACACTGTTCACGACGCCGGAGCTTCTGCACATGATCCTGGGGACACTCCTTCTTGCCTTTGGCTCTGCCGTGCTTGCAACGATCCTCGGGACCCTCGGTGCCATCGGCTCGTTCTACTCCAAAGAGCGGACCGGGAAGGTGATCGGCCTCTTAAACGAGGTGCCTGTCGTCAATGCCGATGTCGTCACCGGCTTTTCGATCTGCATCCTCCTCGTTGTGGCCTTCCAGATCAGCAAGGACACCTTCCTCCCGCTTGTCGTGGGACATGTGACGCTGTCCGCGCCGTTTGTGTACCTTGCGGTCATGCCAAAGATCAAGCAGATGGATTCTTCCCTCTATGAGGCAGCCCTGGACCTCGGGGCAAAGCCCATGACGGCCATGCAGAAGGTGGTGATCCCGCAGATTGTCCCGGGTATCGTCTCTGGCTTTGGCCTTGCCGTCACCCTCTCTCTGGATGACTACTTTATTGCAACCTACAC
>ONMH01000001.1 GCA_900318875.1 uncultured Lachnospiraceae bacterium | reverse complement strand
AGGCAAAAGTGTATCTGTCAGTAATCTGCGGATATTGCATCATGCCGGAGCTTTTGTTTGAGAAAAGGGGAACGACGCTCCTCCCCGCTGCAAGCGGTGGGGTTTCCGCGTCTGTATTCATTATGACCACGGAGGAGATCCTGGAAAAGGTAAAGACCGGCGCCATGAGCACCGAAAAGGCCACAGCACTCCTGAAAGAGCAGCCCTTTGAGGACCTTGGCTTTGCAAAGCCCGACTACCAGAGGAGTCTCCGAACGGGCTTTCCGGAAGTCGTCTACTGCGAGGGGAAGGAGGATGCGTTCCTGACGGCGATCTTCCAGAAGCTCTATGCAAAGAACGGAAAGGTCCTGGGGACCAGGGCATCAAACGAGCAGGCGCTGCTCGTTCAGGGCGTCCTGCCGGGTGCCTCCTATGACCCTGTGAGCCGCGTGATCAGCGTCTGCTCCGAAGAGGCCGAAAAAAAGGAGAAGATCGGGAACGTTGCGATCTGCTGTGCGGGCACGGCAGACATCTACTGCGCGGAGGAGGCGGCAAGGACCGCAGAGTTTCTCGGATCCCGGGTCACCCGCATCTATGACGTCGGCGTCTCCGGCATCCACCGGCTCCTTGCCAGGGTCGGGGACCTTTCAAGGGCAAACTGCATCGTCGCCATCGCCGGCATGGAGGGCGCCCTTGCCTCCGTCGTCGCGGGCCTTGTGGAGAATCCCGTCATCGCGGTTCCCACCCATGTGGGGTACGGCGCAAACTTCGGCGGGCTCTCCGCGCTCCTCACGATGATCAACAGCTGTGCAAACGGAATTGCCGTCGTCAACATCGACAACGGCTTTGGGGCAGGATATCTCGCTTCCCAGATCAACCGGCTCGCGGTGCGGGGAAACAGAACCTCTGTGTGATGGAATCGCACTCGAAACGGCAGGGGACAGATGGTATGATCAGGGGGACAGAAAGGACAGCAATCGGATGGAGATCTACATTCTCCGACACGGAGAAACCGACTGGAACCGGGAAAAGCGATTTCAGGGCCAGACCAACACAAGCTTAAACATGGCAGGCTTCCGGCAGGCACAGCAGTGCCGCAAGATGGTGGAACGATTAGGACTGTCCTTTGACAGGGTCTACTCGAGTCCCCTCTGCCGCGCCATGGAGACGGCAGAGACGGTCTCCCTCCTCTCCGGCAACAGGATCATCAAAGATCCCCGGCTCATGGAGATGGACTTTGGCGCCATTGACGGGACGCCCTTTGACAGAGACAGCGCTGCCGCAGGGCTTCTCTTCAAAGACCCGGACCGCTACGTGCCGCAGGGCGGGGGAGAGACCTTCCCGCAGCTTTTGTCCCGCCTTCAGAGCTTTTATGAGGACCTCAAAAAGACAGAAGATAAGAGCGTTCTCATCGGATCCCACGGCTGCGCCATCCGGTGCATGCTGGTCAGCTTCGGGTACTTAAAGCTCTCCGAAATCTGGCAGATGCACATCCCCAACTGCACCATCATCCATGTGGAGCTCCGGAAGGACGGCACCTTCTGCGTGAAGAACTTTTATGAAATCGGAAAATCCTGAACCAGCATTTCCATGACAGACACCCGGCAAAGGCGATAAGACCTCAGGAGGTAAAAATGGCAGAGAAGAAGGAACAGGCAAAGGAAACCAAAAAGGACCGCTACGTCGCATACGTCTCCTGCTATACGACCGCGTCCAGGGAGAAGTACGGCATCCGCGTCTACGACGTGGACATGGAGGAGGGACGCTTTATCGAGAAGGACCAGGTGGAGATCACAAACTCCTCCTATGTCACCATCTCCCACAACCGGAAGTACCTCTACTCCATCACGGACATGGGCGTCGAGTCCTATGTCATCGGGGAGGACGGAGATCTGACCTTTCTGAACAAACACGGCATCAATGGCATGCGCGGCTCCTACCTCTCCACGGACTACACGGACCGGTGGCTGTTCGTCGCGGGCTACCACGACGGCAAGATCACGGTCCTTCGGCTGAACGAGGACGGCTCCATCGGCGAGATCACCGACGAGGTGTTCCACCGGGGCATGGGCTCTGTCGCAGAGCGCAACTTCCGCCCCCACGTGCAGTGCGTCAAGATGACACGGGACAACCGGTTCCTGTGCGCCGCTGACCTTGGCCTAGACCACGTGAACGTCTACCGCTTTGACTCCGCAAACGGAAAAATCCGTCAGGTGGACATCATCCACTGCGACCTCGAGTCCGCACCAAGGCACCTCAAGTTCTCAAAGGACGGGCAGTTCCTCTACATCGTCAACGAGATGAAGAACACGATCGACGTCTACCGCTACCGCGTGAGGAACGAGGAGCCGGACTTCGAGAAGCTCCAGACCGTCTCGACGCTGAACAACTACCACAGCAGCGATGCCGCGGCATCCGCCCTCAACTTCTCCTTCGACTTCCAGTACCTTGTGAGCTCCAACGCGGGCGACAACTCGGTGGTGATCTTTAAGATCGACCAGAAGACGGGGCTCCTTTCCAAGGTCCTGTGCCTTCCGGTCTCCGGCGACTACCCGAAGGACTGCGCGCTCTTCCCGGACAACCGGCACCTTGTGTCCCTAAACCATGAGTCCAACACGATGACCTTCTTCCGCGTGGACCTCGAGAAGGGGCTTCTCATCATGCACGGCAGGGAGATGCCCATCGACCAGCCCAACTGCGTGATCTTCCAGAGGCTCTCCCCGAAGGCCTAACCAGATAGAAGAGTGGGAAGCCTCTCTGAAGAAAAGAAAGGAATGACACCATGGCAGGCAACAGCTTTGGAAATATCCTGCGCCTCACGACCTGGGGCGAGTCCCACGGTCCCGCAATCGGGTGCGTCCTCGACGGGTTCCCGGCGGGAATGGACCTTTGCGAGGAGGACATCCAGGTCTATCTCGACAAGAGAAAACCCGGTCAGTCGCAGCTCACCACCCAGAGAAAGGAGTCGGACACCGTAAAGATCCTCTCCGGGGTCTTTGACGGAAAGACGACGGGAACCCCGATCTCGCTGTACATCGCAAACAGCGACCAGCACTCCAATGACTACCGGGAGCTTGCGGACTGCTTTCGCCCGGGCCATGCGGACTTTGGCTACTTTGAGAAGTACGGCATAAGGGACTACCGGGGCGGCGGAAGGTCCTCTGCAAGGGAGACGGCCTGCCGCGTCGCAGCAGGCGCCATCGCGGAGAAGTTCTTAAAGGAGCTTGGCATCTCGTTCCGGTTCTACACGGCAGCGATCGGAAATGTCGTGATGGATCCCGCACACTTTGCCCCGGATCTTCTCTATGCGACCCCGACGAACATGCCGGATGCAGAGGGGAGCAGACAGGCAGAAGCCCTCATTCAGTCCTGCAGGGAGAACAAGGACTCGGTGGGCGGCATGGTCCGGGGCGTCATCTCCGGCGTTCCCGCCGGCATCGGCGACCCCGTCTACGGGAGGCTCGATGCCAAGCTTGCCGAGGCCATGATGAGCATCAACGCCTCCAAGGAGGTTGGCATCGGCGACGGACTGTTTGCGGGTTCCCACTTCGGATCCCAGAACAACGACGCCTTCTACACGGATGAGAACGGAATCATCCGCACGAGAACCAACCACGCGGGCGGAATCCTGGGCGGTATCTCCAACGGAGCGGACATCGTGATCAGCACAGCGTTCAAGCCGACCCCCAGCATCGCCTCGCCTCAGGAGACGGTCATGACGGACGGAACGCCCAAGGCCCTCTCGATCCACGGGCGGCACGATCCCTGCGTCGTCCCCAGGGCCGTCGTCGTGTGTGAGACCATGTCGGCGCTCGTCATCCTCGATGCGATGCTCCTGAACATGACCGCGAAGGCGGACAGCGTCCGCAGCTTTTATAAAAACTTACAGTCAGGCTCCGGAGAGGAACCCGGCACCACAGAATCCGAGGAATCATGAGCAGAGAAGATGCAGCATACACGCTGTTAAAGACAGAGGGAAGAGCAAAGAGAGGGAGACTGAAGACCGTGCACGGCACGATCGAGACGCCGGTCTTTATGAACGTCGCAACCTGCGGCGCCATAAAAGGAGGCCTCTCGCAGAGCGATCTGGAGTCCATCCGGACCCAGGTCATGCTCTGCAACACCTACCACCTGCACGTCAGGACCGGAGATGAGACGATCCGGGAGCTCGGGGGACTGCACAAATTCACGCACTGGACACACCCGATCCTCACGGACTCCGGCGGCTTCCAGGTGTTCTCCCTCGCAGAGCTTCGGAACATCAAAGAGGAGGGCGTCACCTTCCACTGCCACATCGACGGAAGGAAGATCTTCATGGGCCCGGAGGAGAGCATGCGGATTCAGTCGAACCTGGGATCCACGATCGCGATGGCCTTTGACGAGTGCCCGCCGGCGCTCGCAGAGGAAGCCTATGTGAAGAACTCCGTCGCAAGGACGGAGCGCTGGCTCCTTCGCTGTATGGAGGCCATGAAGAGGTTCAAGGCCGAGGAGAATGCGGTGAATCCCCACCAGCTCCTGTTCGGCATCAACCAGGGCGCCATCTACCCCGAAATCCGCATCGACAACGCAAAGAGGATCGCAGAACTCGACCTTGACGGATATGCGGTAGGCGGCCTTGCGGTCGGCGAGACCCACGAGCAGATGTACGACATCCTGGACCAAACCGTGCCGCACCTGCCCAAGGACAAGCCCACGTACCTCATGGGCGTCGGCACCCCCGCAAACATCCTGGAGGGCGTGGATAGGGGAATCGACTTCTTTGACTGCGTCTATCCCTCGAGAAACGGGCGGCACGGAAACCTGTACACCAATCATGGGACCGTGCATATCCGGAATGCGCGCTACGAGAAGGACCCCCGTCCCATCGAGGAGGGCTGCGGGTGCCCCGTGTGCCGCGCAGGGTACTCCAGGGCCTACATCCGGCACCTGTTAAAGGCAGACGAGGCCCTGGGCCTTCGCTTCTGCGTCATGCACAACCTGTACTTCTACAACCACCTGATGGAGGAGATCCGGGACGCCCTTGATACCGGGAACTTCGCCTCCTTCAAGCGGGAAAAGCTCGAAGCCGTGTCCGGAAATGCAGAGGACAGGGAGTAAAAAGCCGGTACCGGAGGACATCCAAACTTTCTACTGACTTGTGAAATGTCTTCCCTTGTTGTATCATTTGCATAGTTTGTTGAAAAAACGGAGGATAATAAACCATGCTGCAGAACGCACTTCTCTTATCGTCATCGTCTTCCTCAAGCGGAGGCGGACTGATGATGATCATCTACCTTGTGATCATCGTCGTATTCTTCTACTTCTTCTTCATCCGTCCCCAGAGAAAGGAGCAGAAGGAGAAGGACACGATGCTCAGCTCCCTCGAGGTCGGCGATTCCGTCCTGACCACCGCCGGCTTCTACGGCATTGTCATCGACATCACCGATGACACCGTCATCGTCGAGTTCGGCAACAACAAGAACTGCCGCATTCCGATGCAGAAGAGCGCCATCGTCCAGATCGAGAAGCCCCAGGATGCCGCTGCTGTTGCAGAGGACACCAAGGCTGTGGAGAAGAAGGACGAGAAAAAGGACGACAAGAAGTCAAAGTGAGCCGTCACAACAGGCAGATTTTCAGGGCAAATCCAGAAAGAGAGCAGAGCCTTCCGGGTGCGGAGGGATTCTGCTCTCTTTTGTCCTGTTTCGTATCATACTTTTTCCGTATGACAAAGGGCACGATTCCGATATCTTAATTGCATCCTCCGGGCAATTCGGATAGAATTGCGTTTGTTAATCCAAAAGAAAGCCTCATTGCGCAAAACCGCATCGCGGCTTAGGAGGAAGAACCATATGAACATTGATATCGCCTGCATTCCCGGAGACGGAATCGGCCCGGAAATTGTGGCCGAGGCAAAGAAGGTACTGGAGGCCGTGTGCAGAACCTACGGCCACACCATTTCGTTTACAGACCTGTACATGGGCGGATGCGCCATTGACAGGTTCGGCGTCCCGCTCCCCGAGGAGACCGTGGAGACCGCAAAGAAGAAGGCCGCTGTCCTGATGGGCTCCATCGGCGGAGATGCAAAGACCTCCCCCTGGTACAGACTGGAGCCCTCGAAGCGCCCGGAGGCAGGCCTTCTTGCGATCCGCAAGGCATTGGGCCTCTACGCAAACCTTCGCCCCGCCTACCTCTTCCAGGAGCTTGCAGACTCCTGCCCGCTCGCTGCAAAGGAGGGCGGAAGAAAGTTTGACCTTGTGATCGTTCGTGAGCTCACCGGAGGCCTCTACTTTGGTGAGCGCTGGACGAAGACGATCGACGGCGTGGAGACCGCAGTCGACACCTTAAAGTACAACGAGAACGAGATCCGCCGCGTCGCAAAGACCGCCTTTGAGATCGCGCAGAAGAGAAGAAAGAAGGTCACGAGCGTCGACAAGGCAAACGTCCTCGACACCTCCCGCCTGTGGCGCAAGGTCGTCCACGAGGTCGCAGAAGACTTTCCGGACGTCGAGGTCAGCGACATGCTCGTCGACAACTGCGCGATGCAGCTCGTCAAGGACCCGGAGCAGTTCGATGTGATCCTCACGGAAAACATGTTCGGCGACATTCTCTCGGATGAGGCCTCCATGATCACGGGCTCCATCGGCATGCTCAGCTCCGCCTCCCTGAACGAGACGAGCTTTGGCCTCTACGAGCCGAGTCACGGCTCCGCACCGGACATCGCAGGGCAGAACATCGCCAACCCGATCGCCACCGTCCTCTCCGCAGCGATGATGCTGCGCTACAGCTTCGGCCTCACGAAGGAGGCAGCTGCCATCGAGGCAGCGGTCAGAAAGACCCTTGCAGACGGCTTTCGCTCAAAGGACCTGATGCCCCGGGACCCGGAGGAGGCAAAGGGCCTCACAGAGGTGTCCTGCAGCGGCATGGGCGATGCCATCGCCGCAAGAATCGCGTAAATACCAGTCAGCAGCCTGGCCCCCGCAAAGCAAAAGGGGCAGAAAGAAGAAAATATGCTCAGTGATAACGTCAAGAAGGGCGTCCAGCAGGCGCCCCACAGAAGTCTGTTCAATGCCCTTGGATTCACCAGGGAGGAGATGGCAAAGCCGCTCATCGGCGTCGTCTGTTCCTATAATGAGATCATCCCCGGCCACATGAACCTGGACAAGATCGCCCAGGCCGTCAAGCTCGGCATCGCCGAGGCGGGCGGCATGCCCGTCATGGTCCCTGCCATCGCGGTCTGCGACGGCATTGCGATGGGCCATGTCGGCATGAAGTACTCCCTCGTCACGAGAGACCTGATCGCGGACTCCACCGAGTGTCTTGCCAAGGCCCATCAGTTTGACGGCCTTGTCATGATCCCCAACTGCGACAAGAACGTACCGGGACTCCTCATGGCAGCGGCGAGAATCAACATCCCCACGGTCTTCGTCTCCGGCGGCCCGATGCTGGCCGGCCACGTGAACGGAAAGAAGCGGAGCTTAAGCTCCATGTTTGAGGCGGTCGGCGCCTACGATGCCGGAAAGATCTCGGCAGAGGACCTTGCAAACTTCGAGGAGAACGTCTGCCCGACCTGCGGCTCCTGCTCCGGCATGTACACCGCAAACTCCATGAACTGCCTGACCGAAGCGATCGGCATGGGCCTTCGCGGCAACGGCACGATCCCCGCGGTCTACAGCGCAAGAATCCGCCTTGCAAAAGAAGCAGGCTATCAGGTCATGTACTGCCTCGAGCACAACATCCGCCCGAGAGACATCATGACCAAGGAGGCCTTCGAGAACGCCCTCACCGTCGACATGGCCCTTGGGTGCTCTACGAACACCATGCTCCATCTGCCTGCCATCGCCCACGAGTGCGGCATCGATCTGAACATGGAGTTTGCAAACGAGATCTCCGACAGGACCCCGAACCTCTGCCACCTGGCACCGGCAGGTCCCACCTACATGGAGGACTTAAACGAGGCGGGCGGCATCTACGCCGTCATGAAGGAGCTGACGAAGAAGAACCTCCT
This sequence comes from uncultured Lachnospiraceae bacterium, assembly GCA_900318875.1. Lineage (GTDB taxonomy): Bacteria > Bacillota > Clostridia > Lachnospirales > Lachnospiraceae > CAG-791. Next base: position 61,315 of record ONMH01000001.1, on the reverse strand, counting down.
GCACCTTGGCGGCATCACCGTGACCGGAAAGACGACGGGAGAGAACATCGAGGATGCGGTCAACCGCAATCCTGAGGTCATCCGCCCGATTGACAACCCCTACATGCCAAACGGCGGCATTGCAGTCTTAAAGGGCAACATCGCTCCCGACACCGGCATCGTCAAGCGCTCCGCAGTCGCTCCCGAGATGATGAAGCACGAAGGCCCCGCAAGGGTCTTTGACTGCGAGGAGGATGCGATCAAGGCCATCACGACCGGAAAGATCCACGACGGCGATGTCGTCGTCATCCGCTACGAGGGTCCGAAGGGCGGCCCCGGCATGAGAGAGATGTTAAATCCCACCTCTGCCATCATGGGCATGGGCCTTGGCAGCACCGTGGCACTCCTCACGGACGGCCGCTTCTCCGGCGCATCCAGAGGTGCCGCCATCGGCCACATCTCCCCGGAGGCGGCAGTCGGCGGACCGATCGCCCTCATCGAGGAGGGAGACATCATCTCCATCGATATCCCGAACAACAGCCTGAACGTGAAGGTCTCCGATGAGGAGCTCGCAAGAAGGAAGGCAGCCTGGAAGCCAAGGACCCCCAAGATCACCGACGGGTATCTTGCCCGCTATCAGGCCCTTGTCACCTCCGGCAACCGCGGCGCCATCCTGGAGCTTCCGAAGGAGCTTCGCCCGGACGCAGAGTAAGACCCGGACGGTAAGGAAGAGAAGAACAGATGAAACTCAATGGTTCAGAAATCATCGTGCAGTGCCTGAAGGAGCAGGGCGTGGATACCGTCTTCGGATATCCGGGCGGCTCTATCCTGAACGTCTATGACGCGCTCTACAAGCATGCCGGAGAGATCCGGCACGTTCTGACAAGCCACGAGCAGGGCGCAGCCCATGCGGCGGACGGCTATGCCAGAGCCTCCGGAAAGGTCGGCGTCTGCATGGCAACCTCCGGTCCCGGCGCAACAAACCTCGTGACCGGGATTGCCACCGCATACATGGATTCCGTTCCGATCGTTGCGATCACCTGCAACGTGACCCTCCCCCTTCTTGGCAAAGACTCCTTCCAGGAGGTGGACATCGCGGGCATCACGATGCCGATCACAAAGCACGGTTTTATCGTCAAGGATGTCAGGGAGCTGGCACCCACGATCCGCAGGGCGTTCCGCATCGCAAAGAGCGGCCGCCCCGGCCCGGTTCTTGTGGACATCACAAAGGATGTGACGGCAGCAGAGGCGGAATTTACCCCTGCCACACCGGAAGAACTCTCCAGCGCCTTAAAGTCCCGCATCAACAGCAGCCTCCCCGCAGAGAAGAACTACTCGGAGGAGGATCTCGACGAGGCAGCTGCCATGATCAATGCGGCGAAGCGCCCCTTCCTGTACGTTGGCGGCGGCGCTGCCCTCAGCAACGCCTGGAGGGAAGTGCGGGATCTCGATGCGCTCCTCGATGCGCCCGTCTGCGACACGCTGATGGGCAAGGGCGTCTTTGACGGCCATGATCCGCACTACACCGGCATGATCGGCATGCACGGCACAAAGGCATCGAACTTCGGCCTATCAAAGGCAGATCTTGTCATCGCCCTCGGCACCCGCTTTTCCGACCGGCAGATCGGCAATGCAAAGACTTTCTGCAAAAACGCAAAGATCCTGCAGATCGACATCGACGACGCCGAGATCAACAAAAACGTGCGCGTCACAAAGTCCATTGTCGGCGACCTGAAGGAGATCCTGACTTTGCTCAACAAAAAGGTCACGATGGTGACTCATCCTGCGTGGATGGCAGAGATCCAGGACCTCAGGAAGGCATACCCGCTCTCCTATGATCACACAAGGCTCACCTGCCCCATGGTCATCGAGGCGCTGGATAAGGCAACAGAGGGAAAGGCCATCCTCACCACCGATGTGGGCCAGCACCAGATGTGGACTGCCCAGTACTATACGTTCAGTGAGCCGAGGACTCTCTTATCCTCCGGCGGACTTGGTACCATGGGTTACGGACTTGGCGCTGCAATCGGTGCGAAAATAGCAAGACCGGACAAGACGGTCGTGAACATCACCGGAGACGGGTGCTTCCGCATGAACCTCGTGGAGCTCGCCACCGCAAGCCGCTACAACCTGCACGTCATCGACATCATTGTCGACAACAGAGTGCTCGGCATGGTGCGGCAGTGGCAGACGCTCTTTTACGGAAAGCGCTATTCCCAGACCATCCTCGAGGACAGGGTCGATTACTGTAAGGTCGCAGAGGGTATGGGCTGCATGGCAATCCGCATCTCGAAGCCCGAAGAAGTGGAGCCTGCCCTGAAGAAAGCCCTCGAAGCAGACGGTCCCGTCGTCATCGACTGCATGATTGAGGAAGATGACAAGGTGTTCCCGATGGTCTCGCCCGGCAGTGATATCGCACAGGCCTTCGATGCAAAGGACCTTGCGAACCGATCATGAAGAGGATATAATCCCGGAGATGCGGGGTTTGTCCCCACAGCAGACAGTTTTTGCTTTCGCAATACCGGGAGGAATACCAGTTATGCTCAAAACGCTAAAGAAAGTTCTCTGCCTTGCCGCAGCAGCTGTACTCGCCGCCTTCCTGGCGGTGCCGGCTGCTGCACAGGCAGCAGCGACCGATGCCGAGTCGCAGGCGGTCATTGATTACATTGCGAGCCTCTCGCCCGCCGCACCCCAGTGTCAGATCACCTATGACTTCGGGAACGGCAGGACCTACACCGTTGGCCCCGAGATGGCGATGTCCATGATGAAGACCAATGACGACGGCTCCTACTACATCGATCCTGCCACCAATTACTACGTGCTCGATCCCAACAAGATGATCGGGTTCTTCACGTCGCTCACTCAGAAGTTCCAGCCGACGCAGAACGGAGCGGATTTCACAACCCGCACCGGCAGATATCTGCATTACGATGAGACCGACAACGATGTCAGGGTGATCGATGTCCTGAAGGAGGTCCCGTACCTCTCCCAGGCGATCATGGCGCAGAAGACCGAGACCCACACGCCGGCCCTGTCCATCGGATCGACGTATGTTGAGGTGGACCTCTCAAACCAGAAGGCTTATTATTACGACAACGGGACCATCACCTGGTCCTCTGACATCGTCAGCGGGAACGTGAGTGAGAACAATCAGACCCCTGTCGGCGTCTTTGCCATCAACAAGTACATGACCAAAGACACTGTTCTCATCGGAGAGGGCAATTCCTACCAGACCCCTGTGTCCTACTGGATGCCCTTTGTCGGCAACAGCGTAGGTCTCCACGATGCGACTTGGCGGTCCTATTTCGGCGGCACCATCTACAAGACAAACGGCTCCCACGGCTGCGTGAACCTTCCCCCGGAGAAGGCGAAGGCGCTCTACAGCCTGGTCAGCGTCGGCACCCCTGTCATCGTTCACTGACATAAGGGGCGCCACTTCATCAGGAAACACGGAGGAAGCGGGAAACGGCTTCCTCTTTGTTTATTAACCATTACAGGAGGAATTGGAGAAATGGGACGAGTTTACAACTTTGCAGCCGGCCCGGCAATGCTTCCCCTCGAGGTACTCGAGGAGGCACAGAGAGACCTTGTGGATTACAAGGGAACTGGCATGTCCGTCATGGAGATGAGCCACAGAGGCAAGGTCTTTGACGGCATCATCAAGCAGGCCGAGGCAGATTTCCGCACCCTGGTGGGCGTACCGGACAACTACTACGTGTTATTCCTGCAGGGCGGCGGCTCCCAGCAGTTCGCCGAGGTCCCTCTGAACCTGATGAAGAACAAAAAGGCCGGCTATGTCATCACCGGCAACTGGGCGAAGAAGGCATGGCAGGAGGCGCAGAAGTACGGCGATGCCGTAGCTCTTGCCTCCTCTGCAGACAAGAACTTCACCTATATCCCCGACTGCTCCGATCTTCCCATCACGGAGGACATGGACTACGTTTACATCTGCGAGAACAACACGATCTACGGCACCGAGTATTTCAAGCTTCCGAACACAAAGGGGAAGGATCTCGTCGCCGATGTCTCCTCCAACTTCCTGTCAAGACCGATCGATGTGACAAAATATGGCATGTTCTTCGGCGGCGTGCAGAAGAACGTCGGCCCCGCAGGGTGCGTGATCGCCGTTATCCGCAAAGATCTCGTCCGGACAGATCTTCCGGAGGAGGTTCCCACCATGCTCCGCTATTCCACACAGGCGGAGAAGGACTCCCTCTACAACACCCCGCCCTGCTGGCAGATCTACATCTGCGGCCTCGTCTTCAAGTGGCTCCTGAAGATGGGAGGCCTTACGGAGATGAACCGCAGGAACGAGGCAAAGGCAAAGGTGTTCTACGACGCCCTGGATGCCTCCAGCCTCTTCAAGGGAACCGTCCGCAAAGAAGACCGGTCCCTCATGAATGCACCGTTTGTGACCGGCGACAAGGATCTCGATGCCGAGTTCGTCAAAGAAGCGGCAGAGCAGGGTCTTGTCTCCCTGAAGGGCCACAGAACCGTCGGCGGCATGCGCGCTTCCATGTACAACGCAATGCCCATTGAGGGCGTCGAGAAGCTCGCTGCCTTCATGAGGGAGTTTGAGGCAAAGCACCCGGTGCTCGACTGAAAAGGCGAAGGAGAGACAGAAATGGCAAAGTTCAAGTATGCAACGCTGAACAACATCGCAGCGGCCGGAACGGACCGCTTCCATGCAGACTTTGAGAAGACCGAGAACATCGACGAGGCGAACGGGATTCTGGTCCGCTCCGCAAAGATGCACGACATGACGTTCTCCGACAGCCTCCTTGCCATTGCAAGAGCCGGTGCCGGCGTCAACAACATCCCGCTCGATGTCTGCGCCAGGAAGGGCATCGTGGTGTTCAACACCCCCGGTGCCAACGCAAACGGCGTCAAGGAGCTCGTCATTGCCGGCATGCTCCTTGCCTCCCGTGACGTCGTCGAGGGCATCGACTGGGTCCGCTCCAAGTGGAACGATCCGGATGTCGCTGCGGACGTCGAGAAGGAGAAGAAGAAGTTTGCAGGCACGGAGATCGAGGGCAAGAAGCTCGGCATCATCGGCCTCGGCGCCATCGGCGTGCGCGTCGCAAACGCTGCGGTCTATCTCGGCATGGATGTGTATGGCTATGACCCCTATGTCGGCGTCGACAGCGCCTGGCACCTCTCCCGCAAGGTCACCCATGTGACGGACATCAACGAGATCTACAAAAACTGCGACTTCATCACGATCCATGTCCCCGCGATGGACTCCACGAAGGGCTACATCTCGAAGGAAGCAATCGACATGATGAAGCCCGGCGTCATCGTCCTAAACATGGCCCGCGACGTCCTCGTGGACGAGAAGGCCATGATCGCCGCCATCGATGCCGGCAAGGTGCGCCGCTATGTCTCCGACTTCCCGAACCCGACGGTCGCAGGACACCGGGGCTGCATCACGACCCCGCACCTTGGTGCCTCCACCGAGGAGTCCGAGACGAACTGCGCCGTCATGGCAGCGGAGGAGCTCCAGGAGTACCTGGAGACCGGCTCCATCCGCAACTCCGTGAACTATCCCAAGTGCGAGCTCGGCGTTCCGGAGGCAGCAAGCCGCATCTGCATCTTCCACAGCAACAAGACAAACATGATCTCGAAGTTCACGACGGTCCTCGGCGGTGCTGGCATCAACATCGCAGAGATGACAAACAAGTCGAGGGGCGAGGTCGCATACTCCGTCTTCGACGTGGACAGCAGGGTGTCCGATGAGACCATAAAGGCGCTCCAGGACATCGAGGATGTGTTCCGCGTCCGCGTAATCCAGTAAACACAATAGAGCATTGATGGGGGCAGGTCCTTGCGGCCTGCCCCTTTTTGGAGGAAAACACTTGGCAACCATCAGACCATTCACAGCATACCGGCCGGCAGCGGGACAGGAGAAGACCATCGCAGCGCTCCCCTATGACGTCTACACCAGAAAAGAAGCAAGGTCATACGTGGAGCAGCACCCGGATTCCTTCCTTGCGATCGACCGGGCGGAGACCCAGTTCCCGGAGGACGTCTCAACCTACGATGACAGGGTCTATGAGAAGGCAAAGGAGATGCTGGATGCAAAGATCCGGGACGGCGTGTTCATCCAGGACGAAAAGCCCTGCTTCTACCTCTACGAGGAGACCTGGCAGGGAAGAACCCAGACCGGCATTGTCGCCTGCGCCAGCGTCGACGAGTACAAAAAGGGAGTTGTCCGCAGGAACGAGAACACGATCGAGGAGAAGGAGGAGGACCGCACAAAGCACGTGGAGACCACGGGCTTTCAGACGGGGCCGATCTTTCTCACCTACCGGCGGAACGATGCCCTCGAGCGGATCGTCTTTGACAAGAGACAGCAGAAGCCCGTCTGCGACTTTGTCTCCGACACCGGCATTCAGAACCGCGTCTGGGTGATCGACGATGCGGAGACAATCGGGGCGATCGAGAAGGCCTTTGCTGCCGTAAAGCGGATCTACATCGCAGACGGCCACCACCGGGCGGCCTCCGCGGTGAAGGCGGCAGAGAGGCTCCGGGCAGCAAACCCGGACTATTCGGGAGAGGAACCCTACAACTGGTTTCTCTCTGTCCTCTTCCCCGACACGGAGCTTGTCATCATGGACTACAACCGGGTGGTCACGGACTTAAACGGCTATGACAAGAGCGAGATCCTGACGAAGATGAAGGGCCTCTTCAACGTGACCCCCTACCGGAAGACGCCCGCAAAGCCCCAGGCAAAGGGCGAGATCGGCATGTACCTGGGCCATTCCTGGTACCTTCTCACCGTGCGCAACAACGAAAAGCACGGCGGCCCTGTGAGGAGCCTGGACGTCTCCATCCTGCAGAAGAAGGTCCTGGAGCCGATCTTCGGGATCAGAGATCCCAGAACCGATGAGAGAATCCGCTTTCTGGGCGGCACGGAGGGCCTTCCCGCCCTTGCGGAGCTCGCGGACAAAACCGGCGGCGCTGCCTTTGCGATGTATCCCACCAGCATGGCAGAGCTCTTTGCGGTCTCGGATGCGGGCCTTCTCATGCCGCCAAAGTCCACGCTCTTTGAGCCAAAGCTCCTCTCGGGACTCTTCCTGCACAAAATCGGGTGAGCCATAAGAAAGAGTGTGCTGACAGGCAGAACAGCCAGTGCCATCCAAGCAGGAACCCTCCCCCTTCCCCTGCGGATCCATGACTTCGGATCTGCAGGGAAAGAGGGAGGCTTTGCGTCTTGGAAATAACGGCTGCAGATGGGATTCATGCCACAATTCTCAAGGTGCCGAAAACATGCGGATCAGGAAATGCCAGTGGGGGAAAACACACCACTGCCATCGCGTCTGAACATATTGACTGATATTTTGAAAAATATTCGTATAAACTTTGCCTTGCATTACGATATTTTCCCCTTTATAATGTTTCAAGTGTCAGCGGAAAACCGCTGACGCAATGCTGGAATAGCGCAGTTGGTAGCGCAACTGATTCGTAATCAGTAGGTCGAGGGTTCAAGTCCCTTTTCCAGCTGACCCCCCGGAATCCGAAGGATTCCGGGGGTTTTTTGTATCTTTCTCTGATGCAGCAGGACGTCTCAAGAGGACTCTCCTCAACACCTATGATTTTCAGGCACCGGATTTTTACCGGAAGCTCGGCTGCCGGGAGCTGTTTGTCCTAAATCCTGCCTTCCTGAATCACGCGCAGTACTTCTTCGAAAAGGACCTCTGATATCCTGTTCCGGAGGACCGGGAGCACTTCCTTCCCGTCATTTTGACCATGCATCGGCGCTCAGCCCGCCGGATTCTGCCCCAATTCGCTGAATGTTCTTCTCCCGTGAACATTTGTCTTTTCTCTGCGGACAGCTGTGGTAAAATCATATCTGTTGTGCGGAACCGTACACAAAAACACACATCTTGTGAGGGAGAACATCATCATGGAAGCCGTCAAAAACTTTGTTGCTGGCATTGCAAGGCGCTATACGCACACGAGCCTGATCCTGCGCATCGTGATCGGCCTTGTCGTGGGCGCCATTCTCGGCATCGCGGCAAAAGACTGGACCTTCCTGTCCATCCTGGGAGACCTCTTTGTCGGAGGTCTCAAGGCGATGGCGCCGATCCTGGTCTTTGTCATCGTGGCAGCAGCCCTTGCCCAGTCGAGGTCCCATCTCGACCGCCGCTTTGGCACCGTCATCTTTCTGTACCTTCTGACTACGCTGGACGCAGCAGTGCTCTCTGTCTTTACAAGCTACGCGTTTCCGCAGAAGATCGTTTTGCAGACCGCAGAATCCGACCTGCAGCCCCCGCAGGGCCTTGGCGAGGTCTTCTCAAACCTCCTGAACAACCTGGTCGCGAATCCCTTTTCCGCGCTGACAGGCGGCAACTACATCGGCATCCTGTTCTGGGCAGTGCTGTTTGGCCTTGCGATGAAGCGCATCGCAAGTCAGGAGAGCAAGACGTTCATGATGAACATCTCGGATGCCATCTCCCAGATCGTGCGCTGGATCATCGGCTTTGCGCCTTTTGGCATCTGCGGCCTCGTGTACACCAACGTGTCCACAAACGGCCTCTCAATCTTCCAGGACTACGGAAAGCTCCTGCTTCTGCTCGTCGGCACGATGCTCCTGCAGGCGCTTGTCATCGCACCGTTTATCTCGTTCCTGTTCCTGCACCGCAATCCCTACCCGCTGCTGTTCCGGTGCCTGAAGGAGTCCGGTGTGACCGCCTTCTTCACGAGGTCCTCCGCGGCGAACATCCCCGTCAACATGGCCCTGTGCGAAAAGCTCGAGCTCGACAAGGACATGTACTCGGTGGCCATCCCCCTGGGAGCTACCATAAACATGGACGGCGCCGCCATCACGATCACGATCATGACCCTCGCTGCGGCCAACACCCTCGGCATTCAGGTCTCCATCCCCGCAGCCATTCTCCTCTCTTTTGTCTCCGCCCTCGGCGCCTGCGGTGCCTCCGGCGTGGCAGGTGGGTCCCTGCTCCTGATCCCGATGGCCTGCTCCCTGTTCGGCATCTCGAATGATGCCGCCATGCAGGTCGTCGCCGTCGGCTTTATCATCGGCGTCGTGCAGGACTCCGTGGAGACAGCCCTGAACTCCTCGGGAGACGTCATGTTTGCGGCAACCGCAGATTACGCACAGCGCATCCGGGAGGGCAAGCCCCTGCCGGAGTTCATGATGACAAGGAAGGAAACGGCAGCACGGAAGAAGTCCTGAACCGCCCGGCACGGGGTATGACATTTGCATTCCTACGGGCAATCCCCTACAATACCGTATTAAACGCAGCGACAAACCCAAAAGCATAAAGGAGAAAACATGGCGCAGCTCTGGGGCGGCAGATTTACCAAACAGACAAGTTCCACGACAAAGCAGCTGGGCGATTCCATCTACTTTGACAAGATCCTCTGGAGAGAGGACATCACAGGCAGCATCGCCCACGCAAAGATGCTGGGAAAGCAGGGAATCCTCACAAAAGAGGAGGCAGACCACATCGTAGAGGGCCTTCAGTCCATCTACGATGACCTCGACGCAGGGAAGCTGTCCATCCCCAATGACTACGAGGACATCCACAGCTTTGTGGAGGCAACGCTCATTGCCCGCATCGGAGACGACGGAAAGAGACTCCACACCGGAAGATCGAGAAACGACCAGGTCGCCCTCGACATGAAGCTCTGGACGAGAAATGCGATCGACATGGTATCCGAAAAGCTCCTCGCTCTCGAGGAGACGATCATAAGTCTCATGGAGAAGAACACGGAGACCTTCATGCCGGGCTTTACACACCTGCAGAAGGCACAGCCCGTGACCCTCGCCCACCACTTCGGCGCCTACTTCGAGATGTTTAAGCGCGACTGCCAGAGGCTAAAGGACTGCCGCTTGCGGGAGAACTTCTGCCCGCTTGGTTCCGGAGCCCTCGCGGGGACCACCTATCCCCTGGACCGGGCATTCACCGCAAAAGAGCTTGGCTTTACGGCGCCCACGGAGAACTCCATGGACTCCGTCTCCGACCGGGACTTTCTCCTTGAGTTTTTATCGGACCTTGCCATCATCATGATGCACCTCTCAAGGCTCTCCGAGGAAATCTGCATCTGGAACACGAATGAGTACCGCTACATCGAGCTCGATGATGCCTTCTCCACGGGCTCCTCGATCATGCCGCAGAAAAAGAATCCCGACTTTGCGGAGCTGACAAGGGGCAAGACCGGACGGGTCTACGGAGACCTGATGAGCCTTCTCACCGTCATGAAGGGCCTCCCCCTTGCCTACGACAAGGACCTGCAGGAGGACAAGGAGCCGGTGTTCGATGCGGTGACAACCGCCGCCGGATGTCTCGAGATGATGGAGGGCATGCTCTCCACTGCATCGTTCCGAAAGGACGTGATGGAGAGATCCGCAAAGCACGGCTTTACCAACGCGACGGATGCAGCCGACTACCTCGTTTGCAAGGGCGTTCCGTTCCGGGATGCCCACGGCATCATCGGACAGATGGTCCTGTACTGCATCGACAATGGCAAGGCCCTGGACGATCTGACCCTGGAGGAGTTCCACCGGTTCTCCGACCAGTTTGATTCCGATATCTACGATGCGATCTCCTTAAAGACCTGCGTCGAAAAGCGCCTCACAAAGGGCGCCCCCGGCGAGAAGGCGATGGAAGAGGAGATCCAAAACAGCAGGCAGTGGCTCCGGGAGGCCAAAAAGGACATCCCGGTTCAGGCATAAAAAGAGAGGACAAGACAATGGAGAAATTACGAGTTGGCGTACTTGGCGGCACCGGCATGGTCGGTCAGAGATTCATCCAGATCCTGGAGCATCATCCGTGGTTTGAGGTGGCGGAGATCGCTGCCTCCGGAAGAAGCGCAGGAAAGACCTACGGCGAGGCCGTAGAGGGAAGATGGAAGCTCGACGGAACCGTTCCGGAAGCGGCCGCAAAGATCGTCGTGAAGGACGTTGCGGATGTGAAGAGCGTCGCAGAGGATGTGGACTTTGTCCTCTCCGCCGTAAACATGTCCAAGGATGAGATCCGTGCGATCGAGGAGGAGTACGCAAAGACCGAGACGCCTGTCGTCTCCAACAACTCCGCACACCGCTGGACCCCGGATGTCCCGATGATCATCCCGGAGATCAACCCGGAGCACACAGAGGTCATCCGGTATCAGAAGAAGCGCCTTGGCACCACGAGGGGCTTTATCGCTGTCAAGCCCAACTGCTCCATCCAGTCCTACACTCCGGCCCTTGCCGCGTGGAAGGAGTTTGAGCCCTACCAGGTGGCAGCAACTACCTACCAGGCAATCTCCGGCGCCGGCAAGACCTTCAAGGACTGGCCTGAGATGGTCGGCAACATCATCCCCTTCATCTCCGGCGAGGAGGAGAAGAGCGAAAAGGAGCCTCTGCGCATCTTCGGCCATGTGGATCCCGAGAAGGGTGCCATCGTCCCTGCGGAGTCCCCGCTCATCACCTGCCAGTGCCTGCGCGTGCCGGTCCTCTATGGCCACACCGCAGCGGTCTTTGTCAACTTCCGCAAGAAGCCCACAAAGGATGAGCTGATCGCAAAGCTGCGCGGCTATGCCGGCGTTCCCCAGGAGCTCGCTCTTCCGTCCGCACCGGAGCACTTCATCCAGTACCTCGAGGAGGATGACCGCCCTCAGGTCACAAAGGATGTGAACTACGAGAACGGCATGGGTGTCTCCATCGGACGCCTGAGAGAGGACACGCTCTTTGACTGGAAGTTCGTCGGTCTCTCCCACAACACGCTCCGCGGTGCCGCAGGCGGCGCTGTCGAGTGCGCAGAGCTCTTAAAGGAGCAGGGCCTGATCCAGCACAAGTAATAAGACAAACGAAACGGCAGGCAGCCTGCCGGGGCAGACGTACAGGAGACCTTCCTGTACGTCTTTTTTATTTTCTGCCTGCTGCTCTGCCCCTGCAAACGCCCTTGTCCCCCAGAAAGAGATACAGACCTCTGCGGCTTCCTGCAGCATCTCTGCAGGCGGCCGCGGGCTTTCCGGGGACAGGGAAAAGGCTGCGGCAAAACGGCCCCGCCGGCAGAATCTGCTGCCTCACAGGTGACCCGGTGCAGCGCATTCCAGAAATTGGCAGTGATCCGATCTGATGATACCTGCGCCCCGATGAAGATCGATGCAGATTCTCCCTTTCTCCCTTTTTTCAGTCCAGGCTCTGGAAGAAAAGACGGATTCGTGAGAAAATATATCCATTCGGATTCAAGATCCGAATGGATTAAAATCGGACTACACTCCGAATGGCTTATAAGCGGGGCAGTGCCCCGACTGTCTTTTTCTCACCGCGCCGGTCGGCGCAGAATTCAGCCAGAGAATCGGGACGAAACGATCAGGAAAACCGCATGGGTAAAGTTGTATTTATTTCAGAGAAACCAAGTGTTGCACAGCAGTTTGCAGATGCGCTGGGCATCCCTTTAACGCGCAGAGACGGATACATGGAGGGGAAGGACACCATCATCACCTGGTGCCTCGGGCACCTCGTCACGATGAGCTATCCCGAGGCCTATGATCCGAAGTTAAAGCGCTGGTCCATGGACACGCTCCCGTTCCTGCCAAAGGAGTTCCGGTATGAGGTGATCAATGACGGCGGCACAAAGAAGCAGTACAACACCGTCAGGAACATCCTGACCTCGAAGGACGTGGACCGGATTTACATCTGCACCGACTCCGGGAGGGAGGGAGAGTACATCTACCGCCTCGTCGCAAAGCAGGCCGGCGTCCACGGCAAGGAGCAGAAGCGCGTCTGGATCGACTCCCAGACAAAGGAGGAGATCCTGCGCGGCATCCGGGAGGCAAAGGACGACTCCGCCTATGACAACCTGGGCGCTGCAGCCTACCTGCGGGCAAAGGAAGACTACCTGATGGGGATCAACTTCTCCCGGGCCCTGACGCTGAAGTACAGGTACCCGATCGCAGACTTTCTCGGCATGGACCGGTGCGTCATCGCCGTCGGCCGCGTCATGACCTGTGTCCTCGGGATTGTCGTAAGGAGGGAGCGGGAGATCCGTGCCTTCGTGCCGACCCCGTTCTTCCGGGTGGTCGGGACCTTTGGAAAGAAGGATGCAGAGGGGAACCTCTTAACCTTTACAGCGGACTGGTCTGCTGTGGAGGGAAGCCGCTGCTTTCAGTCCCCGAAGCTCTATCGGGACAACGGTTTCTTAAAGCGGGAGGATGCAGAGGAGCTGATCACTTATCTTACCGCCCCCGGGGAGCCGGACAACACGCCAAGGGTCGATGCGATCTCCCACAAAAAGGAGGTCAAGAATCCGCCGACGCTCTACAACCTCGCAGAGCTCCAGAACGACTGCTCCAGGTACTTCAAGATCTCCCCGGACCAGACGCTTGCGATCGCCCAGGAGCTGTATGAGAAAAAGCTCACGACCTACCCCAGGACCGACGCCCGTGTCCTCTCCTCGGCGGTAGCCAAGGTCATTGACGAAAATTTGAACGGTGTCAGCTCCCAGCCGATGTTTGCGCCGTATGTAAAGAAGATCCTCGCCTCCGGCACAGACAAGAAGATCGGAAAGACCAAGTATACGAATGATGCGATGATCACAGACCATTACGCAATCATCCCGACGGGGCAGGGGTTCTCCGCCCTGCCCTCCCTCTCCCCGACCTCAGCAAAGGTCTACGAGCTCATTGTGCGCAGGTTCCTTGCCATCTTTTATCCGCCTGCCATCTTTGATAAAATATCGCTGTCTGTGAAGGTCCGCGGCGAGCACTTCGGGACGAGCCAGAAGGTCCTGAAGGACCCCGGATACCTCGAGGTGAACGATTACTCCTTCCGCAAAAAGAAGGGGGAGGCGGAGGAGCAGACAGACGGAGAGGGAGCAGCCAGGGAGACCGTGGACCTCTCGAAGGTGCTGGAGCACCTCAAAAAAGGCGATGTCCTTTCCGCAGAGGGGTATGAGATCAGGGAGGGCCAGACACAGCCGCCAAAGCGCTACAACTCCGGGTCCCTGATCCTCACCATGGAGAATGCAGGCCAGTTCATCGAGGATGAGACGCTGCGCGAGCAGATCAAGGGCTCCGGCATCGGGACCTCCGCGACAAGAGCAGACATCCTGAAAAAGCTCGTCACCAACCGGTACCTGGACCTCAACGCAAAGACCCAGATCTACACGCCGACGCAGCTCGGCGAGATGATCTACGACGTCTGCGACTGCTCGATCCGATCGCTTCTGGATCCCAAGCTCACGGCATCCTGGGAGATGGGACTCTCGAGGGTTGCCGAGGGCACCGTCACCGAAGACGAATACATGGAAAAGCTCGAGGGCTTTATCACCCGCAGGACAAACCACGTGAAGGAGACCAACTACGCGGGAGCGCTCCGGGCCCAGTTCGAGAAGGAGGCACCGTACTATCCCAGGAAGATGAACTTCTCCAAGACCCGCTATGCGGGAAAGGGGAACTTCTCCTCCGGGAAGACCGCTCCGAAAAAGTCCACCGACACACGCACGGGAAAGACAACCGCAAAAACGGATTCCCCAAAGAAGTAAGGGAAAGCTCACGATTTCAACATAGAAACAAAGCAGAGAATAAGGAGGTATTGAACCAATCATGTCCTTTGAAGCATACCGTATCGAAAACATGCTCTCCCTCGAGGAGACCATCGCAAAAGAGCTCTTCTCCGGGAAGACCTATCCCTGGGAGGTCCTGCCGGACATCGGGGACTTTATCGTGCGCCTTGGAAACACGCTCCCGGAAGATAAGTTTGAGAAGCGCGGCGACGACATCTGGATCGCAAAGAGTGCCCACATCTTTGACTCCGCCTACATCGCAGGCCCCTGCATCATCGACGAGGGTGCAGAGCTCCGCCAGTGCGCCTTCATCCGCGGCAAGGCGATCGTCGGAAAGAAGTGCGTCGTCGGCAACAGCTGCGAGCTCAAGAACGTCGTCCTGTTCAACAACTGTGAGGTTCCCCACTACAACTACGTCGGGGACTCGGTCCTCGGCTTCCACGCCCACATGGGGGCAGGCGCCATCACGAGCAACATCAAGTCTGACAGGACGAACGTCGTCCTGCATGACGGAGCGGACACCCTTGCAACGGGCTACCGGAAGATGGGTGCCATCCTCGGCGACTGGGTGGAGGTCGGCTGCAACAGCGTCCTGAATCCCGGCTCCGTCATCGGCCCCCACACCAACATCTATCCGCTCTCCATGGTGCGCGGCTGCGTTCCCGCATCGCACATCTACAAGGACAGGGATCACGTGGTCGCAAAGGAGAACCGCTGATCTGATTTCAAACGGAGGTATGCCATGGCAAGTCAGAGTCTCGCATTTATGGAGCTGTTCTGGGAACTGATGAACCGGAAAACCGGAGAGCTGGGGCGTGTGGACTACAAGCCCCAGAAGCCTCCGTTTGACCTCGTATCGCCCCTGCAGCAGCCGTTTCCCCGGAGCACCCCGGAGGCACAGGGCGTTGAGAGCGAAAAGCTCTCCCGCATGATGTCGGAGCTCCTCTCCTCGGAGAACGTAAACCTCCACCAGCTCTTCATCGTGCGCAATGGCCACGTGATCCTGGAGCACGCCTTCGGCGCCTACCGCCCCGGCATCTGGCACATCACCTACTCGATGTGCAAGAGCTTCACAGGCATGGCGATCGGACTCCTTCACGACGAGGGAAAGCTCAATGTCAATGACCGGGTGCTCTCGTTCTTTGAGGACTCCAACACGCCCCAGGCGATCCTTGCAAGGCTCCGCTACAGGGACCTGACGATCCGGCACCTGCTCACGATGTCCACCGGCGTCTCCTTCAACGAGGTCGGGGCGATCTCCGGCAATGACTGGGTGAAGTCCTACTTTGAGTCCAGCGCAAAGTTTCCCTTCGGGACCCAGTTCGACTACAACAGCATGAACTCCTTCATCCTCTCCGCCATTGTCTCGAGGATCACCGGAAAGACGATGTTCGACTACCTGAAGGAGAAGCTCTTTGCCCCGATGGGCATCACCAAGGTCTTCTGGGAGTCCTCCCCAACGGGGATCACAAAGGCAGGCTGGGGCATGTTTCTGACCCCGGAGGATGCGGCAAAGCTCGGGAAGCTCTACCTGGACCACGGGATGTGGAACGGAAAGCAGCTGATCTCCAGGGAGTGGGTCGAGGAATCCACAAAGCCCCAGATTGCAACCGGGCGGGATGACAACCCGTTCTACGGCTATCAGCTCTGGATCGGAAACCTCCCCGGGTCCTTCATGTACAACGGCATGCTGGGGCAGAACGTCTATATCTATCCGTCCTTGAATACAATTGCCGTCGTCAACGCGGGCAACACCGAGGTCTTTGCAAACGGCACGATGACGCAGATCCTGCGCTCGTACCTGACGGAGGACTTTGGCGCAGACCATCCGCTCCCGGAGAATCCCGCAGGCGTGCGAAACCTGACGAGGATCGCCGCCTCCACGGATGAGAAGAAGCGGATTCCGATCATCCGCTCCGGCGGCTGGGGAAGACCGCCCAGGGTCTCCACCGCAGGCTTTGATGCAATCTACCGCCTGAACGGCAGGGTCTATGAGATGCGCTCGAAGGGCATCGGCCTGTTCCCGCTCATCATGCAGGTCGTCCACTACAACTACACAGACGGCATCCGGTACCTGCGGTTTCTCTGCAGGCATGACTCCTATACCCTGGAGTTTCTCGAGGGGGATGAGGTCTTCCGGATTCCCGTCGGCTACGGCGAGAGCCGCCACACGAGCATCACGATGCACGGCGAGGAGTACCTGATCGGCTCCAAGGGCCGCTTTGGCTGGAACGAGGATGGAAAGTTGGTCCTCTCCCTGGAGATCTCCTACATCGAGGAGGCCTGCAGGAGGATGCTGAAGATCGAGTGCTCGAGTGAGAACCACCTGGTCCTCAAGTGGAACGAGGCACCCGGCAACAAGATCATCGAGGGGACCCTCGAGATGATCACGACGGGCTCCGGCAACACGAGTCCCTTTGTGGAGGGCATGCTCTCCAGGGTGAGCCCGAGCCTGATTCACGAGACGATGTACTCCGCGATCCACCCGGTGGTGGATGCAGACTATGTCCTCACGGACGACACCTCGAAGCTCGAGGATCTCGCCCTGTTCCATGAGCAGAAAAAGAAGGCGGAGGAGGATGCCGCCAGAGGGAGAACCGGCAGATCATGACAGACAGCACCGCCGCATTCTGGCTCCTCGCCGCGGTCATCGTCGCGGCGGTGGCAGCGCTCGGCGCCGTAAACGAAAAAAGACGAAGACGGGAGACGTTCTCCCGCCTGCAGAAAGCCTTCGGGAAGATCCCGGACAAGAAGATCTCTGCCGCAAGGCGGGAGCACCTTGGCGGGTACCTGGAGAGCCATAAAAGAGAAAACCAGATCGATGCCATCACCTGGAACGATCTTGACATGGACCAGGTCTTTGCCAGGATCGACAGCACGCACAGCGGGGCGGGAGAGGAGTATTTATACTTTCTCCTCCACAGCCCGGAGACCGGAAAAGGGGAGGAGACTGTCCACGAAAAGACGCTCCGCTTCCTCCAGGATCCCCAAAATGAGAGCGCCCGCATCGCCCTGGAACTGATCCAGACAGACCTTGGCAGGATGGGAACCTATAGCTTCTTTGAGGGGCTTTCTTCCCTGGAGAAGGCAGAGACCAAGGAGACGGGAAAGCATGTCGCAGCGCTCCTTCTTCCCTTTCTCTCCATCGGAATCCTCCTTTTCAACGCACAGCTGGGACTCATCCTCCTTCTTGCTGTGATCGTCCTCAACATCGCGGCCTACAGCCAGGAGAAGAAAAAGATCCAGGAGTCCCTCTCCTGCATCCGGTACCTTCTCCGGATGAGGCGGGCGGCAGAGAAGATCCTTTCCCTGAAGACAGACCTTCCCGGGGAAGACCTTGCTGCGCTCTCAAAGATCTGCGGGTCCCTCTCCGGATTTTCCAGAGGGTCCTTCTGGGTGACCACAGGGTCCGGTGCCGGCAATCCCCAGGATGCCATCCTCGACTACATCCGCATGATCTTCCACGTTGACCTGATCCAGTTCGCAAAGATGGTAAACGAGGTGAGATCCCACCGGAAAGATGTCGATGCGCTCGCCACCTTCCTGGGAAGGATCGACACCGAGTGTGCCGTTGCCTCCTTCCGGGAGAGCCTCCCGCTCTGGTGTGATCCCTCCTTTGCAGACGGATGCGAAAAGCCCTTTTTCCATGCAGAATTGCTCTGCCATCCGCTCCTTTCTGATCCCGTGCCAAATGATCTTGCAACAGACAGGTCTCTTCTTCTTACGGGCTCCAATGCCTCCGGAAAGTCGACGTTCTTAAAGAGCTGTGCCCTCTCTGCGCTCCTTGCGCAGACAATCCACACGGCAGCGGCAAAGTCCTATGAGGCGCCGCACTTTGCGATCTGCTCGAGCATGGCACTTCGGGACTCCATCGCAGGCGGTGCCTCCTACTTCATGGTGGAGATCCGGTCCTTAAAGCGCATCCGGGATGCGGCAGGCGCGGGGGACCTCCCCGTCCTTGCCCTCATCGACGAGGTGCTTCGCGGCACGAACACCGCAGAGCGCATCGCAGCCTCCACGGAGATCTTAAAAGACCTTGCGGGGAGAGACACGCTGGTCTTTGCCGCAACCCATGACAGGGAGCTGACAGAGAGCCTTGCAGAAACCTACGAAAACTGCCATTTCGAGGAGACCTGGGACGGGAAGGACGTGACCTTCTCCTACCGCCTTCACGAAGGGCCAGCAACAACACGAAACGCAATCCGCCTTCTTGGCGCTGTCGGCTTTGATCCGGAAGTGACAAGCCGGGCCGAGGCGCTTGCAGAAGATTTTGAAAAGACCGGGCACTGGCACTGGGAGAAAGATGCCGGAAAGACAAGCGCCCAATTGGGAGAGAAGGTATGAGCCATGTAGAAATCTATACCGACGGCGCCGCACGGGGGAACCCGAACGGCCCCGGCGGATACGGCGCGATCCTGCGCTTTACGGACAGCAAGGGGCAGGTGCACGAGAAGGAGCTCTCGGAGGGCTTCAACCCGACGAGCAACAACCGGATGGAGCTCCTGGCCGCGATCCGCGCCCTGGAGGAGCTGACCCGCTCCTGTGACGTGGACCTGTACTCCGACTCGAGCTACCTCATCAACGCGGTCAACAAGGGGTGGCTTTCCTCCTGGCAGAAAAACGGCTGGAAGACCGCAGACAAGTCCCCCGTCAAGAACCGGGACCTCTGGGAGCGGTTCCTTCGGGCAAAGGCCCCGCACCGGGTCACCTTTCACTGGGTCAAGGGCCATGCCGGCCACCCGGAGAACGAGCGATGCGATACGCTTGCCACAACCGCAGCAGACGCCATGAGAGGGACAAGGAGGCCCAACCTGGATGAACATCAGAATTAAGAAGCTTTCCGACACCGCAAAACTCCCCCAGAGGGGAAGCGAAAAGGCGGCAGGGTATGACCTATATGCAAATACGGAGGAGGAGATCACGATTGCGCCCCATGCGACGCAGATGATCGGCACCGGCATTGCGATGGAGATCCCGGAGGGATACTTCGGCGCGATCTTTGCAAGGAGCGGCCTCGCATCCAAAAAGGGCCTTCGCCCCGGCAACTGCGTCGGCGTCGTGGACTCCGACTACCGCGGGGAGTGGAAGATTGCCCTCCACAATGACACAGACGAGCCTCAGACGATTGCTCCCCACGAGCGCATCGCCCAGATGGTGGTGATCCCGTTCCTTCCGGTGGAGTTCACCGAAGCCGCGGACCTTACCGACACGGAGCGCGGCGCCGGGGGCTTTGGCAGCACCGGCAGGCAGTGATGGATGAGGATGCGTACGTAAAAGAGGTCGAAAAGCGAAGGAAACGGGAACAGAAGGAGATCCTCTCCCTGGAAAAGGGAGAGGAGTACCGCTTTCCCCTTCGGGAAGCGCCGGATCCAGCAGCGCTCTCTGCCTTAAACCAGGTCTTTCCCGCAGGACTCTGCTTTTCCCTTGACCACGAGGACCTCGTCGTCACCGTGCGGGAGAAGAATGCGAAAATCCAGCGGACGAGAAATGCGGGGAGAAAGAAGACCCCAAAGGAGCTCTCCCCGGATCCCTCCAACCCCTTTGACCTTCTGCCAGAGCACGTATCCGGCACCGCCACCGTCCACAAGGTGGAGGCCCTGATCCGTGCGGTCGGAAGCGAGCGGGCGGCAGACCTTCTGCACATGTCAAAGACCGGCATGTACAAGCGTCTTCGCACTGCAAGGGCGAAGAACCTCCCCGCAGGTCCTATGGAGAAGCCCTACGGCGAGGGAGATCTGAAGTTTTAGGCGGAAGGGGAAAGGCACACAAAAGAGTGCGGGAAGGACATGTGATCTCAAAACAACCGCTTTTCGCCTGAAGCCAATTGTTGTATGATGGTACACTGTCGGACAAAGAAAAGCCCGGCTCTTTTTGAGACAGGAGGATATGTAATGAAGAAGAAAAAGATTGGGGCCGTCCTCTCTTGCGTGCTCCTTGCAGCAGGCCTTGTTGCAGGCTGCGGAAGCAGCAAGGAGAGCGGCGATGCTGCGACCAATGAGGCAACCTGGGAGAGCATTCCGGCAGCGACCGAGGCGACCGAGGCTTCCACCGAAGCAGCGACAGAGACAACGGAGTCTGCAGACGAGGGTGTCACTGTGCCCGAGGGGGACTACCTCTCCGAGCTGACCGGCCTTCCGATCTCCGAGGACATCAGGGACCAGCGCCCCATCGCCATGATGGTCGACAATGACTCGCGGGCACTGCCCCACTTTGGCGTTGTGGACTGTGATGTCGTCTATGAACTGATGAACTCCACGGAGAACAACCGCATCACGCGCCTGATGTGCGTGATGAAGGACTGGGGCAATATCACCAAGCTCGGTTCCATCCGCTCCACGCGTCCCACAAACGTCATCCTGGCATCCGAGTGGAACTCCATTCTCTGCCATGACGGCGGTCCGTTCTATATCAATGACTACCTGAACCAGAGCTGGGCTCCGCCGCACATCTCCGGCTACTTCTCCCGTGTCGACAACGGCAAGGCGACCGAGTTCACGGAGTTCTGCCTTCAGGGTGAGATGACAAAGCGCGTTGCCTCCGAGGGAATCTCTGCCACCTACACGGCAAATCCCGGCAACCACTTCAACTTTGCAGAGTACGGCACCGAGGTGACCCTCGGCGACGACCAGGGCGCCATCAACGCCTCCAGCATCAGCCTTCCGTTCTACAACACGAGCTCCACGCTCAAGTACAACACGTCCACCAACTCGTATGACTACTACGAGTTCGGAAACGTGTCCCAGGACGGTGCAACCGGAGCGACCCTGACCTTCAAGAACGTCATCATCCAGGACTGCTCATTCACCCAGCTCGACTCCAACGGATACATGATCTACAACTGCGTGGATGCAACCGGAAACAACGGCTACTACCTGACCGACGGGAAGGCCATCCCGATCTCCTGGTACAAGAACGATTACTCGGCGATCACAAAGTTCTACGACAAGAATGGCAACGAGATCACGGTAAACGATGGCAAGACCTACATCGCCCTGGTGCCCTCCGACACCTGGGGTGAGGTTGCCATTCAGTGACAGGAAGGAAGACAGATCAGATGAAAATCAGAACCAGATATGCACCGAGCCCCACCGGCAGAATGCATGTCGGAAACCTCCGGACAGCACTCTATGCCTACCTGATTGCAAAGCATGAGGGCGGCGACTTCATCCTCCGGATCGAGGACACCGATCAGGAGCGATATGTGGAGGGCGCTGTCGACATCATCAACCGCACCATGCAGGAGACCGGCCTCATCCCCGATGAGAGCCCGGATCTTGGCGGCCCCGTTGGCCCCTATGTCCAGTCCGAGCGCGTCAGGAGCGGCCTGTACCTGAAGTACGCAAAGGAGCTCATCGAGAAGGGTGAGGCCTACTACTGCTTCTGCACCCCCGAGCGGCTCGAGAGCTTAAAGCAGGTCGTGGACGGGAAGGAGATCTCTATCTACGACAAGCACTGCCTGCACCTCTCCAAAGAGGAGATCGAGGCAAACCTTGCGGCGGGAAAGCCCTATGTCATCCGCCAGAACAATCCCAGAGAGGGAACCACGACCTTCCACGATGAGCTCTACGGCGACATCACGGTGGAGAACAAGGAACTCGACGACATGATCCTGATCAAGTCCGACGGGTATCCGACCTACAACTTCGCCAACGTCATCGACGACCACCTGATGGGAATCACCCACGTGGTCCGCGGCAACGAGTACATCTCCTCCACCCCGAAGTACACAAGGCTCTATCAGGCCTTTGGCTGGGAAGAGCCCAAGTACATCCACTGCCCGCTCATCATGGGCGAGGATCACAAGAAGCTCTCCAAGCGCCACGGTGCCACCTCCTATGAGGACCTCGTGGAGCAGGGCCTGCTCCCGGAGACGATCGTCAACTTCATCGCGCTCCTCGGCTGGAGCCCGGAGGGGGATCGTGAGATCTTCACCCTGGACGAGCCCCGCGGTCTTCGACTACACGAAGCTCCACTGGATGAACGGCGAGTACTTCAAGGCCATGGACCCGGAGAAGTTCTATGAGAAGGCGGAGCCCTGGCTGAAGAAGGTCATCACAAAGAAGGAGATTAATCTCCATGAGCTCTCCGAGATGGTCCGAACGAGGGCAGAGGTCTTCCCGGAGATCCCGGACATGGTCCGCTTTTTCGAGACGCTTCCCGACTACGACGTCTCCCTGTATGAGAACAAGAAGCAGAAGGCGACCAAAGAGAACAGCCTGCAGATCCTGCAGGAGATGCTCCCCGTCTTCGAGAGCGAGACGAACTTCACGAACGATGCGCTGTTTGCGGACATCGCAGCATACGCAGAGGAAAAAGGATTCAAGAACAAGACTGTCATCTGGGTGATTCGGATCGCGGTGTCCGGGCAGGCGGTGACGCCCGCCGGCGCAACGCAGATCATGGAAGTTCTTGGAAGGGACGAGTCCCTTGCAAGACTCCGGAAGGCAGTGGCCCTGCTGCAGGCCTGACCGCAGCAAGCGATTCTTTGGACAAATCCAGCTTTGTTTCCGTACCGGCATCATCCCAGGATGCCAGTACGGATTTTTGTCTTTCAAAAACTCCCCAAAACAGCCAGCAGAATACAGCGGACAAACCAATCGGCAATGCCGTACAGAACATCGGCAATGCCGCACAGAACACCGGCAATGCCGCACAGAACATCGCCATCACCCACAGGGCGGGGCCGATGCTCTGCCTTGCCGGCCCCGGGAGCGGAAAGACATTTACGCTTGTTCAGCACATCCTCTTTCTCATCCGGGAGGAGCACATCTCCCCGGAGCGCATCCTCGTTCTCACCTTTTCCAAAGCAGCGGCACAGGAGATGGAGGCCCGGTATTTCCGGGAACTTCGGAAAAATGGCTCCGCCTCCTCCCTCCGGGGAAGACCCTTCTTTGGAACCTTTCACGCCCTCTTTTTCCGAATCCTCCGATCCTCCTTTGACGTTCCCCTCTCCCTTGCGGATACCGCAACCAGGACAAAGGTCCTGGAGCGGCTCCTCGGGGACTTCCGGCATCAGAAGCCCGAGGAGCGGGATGTCACCGCCATGATGGCGGGGATCTCCGCTTTAAAGAACGGGACTCTCGACGCCCTTGCCCTCGAAAACGACAGGGCGCTGTCCGCAGTCTTTCAGGGCTATCAGGAATTTCTCACCTCCCAGCACCTCATCGACTTTGACGACATGGCCCTTTCCTGCAAAGCCCTTCTATCATCACATCCGGATATCCTGAGAAGAGAGCAGTGCCGCTATGACCACATCCTGGTCGATGAGTTCCAGGACATCAACGCGGTGCAGTTAAAGATCACGCTCCTTCTCGGGGCTCTCCACCGCAACTACTTTGTCGTCGGCGACGATGACCAGTCGATCTACGGCTTTCGCGGCTCGGATCCTGCCGTTTTCCAGAAGTTCCTCTCTGCCTGTCCGGATGCCAGGCAGGTGACGCTCTCTGTCAACTACCGCTGCGCAGAGCCGATCCTGAAGGCTGCCCTGCAGGTCATTGCTGAAAATGAGCACCGCCTTCCAAAGAAGATCACCGCGGCAAGAAAGAGCACGCAGAGCGTCGAACTCTCCGGCTTTCCCGGAATCTTCGAGGAGACAAAAGCGGAGGCAAAGATCCTGAAGGAATACCTGGATGATGGCGGCGATCCGAAGGATGCCGCCATCATCCTACGGACCCACGCAGCGGCACAGTCCGTCGCAGACCTTATCTCCCAGCAGGGAATCCCCATCGCAGGAAGGAAGGTGAGCGTCCCTCCCTGCCTCCTCCAGATCCTGCAAGATGTAGGGCACTACTACCCTGTCATGAACCGGCCCCAGAGATGGTTTCTTCCAAGGGATGCGGGGACAGGACTGCAGACGCCTGCCATGCTCCTTCAGAGGATCCCCGCGGGGTCCCCGGCAAAGAGGGATATGGAAGACTTTCTGTATGACCTTCAGGTCCTCACGGAGCTCTCCCCAAAGTACGGCACGGCATACCTCAGAAACCAGACAGGCCTTGAGGCAGGAGTCTCCGAGGAGCAGGGCGGAAGAGAGACGGCGAGGATCCACAAGACCTTCGACAGGATTGAGGCGCTTGCCGCGGCCCACCGGGACATCCCCGGGTTCCTCTCTGCTCTTGAGAAGGAGGAGCAGCTTCTGCGAAGCTGTAAGGGGCGGGAGGAAATCACAAAGGAGGGAATCCGTCTTCTCACAATGCACGCCTGCAAAGGCCTGGAGTTCTCCCTTGTGATCCTGCCGGAGCTCAATGAGGGGATTCTTCCGGGGCGTCAGGCCGTGCAGATGGGCGGAATCGAGGAGGAGCGACGCCTTTTCTATGTCGCGATGACAAGGGCGAGGGACCGCCTCATCCTCCACTATCAGAACGCAAACGGAAAGCAGCCCTCAAGACTCCTGGAGCCGATCTCCGGCCTTGAGAAGAAGATCTCCCTCCCCTTCCGGTTCTGGGATCTGTAGTGCGCTCACGTGCAGCATCTAGACCTGTCACGGCCAGCCTGGCAAGATGTTGGGAAGGGAATCTGAGGGAAAGGCAAAAAGGGGGGAGATATTGCAGGTCAGGGCCAAATTTGCCTTTCCGATAATGCTTTTCAGGAAGATACTTCCACTTCCAGAATCCTTCTGAAATCCAGTTCGCAGCGAGGGGAGATGGAAGAGAAGAGATCACGGTATACACGGAGCCTGACAGGTACGGCCATCTCCAGAATTCGGTTGCATCAATCAAAGTCACAAGAGCAGGAGAGACCGAATTCAAAGTGCTCTCCGGCGCTGTTCAGAACCTGAATGGCTGCAGACCTCTGTACTTTGTCTTCCGTGGGACCGGTGTCTTTCCTTCCTGTCCTTTGCGGTCCGCTGAAGGAGCGTGTTTCTCTGTTCCTTTTGCCCCCTCAGCGGTACAATCTCCTCAGAATCCTAAACGGCAGGAGGTATGGAGCATCATCCATTCCTGGCGTAAATTTCCGCCAAAACAGGAATTGTCTATGCCAGAATGTCAGAGAACACAACAGTGACAGTGTTTCCTGAACAGTAAACCCGCAATCTGGAAATTGCCGATCGGCAAATATCAAATCGTGAATTTTATTTCCGAAAAATGTTGTGTTTCTGATGCCCAAACAACTCAGTTCCTGATTCCGGACTGTCATTACCGGTTTTGGGGGGATTTAAGCAGAAGCAGAATGAGAAGAGAACTGCCGAAGCAGGAGAAGATTCGCGGGAATTCCCGCGCGGTTGCCGCAAAGAACGCGGCAGGAGAGGAATCATGAGCGTACCAAAGCAGATGCAGGGAACCTACGACAAAATAGCAGCGCTCCTTATTGACTTCAGTAAGGAGCACCTGAATGATGAGTATGAAGCACTTTGTCTCCATGCTCTCGAAAAGCTCTGCAGAAAGCGCCCGTCTCCGCTCGCAAGCGGCAGGGCGAACAGCTGGGCAGCCGGCATCGTCTATTCCATCGGGAAGAACAACTTCATCTTTGACAGATCCCAGGAAATTCACCTGTCCGGCAAGGAGATCGGAGAGGGCTTTGGCGTGGCAGCATCTACCGCTGCTGCAAAGGCTGCCGAGATCCAGAAGGCATTAAAGATCCGCATGTACGATGCCGAGTGGTGCCTGCCCTCCATGGTGAAGGACAATCCCATGATCTGGATCGTATCTGTCAACGGCCTTGCCGTGGACGCCCGGCATCTTCCCCTGGAGTATCAGGTCGCCTGCTATGAAAAGGGCCTGATCCCCTATATCCCCGCCCTGCGGGAAGAGAAAGCAGCATCGGATGCCGATAACGATGCATCGAAGGACGAGAAAAACGAATGATTTCAGAAAAGTTTTGGCCTGCCGGGCGTCCGCTCCGGCAGGCTTTTTCCATTTGGGGACGGATTTCCCCTTTCTGTCATATGTCACGTGCTAAAAGCAGTTTCTCAAGTGCTGTTACAGGTCAGTGCAGTCCTTCTTCCTTTGTGGTAAAATGTCTCTTTGCACAGGTTAAAAAATGCGATCCTGGGAGGGAAGAATCATGCCGCAATCGCTTACTACATCCCCAGCTCATACCGTTCTGCCCGGCACCATCGTCAACAAAGACAGTGTGGTCTTCAGCGCCGTCTTCCGGGACTGCACTTCCTGCGGGATCATTCTGTACCGCATCAGCGGCTCCGGCCCCGCAAAGAAGACCGTCATCCCCTTTACTGACAAGTACCGCTACGGAAGTCTGTACTCCATCCGCATTGAACACATCGATCCTGGTGCCTATGCCTATCGCTACTATCGGGACAACTTCACCTTCGTGGACCCCTACGCAAGGGAGCTCGTCGCGGTGAAGACCGAGGAGGGAGAGGACCTTACGGCCTGCCGGCTCTTCTATGCGCCGGAGGACTCCCTTCCCGCCTACAGCGGGGCCTTCGGGAGAAAGAAGGCGGACTGGGCGGATGAGATCCTCTACTGCGTACATGTAAAGGGCTTTACGGCATCCCGCACGGCCTCCGGCCGCCACCGGGGAACGTTCCTGGGGCTGTCCGACAAGGTCCCCTACCTCTCAAAGCTCGGCATCACCGCGGTAGAGCTCCTTCCCGTCTATGAGCTTCGCCCCGAGATCCTCGGGATGGCGGTCATGGACCCTGCCGTTAAAAAGGAAGAGGAACACCCGACTTCCTTCCCCTTAAGAAAGCCCGAGGGGTCGGAAAAAACCAACTACTGGAACTTCGGGGAGGGCTGCTACTTTGCCCCGAAACGGAGCTACGCCTCCAGCGGAGAGCCCCAGAGAGAGTTCCGGGAGATGGTAGCAAAGCTCCATAAGGCGGGGATCCGGGTCTACCTGCAGCTCTTCTTCCCGGACACCGTGACGATTCAGACCCAGCTCGAGTGCGCAAGGTTCTACGTGACCCACTACCACATCGACGGCTTCCATCTCAAGGGAAACGATGCCGCCCTAAAGACCCTCTGCTCGGATCCCATGCTCTCCGACACCGCGATCTTTTACTACAGCTTCCCCTATGAGGACCTGGAGAAGCAGGACAGCGAGAACCCCGCTGCCGGCCGCCCGCAGGTGCAGCACCTGTGCGAGTACACCGACAACTATGAGGGGATTGTGCGAAGGTTCGTAAAGTCCGACAACGGCGTGCTGCAGGACTTCGTGCGCGTCTTCACCGACGTGCCCAAGGGCCACGGAAAGGTCCACTATGTCACGAACTACGAGGGCTTTACCTTAAATGACCTCGTCTCCTACAACTGGAAGCACAACGAGGCAAACGGCGAGGAGGGAAGAGACGGAAATGACACGAACCTCTCCTGGAACTGCGGCGCCGAGGGAAAGAGCCAGAGAAAGGACGTCCGGACACTGCGCCTTCGCCAGATGAAGAACTTCATCGCCTTAAACCTTCTCTCCCAGGGAACACCGCTTCTTTTGGCAGGAGATGAGCGCATGAACTCCCAGGATGGCAACAACAACCCCTACTGCCAGGACAACGAGACCGGGTGGGTGACCTGGAAGGACACCGCCGATGCGGGGCGCCTTTATAAGTTCACCACCGCGATGATCGCCTTCCGCAAGGCCCACAGCGTCTTCCGAAGGCGCACCCCGTTCCGCTTTTCCGACTACCGGGTGACCGGGTATCCGGATCTCTCGTTCCACGGGAAGGATGCCTGGAAGCCGGACTTCTCGAGCTACAGCCACACGGTTGGCATCCTCTACGATGAGCACTACGCGGAGGAGAAGGAGGGGGACAACCTCCTCTATGTCGCCGTAAACATGCACTGGCACAACCAGCTCCTCGGCATCCCCGCACCGCCCCAGGGCAGGGAGTGGGTCAAGATCATGGACACCTTTGAGGAGCAGTCCTTCCCGGAGGAGCCCTGGACGCTGACCGACCAGAGAAGCATCGGGGTCCGGGGCCGCTCCGTCTGCATCCTGACAACGCGCCCCATCCCGGTCAGGATCCTTGCAACAGCCACGGTTCACCCCGCAGAGGATGCTGATCTGTAACGCTTAGACAGGAGGCCAGGATGCAGGAGAAAAAGCGGGAGGCGATTCCTCCCATCACCGCAAAAAACGCCTGGAACCACTTCCGGACCATCACAAAGCACAAGGCCATCGTGGCAAGGGAGTGCTTTTCTGTCGGCCTCTACCGGCAGGGGCTCCTCCATGACATGAGCAAGTATTCGCCCACCGAATTTCTCGTCGGCGCCCGCTACTTTCAGGGCGATCGGAGCCCGAACAACCGGGAGCGGGAGGTGACCGGCCTCTCCACCGCATGGCTCCACCACAAGGGGAGGAACCTGCACCACTATGAGTACTGGCTCGACTACACGACAAGGACCGACGGCGGCATCAACGGCTCGGGCATCATCCCCTGCAGGATGCCGGGGCGGTACGTCGTCGAGATGTTCCTGGACCGGGTCGCGGCCTCAAAGGTCTACCGCGGGAAGGACTACACCGATGCGGATCCCTGGAAGTACTACGCGACGGGAAACACGAGGCGCTTCCTCTACCCCGACACTGCAGATCTTCTCGAGAAGCTCCTCCTGATGTTAAGAGATGAGGGCGAGGAGAAGACCTTTGCCTACATCCGGTCTCACCTGTACCAGAAACCCCTCCTTCCCAAAAAGAAGGGCAGGGACAGGAAAAGGTAACCAATGTCCATCACAGAAGAACAGCGCCTTCGCTTCCAGAGGGCGCGCGATGCGATCGTGCAGCCGGGAGAACGGGAGAGAAACGGCATCGGCACCCAGATGGAGAAGACCGTCCACGCCGTGTGCAAGCAGTACGTCGACCCCGATCCCTCCCACCAGGAGATCCCGGTGGGAAGTTATATTGCAGACATCTATGACGGGGAGAAGATCACAGAGATCCAGACGGGAAGCTTTGCGCCCCTTCGGGCGAAGCTCTCCGCCTTTCTCCCCTCCCATAAGGTGGAGATCCTCCACCCGATCCCCCATGAAAAATGGCTCACCTGGATTGATCCGGAGAGCGGGGCCCTGTCCAGGCGGACAAAATCGCCTGTGACGGGGTCGTTTTATCATGCCTTCCGGGAGCTCTACCAGATCCGGATGTTCCTCAAGGATCCGAACCTTGCGGTCCGCCTCGTCCTTCTCGACATGGAGGAGTACCGCCTGCAGGACGGCTGGGGGAGGGATGGAAAGCGCGGGTCCCATCGGTACGACAGGATCCCGGAAAAGCTTGTGGACGAACTTGTGCTCCGGGAGGCAAAAGATTATAATGCCTTTCTTCCGGACAATCTCCCGGAGCAGTTCACAAGCAGGGAGTTTGCCTCCCTTGCCACAAGGAAAAAGGTCCGGACCGTCTCCCCCTCCACGATGCTCCTTGTGCTCTCCGAACAGGGCGTTGTCACAAAGACCGGAAAGCGGGGAAACAGCTACCTCTGGTCCGCCGCGGGTCAGGAAACAGAAGAAAACAATAAGTCCGGCAGATGACCGGCAGAAGAACAGGAGAAGATCATGTCCACGCACTTTGAACCCAAAGAGATGGCGGAGCGCTTTGTCCGCTATGCGAGCATCTACACCCAGTCAAAGGAGGGCGTTCCCGATACGCCCAGTACCCCCTGCCAGAGGGACCTTGCCGCGGTCCTTGCCAGGGAGCTCACGGACATGGGCGCTTCTGATGTCTTCTATGATGAAGACAAGTGCTATGTCTATGCGGCGATTCCCGGGAACCTCCCGAAGGAAAAGTGCGATCCGGAGAAGATAAAGGCCCTTCCCGGCGCGAAAGAAAAGAGAAGGGAGAACACCGCCCCGATCCTCGGCCTCATGGCCCACATGGATACGAGCGCTGCGGTCGATGCAAAGCAGATCCACCCAAGAACCATTGCAGGCTATGACGGGAACATAATCCGCCTGAAT
This sequence comes from uncultured Lachnospiraceae bacterium, assembly GCA_900318875.1. GTDB lineage: Bacteria > Bacillota > Clostridia > Lachnospirales > Lachnospiraceae > CAG-791. The sequence continues at coordinate 30,984 of ONMH01000001.1, read as the reverse complement.
GAAAACTATGTCCTCGATCCCGCGGAGTACCCGGACCTTGCGGGGAGAAAGGGCGAGACGCTGATTGTCACCGACGGAACCTCAGTCCTTGGCGGAGACGACAAGGCGGGCGTCACCGCGGTCATGGAGACCGCAGCGTTCTTCCTTTCTCACAAGGAGATCGCGCACCCCACGATCCGCATCGCCTTCACCCCCGATGAGGAGGTGGGGAACGGGACATTAAATCTCGACCTTTCCCGCTTTGCCTGCGACTATGCCTACACGGTCGACGGGGGCGGTGCTGGCGAGCTCGAGTACGAGAACTTCAACGCGGCCTCCTGCGAGGTGAAGATTGCCGGCATCTCCACGCACCCGGGCTCTGCGTACGGAAAGATGAGAAATGCCGTGCTCGTTGCAAACGAGTTCATTGACCTTCTTCCAAAGCTCGAGACCCCCTACTACACAAAGGATCACGAGGGCTTCTACCACGTGGAGGAGCTCTCCGGCACCTGCGACGAGGCCTCCCTCTCCATCATCATAAGGGACCACGACAAAGACCGCTTTGAGGAGAGAAAGAGGACTGCGGCAAAGATCGCAGACGTCTTAAATGAAAAGTACGGTGAGGGCACCGTCACAGCCGTCATCCACGACTCCTACTACAACATGCTCTCGAAAATCAAACCCCACATGCACCTTGTGGAGAATGCAAAAAAGGCCATGGAGGAGGCAGGGGTGACGCCTCTTGTCCAGCCGATCCGGGGCGGAACCGACGGATGCGTCATCAGCTTCCGCGGCATTCCCTGCCCGAACCTCTTTACCGGAGCCCACAACTACCACAGCCGCTTTGAATACGTCTCCGCCCAGGAGATGGCACTCTCTGCGGAAACCCTGATTAGGATCATGAACCGCTATGCAGAATACGATGTTGACCGCTGAGGCGATCATTGAAAACGCAAGAAAGCGCGCCTCCGAGGAGGACGCAAAGACCTTCACCGACAAAGAGGAGCTCTCGCGCCAGGAGGCCTTTTTGTCCCTCGCAAAGGAGCAGACAGGAAAACTCTCCGAGCTCCTTGGCAGGACCCCGACATACTGCGTCGTGAACTTTGGCTGCCAGATGAATGCAAAGGATGCGGAGAAGCTCTCCGGCGTCTTAAAAGAGGCGGGCTATGAGGAGACGGACCGGGAGGATGCGGACTTTGTGATCTACAACACCTGCACGGTCCGGGACAACGCGGACCAGCACTTCTTCGGAAGGCTCGGCAGGGCAGCGCACTACCGCAAAAAGAATCCCTGGATGAAGATCGCAGTCTGCGGCTGCATGATGCAGGAAAAGGCGTGTGTGGACAAGATTAAAGAAAGCTACCCCTACGTGAACCTGGTCTTCGGCACCCACAACCTGTTCCGATTCCCGGAGTACCTGGCGGATGTCTACGAAAACCAGAACGACGACTTCGACCCCAGAGGCCGGAAGCTCTACGTCGTCTGGAAGGACACAAAGGAGATCGTGGAGGACCTCCCCTCGGAGAGAAAGTACCCCTACAAGTCCGGCGTCAACATCATGTTCGGGTGCGACAACTTCTGCACCTACTGCATCGTCCCCTATGTGCGGGGGAGGGAGCGCTCGAGAAAGCCAACCGAGATCCTGCGGGAGGTGGAGCACCTGGTCTCTGACGGCGTCGTCGAGATCATGCTCCTTGGCCAGAACGTAAACTCCTACGGCAAGGACCTGGAGACTCCGGTATCCTTTGCAGAGCTCCTTGGAGCTGTCGCCGAGGTCCCGGGAGTAAAGCGCGTCCGCTGGATGACGCCCCACCCAAAGGACATGGGAGAGGATGTGATTCACGTCATCGCATCCCACCCCAACATCGCGCGGCACATCCACCTGCCGCTCCAGTCGGGCTCGACAGAGATCCTGCGCCGCATGAACCGGCGCTACACAAAGGAGCAGTACCTGGACCTTGCCCTGAAGATCAGGGAGGAGCTCCCCGACTGCGCGATCACGACGGACATCATCGCGGGCTTTCCCGGGGAGACGAAAGCGGACGTGGTGGAGACCCTCGATGTCATCGAAAAGGTCCACTTTGACAACGCCTACACGTTCATCTACTCGAAGCGCACCGGAACTCCGGCTGCAGCGATGGAGCAGGTGCCGCAAGCCCAGGTAAAGGAGGGCTTTGACAGGATCCTCTCCGCGATCCAGGAGAGCGCAAGGGAGCGGACTGCCCTCCTTCAGGGCAAAGTCCTGTGTGCGCTCGCCGAGGAGGAGAATGCGCAGGAGGAGGGGTATCTCACCTGCCGCCTCTCGAACAACACGCTGGTCCATGTGAAGGGCGATCCCTCCATGATCGGCCACTTTTACGATGTGCGCCTTGACACCTGCCGGGGCTTTTACTACTTCGGCACGGTGCTCTCGGAAAACGCGAACGGGTATTGACAGAAAGGACAGGGCCATCGTGGACAAGATCAACCTGGATGAAGTCTCGCCGATGATGCAGGAGTACTTAAAGACCAAGGAGGACTACCCGGACTGCCTCCTGTTCTACCGGCTCGGCGATTTCTACGAGATGTTCTTTGACGATGCAAAGACGGCGTCCAAAGAGCTGGATCTGACGCTGACCGGGAAGAACTGCGGCCTCAAGGAGCGCGCCCCGATGTGCGGCATCCCGTACCATGCGGTGGACATCTACATCGCAAAGCTCGTGGAGAAGGGCTACAAGGTGGCGGTCTGTGAGCAGATGGAGGATCCGCGGTTTGCAAAGGGCCTTGTCAAGCGCGAGGTGACAAGGATCGTCACCCCCGGCACCATCACGGCTGCAGAAACCCTCGACGAGACCAGGAACAACTACATCTTTGCGGTGTTCTACGAGATCGGGTCAAACAACCTCCCCCAGAGCGCAAAGGCGGGCATCGCCGTCTGCGACATCTCCACGGGAGACTTCTATGCGACCCAGATCCAGGGAAACCAGAAGATCAGGGACGAGATCAACAAGTACAGCCCCTCGGAGATCGTCTGCAACCAGGCCTTTCTCATGAGCAGCATGGATCTCGAGGACCTTCGGACCCGCCTCGGCATCGCCATCAACCAGCTCGATTCCCACTACTTCGGGCAGGACGAGGCAAGGCAGATCCTCCTCGACCACTTTAAGGTGGCGAGCCTCACCGCTCTCGACCTTGCGGACATGAAGTACGCCCAGGCAGCCGCCGGGGCGCTGATGCAGTACCTCTACGACACCCAGAAGAACTCCCTCTCCAACATCACCAGGATCCAGGCCTACGCCTCCGGCAAGTACATGCTCCTCGACTCCGCGACAAGAAGGAACTTAGAGCTCACGGAGACCATGCGGGAAAAGCGCGTCAAGGGATCCCTCCTCTGGGTCCTCGACAGGACAAAGACCGCGATGGGCGCAAGGCTTCTACGGCAGTACCTCGAGCAGCCCCTCGTCGAAAAGGACGAGATCGAGGCAAGGTACGATGCGATCGACGCCCTCTCGAAAAGCAGCGTGGACCGGGACGAGATCAGGGAGTACCTCTCCCCGATCTACGACATGGAGCGGCTCCTGACAAAGATCAGCTACGGCTCTGCAAACCCGAGGGACCTTGTGGCCTTCCGGGAGAGCCTCAAGATGACAAAGCCGATCCGCCAGGTGCTCTCGGGCTTTCCGGCAAAGGTCCTGCAGGGGATCTGCCGGGATATCTCCGATTTCTCGGAACTCACAGAACTCCTTGACCGCGCCATCGTCGACGATCCGCCCCTTGCGATGAAGGACGGCGGAATCTTAAAGCCAGGATACGACGAGACGGTGGACCACTACCGGAACGTGCAGACAAACGGAAAGCAGATCCTCGCAGACCTCGAGGAGAAGACCCGGGAGGCCACCGGAATCAAGACCTTAAAGATCAAGTTCAACAACGTCTTTGGGTACTTTTTCGAGGTCACGAACCAGTTCAGGGACCAGGTGCCCCCGACGTTTGAGAGAAAGCAGACCCTGGTCGGCTCCGAGCGCTACACGACGCCCGAGCTCAAGCAGACGGAGAATGAAATCCTGAACGCCAGGGAAAAGCTCGGCGACCTCGAGTACGAGGCCTTTGCAAAGTTGAGAGACCTCGTCGCCTCGAAGACCCCCGAGATCCAGAAGGCGGCAAAGGCGATTGCCGCCCTCGACGTCTTCTGCAGCCTCTCCCTCGTCTCCGAGAGAAACCGGTACGTGCGCCCCACATTAAACGACAAGGGCGTCATCCGGATCAGGGAGGGCAGGCACCCCGTCGTCGAGCAGATGATGCAGGGCGACTTTGTGGCCAACGACACGATCCTCGACAACAAAAAGAACTGCATCGCCATCATCACCGGCCCCAACATGGCCGGCAAGTCCACCTACATGCGCCAGGTCGCCCTGATCTGCCTGATGGCCCAGATCGGCTGCTTTGTGCCGGCAGATGCGGCAGACCTGTGCGTTGTGGACCGGATCTTTACGAGAGTCGGCGCTTCCGATGACCTTGGAAGCGGCCAGTCGACCTTCATGGTCGAGATGAACGAGGTCGCAAACATCCTCCGGAACGCCACCCCGAAGTCCCTCCTCATCCTCGATGAGATCGGCCGGGGCACCTCCACCTATGACGGCCTCTCGATCGCCTGGGCTGTCGTGGAGTACATCGCGAACAGGAAGTTTTTGGGGGCCAAGACCCTCTTTGCCACCCACTACCACGAGCTCACCGAGCTCGAGGGCAAGATCGACAGCGTGAACAACTACTGCGTCGCCGTCAAGGAAAAGGGCGATGATATCATCTTTTTGAGAAAGATCATCAAGGGCGGCGCGGACCGCTCCTACGGCATCCAGGTAGCAAAGCTCGCCGGCCTCCCCGACATGGTGGTCGACAGGGCAAAGGAGATCGCAGAGGAGCTTGCTGGGAACGACATCACGGAGAATATCCAGTCGATCGAGGTAAAGTCCGGCGAAGAGGGAGCTGCCGCCAGGAAGAAGGTCCCGCACTACGACGACGTGGACCTCGGGCAGATGAGCCTCTTTGAGACCTCGACGGACGACTCGGTCCTTACGGAGCTCCGCACCATCGACATCCAAAACATGACCCCGATGGACGCCCTGAACACCCTCTACCGGCTGCAGTCGGAACTCAAAAACCGCTGGGAAAGCGCAAAACAGGAATAACCCATGGCAGAAATTCACGTATTGGACAGTGACACGATCAACAGGATCGCAGCAGGCGAAGTCGTCGAGCGCCCCGTCAACGTCGTCAAGGAGCTCACAGAGAACGCAATCGACGCCGGGGCCACCGCCATCACGATCGAGATCAAAAACGGCGGCATCGACCTCGTGCGCGTGACCGACAACGGCTGCGGCATCGAGGCGGACCAGATCACAAAGGCCTTCCGGAGGCATGCAACCTCCAAGATCGCAAGCGATGCAGACCTATCGAGCCTTGTGACCCTCGGCTTTCGCGGGGAGGCGCTCTCCTCGATCGCCGCAGTCTCTGAGGTCGAGATGATCACAAAGACAAGGGACTCCCTGACGGGGACGAGGGCGAGGAACAACGCCGTCGCCGCGGCGGCAAGCCTTCAGACGACGGACGTCATCCCACTTGAGATCTCTGAGGTCGGCGCCCCGGACGGCACCACCGTCATCGTGCGGGACCTCTTCTACAACGTCCCAGTCAGAAAGAAGTTCTTAAAGAGCCCCCAGACAGAGGGCGGCTATGTCACGGACCTTGTGGAGCACCTCGCCCTGTCCCACCCGGAGATCTCGTTCCACTACCGCATGAACAGCACGGAGAAGCTCCACACGACGGGAAACGGGGACGAGAAGGAGCTGATCTACCGCATCTATGGCAGGGAGATGGCAAACTCCGTGATCCCCGTCAACGTCTCGAACGACGAGGGGACGCTCACGGGGTTCCTTGGCCGCCCCGAGTTCTCGAGGAGCTCCCGGAACTTTGAGATCTTCTTTGTCAACGGCAGAATCCTCCACTCCGATGTCCTCTCGAAATCCCTCGAGGAGGGCTACGGCACGGACCTCATGCAGCACCGCTTCCCGTTTGCGATCCTCCACTTAGAGCTCGCCCCGGAGGACATCGACGTCAACGTCCATCCCGCCAAGATGGAGGTGCGCTTTGCGCGCCCCGAGTCCGTCTTTGACTTTATCAAGGACGGCGTGCACCGCGCCCTCCACCGCGTGGACCTCATCCCGAAGGAGACCTTCCAGACGGAAAAGGAGAGAAAAGAGGAGGAGAAGGCGGAGGAAAAGGCGAGAGAAAAAGCGCAGAAGGCGATCCCCCACACCGAGCAGTTTGAGACGGGAGCCCTCAAAAAGGAGGGTGCGCCCGTCCCGGAGCCGAAAAAGAGCAGCTTTTCAAAGCAGATCCGGGTCCTAGACGAGGTGCTGAAGGACAGCGATAAATTTGCACCTGCCTCTTCCCCTGCACCTGCAGCAGAGGAGGCGCAAAAGCAGGCCGCTGCGGATGACTTCCTCTTTGTGGACACCAGAGAACCTGCAGCAAAAAAGGAGGAAGAGAAAGAGGGTAAGAGGGAGGAGGAAACCCCCTCCGGCACCTACGAGCAGCAGAACCTCTTTGAGACCGCATCCCTCCCGACGCCAAAGGAGGCAGCCGCCGCGGCAGAGAAGGATACAGAATCCCTTCCCGGACAGGAAGTGACCCCAAAGGCGCAGAAAGAGCCCGCATCAGAGCGGAACTTTACGAAAGAAAAGCTCAATGACTACCGGATCGTCGGCCAGGTCTTCAAGACCTACTGGATCGTCGAGGACGGGGACAGGATGCTCGTCATCGACCAGCACGCGGCCCACGAAAAGGTCAACTTCGAGCGGCTGATGAAGCGGCTCGAGAAGGAGCAGAGCACCCAGGCGCCCTCCCAGCTCCTCGCCCCGCCGATCGTTGTGAATTTGACCGGAAAGGAAGAGGGAGCCCTTCAGAAGTACCAGTCCGTCTTTGAAAAGATGGGCTATGAATTTGAGGACTTCGGCGACGGGTCCATCGCGATCCGGGCCGTCCCCCTTGAGCTCTATGCCAACGAGCCGGCAGCGCTCCTTCGGGAGGTGCTCGACGAGATCCTCGAAGAGAAGATGAACGGGACCCCGGCGGCGATCCTCTACAAGATCGCCTCGATGAGCTGCAAGGCGGCGGTCAAGGGAAATCAGGTGCTCTCCCTGCATGAGGCGCAGGCATTAATTGATGAGCTTCTTGCCCTCGACAACCCCTACCACTGCCCCCACGGGCGGCCCACCATGATCATCCTGACAAAACAGGACATGGAAAAGAAGTTCAAGAGGATCGTGTGATGGGAGAGGAAAAACCGGGACTTGTCATCATCGCAGGCCCTACCGCGGTCGGAAAGACGAGGGTCTCCGTGGAGCTTGCAAAGCGCTTCCACGGGAGCATCATCAGCGCGGATTCCATGCAGGTCTACCGCCGCATGGACATCGGAAGCGCCAAGGTCACGAAGGAGGAGATGCAGGGCATCCCCCACTATCTCATCGACTGCACAGACCCCACTGAGGAGTGGAACGTCTTTCGCTTTCAGAAGGAGGCAAAGCAGGCGGAAAAGGAGATTGAAGCGGCAAACCGCCTGCCCTTTCTTGTGGGCGGCACCGGCTTCTACATCCAGTCCTTTCTCTACGACATCGACTTCACGGAAGAGAACACGGACTTTGCCCTGCGGCAGGAACTCTTATCCCTTGCAGAAAAAGAGGGAAACCACGCCCTGTGGGAGGAGCTTTCCGCCATCGATCCCGAGGCCGCCCTTGCAATCCCGGAGAACAACGTAAAGCGCGTCGTCCGGGCGATTGAGTATCAGAAGCTGACCGGAGAGAAGATCTCCGTGCACAATAAGAGGGAGCACGAAAAGCCCCCTGCCTTTGATGCGGTTTTTTTTGTCCTCACCATGGAGAGGGAGAAGCTCTACCACAGGATCGGCGTCCGGGTGGACCGGATGATGGCAGACGGGCTCTTAGACGAAGTGAAGGCCTTAAAGGAGATGGGCCTTACGGAAAAGGACGTCTCCATGCAGGGCCTTGGCTATAAGCAGCTCCTTCTGTACCTTGACGGCAGGTGTACGCTCCCGGAGGCTGTTGCGGAGATCAAGAAGCAGACCCGGCACTTTGCAAAGCGCCAGCTCACCTGGTTTAAGCGGGAGAGAAACGTCACCTGGGTGCAGGTGGACCAGTACCCCTATGAGGATGACCTCGTGGAGGCGATGGCAGAGAAGATCCAACACCACTGGATGGTGTACTGAAAATAGAAACGAAAGAAGACAGAAGATTCATGAACCAGATGGAACACACAGAAGAAACGACGATCTATGAGCAGCTTGGCATCTCCGACAGGGTCCTTGCCTTTGCAGAGCCGATTCTGCAGGGCCTTCGGGACCGGTTTGACGAAATCGACGCCATCGCGGAGGTCAATCAGCTGCGCGTTGTCAAGGCGATGCAGGATGCCCACATCGGAGAGGCAAACCTCTCCGGCACCACCGGCTACGGCTACGATGACATCGGAAGGGACGGCCTCGAGGAGGTGTATGCCAACTACTTCCACACGGAGGATGCGCTGGTTCGCCCGCAGATCACCTGCGGCACCCACGCCCTGGCAACGGCCCTGTTCGGGAACCTGCGCACCGGGCAGATCCTCCTCTCTGTTGCGGGAAAACCCTACGACACGCTGGAAGAGGTGATCGGCATAAGACCCTCCAGGGGCTCCCTTGCCGAGTACGGCATCGGCTACCGGCAGATCGACCTCCTTTCGGATGACTCCTTTGACAGGGAGACGATCCGGAAAGTCCTCACAGAGGACACCGAAAAGAAGATCCACGTCGTAACCATACAGCGCTCCAAGGGCTATCAGGCGCGCCGCACCTTCTCCGTCGACCAGATCGGGGACTGCATTCAGTTCATGAAGGCCATCCGCCCCGACTGTATCTACATGGTGGACAACTGCTACGGCGAGTTCACGGAGACCAAAGAGCCCTCGGATGTGGGCGCCGACATGGTGGTCGGGTCCCTCATCAAGAACCCGGGCGGCGGCCTTGCCCCCTGCGGCGGGTACGTTGTGGGAACAAAGGAGTGCGTTGCAAACGCCGCTGTGCGCCTCACAAGCCCCGGCCTTGGCAAGGAGGTCGGGGCAAGCCTCTCCGTCCTTCCCAGGTTCTACCAGGGGTTCTTTCTCGGCCCCACGGTGACGGCAGCAGCGGAGAAGGGCGCAGTCTTTGCCGCAAGCTGCTACGAAGCGCTCGGCTTTGACGTGGTTCCCCGGGGGGATGAAATCCGCCACGACATCATCCAGGCGATCACCTTCCACAAACCGGAGGGCGTCATCGCCTTCTGCCAGGGCATCCAGGCAGCCTCCCCTGTCGACTCGTTTGTTGCCTGCGAGCCCGCCCCGATGCCGGGATACGACTCCGATGTCATCATGGCGGCCGGCGCCTTTGTCTCCGGAAGCTCCATTGAGCTCTCCGCCGACGGCCCGATCCGGGAGCCCTACACGGTCTTCTTCCAGGGGGGCCTCACCTGGCCGCACGCAAAGTTCGGAATCCTCAAAACCCTCCAGAACATGCTCGATCGCGGCCTTGCCGACTTTCCAGAGCGTTCTTAGTACTTGCAGGGAGAGTATAAACTCCTTAAAATAGGTTCGACAGTCCGGGGGGATGTGAAAAAGGAAGACTTCTGCCCTCCGGGCGCAGCCACCAACCAGAAACCATCCGGCTGCCCCCTGCGGAAGGGGGCGGCTTTTCAGAATAGGGAAAAAACATGCGTTTATTCGGACGATCCAGCCGGGAAGATGCGGGGCGCAGCAGCATCCTCGGCGGCGGGGAGAAGAATGCCTTCGGCATCGACCTTGGCACCTGCAACATCAAGATCTTCAACAACACGACGAGCCGGATCACCACCCAGAAGAACATGATCGCGATCCAGAACCGGCAGACGATGATTGCCTACGGCGACAGCGCCTACGAGATGTTTGAGAAGTCGCCGGCGAGCATCCGCGTCTCCTCCCCCATAGGAGGCGGCGTCATTGCCGATATTCAGAACATGGAGCGCCTCTTAAACTCCCTGATCCGGGATCAGCAGCGGGGACAGATGCGCGGGGCGGACTACTACATCACGATTCCCTCGGATGTGACCGAGGTGGAAAAGCGGAGCTTTTACGACCTCGTCAAGGACTCCGCGATCCGGGCAAAGAGCGTCTATGCAGTGGACAAGGCGATCGCAGACGGCCTCGGCCTTGGCATCGACATCAACAACTCCCAGGGGTGCCTTGTGGTCGACATCGGCTACGACACGACAGAGGTCTCGATCCTGTCCCTTGGCGGCATTGTCCTCTCAAAGCTCTTAAAGACCGGCGGCCATGTCTTTGACCAGTCGATCATCACGGCAGTCCGCAGGGAGTACAACCTGATCATCGGACAGCGGACCGCAGAGACCGCAAGGACCCAGCTCTCCTCGATGACAGGCACCAAAAAGTCGATCCAGGTCTTTGGCAGGGACATCGTGACGGGGCTTCCCATGGAAAAGATGCTCAAGGCAGAGTTTGTCTCCGACGCCCTGCAGGAGAACTTCCGCCAGATCTGCGACCAGGTGAAGGTGATCCTGGAGCGCACCCCGCCGGAGCTCTCCGCGGATATCTACCGGAATGGAATCTTTTTAACAGGCGGCGCCTGCCAGCAGGAGGGCCTTGCGGACCAGCTCGCCAACACCTGCCAGGGCCTTGCCCAGGTGATCCGCAAAGCCAGCTGCAAAAATCTTGCCTACACGATTGAGGGACTGGGGAATTACTGATGATTCAGGGAACCAGGAGAAGAAAGGGTGAAAGACCCAGGGTCGAGATCCCGGGCAGATATCTGCTCCTTGTCGTCACGGTCCTGTGCATCGCCCTGATCGCAATTACATACAACACAAATGTCGTGACGAGCGTCCTGAATACGACGGCAAATTTTATCGTGGTGCCGTTCCAGACCGGGATCTCGAGGATTGGGAACTGGCTTGTGGACCGGCATGAACTCACGACGAACATCAGGGAGCTCCAGGAGGAGAATGCCGAGCTGAAAGAGGAGAACGAGAAGCTGACCGCGGAGAACTCCGACTACCAACAGGCAAAGTCAGAGCTCCAGGAGCTTCGGGACCTGTATTCGCTCGACGGGACCTATGCGGACTTTGAAAAGACCGCTGCCCGGGTTATCGCCAAGGACACCGGCTCCTGGTACCACTCGTTTGTCATCGACAAGGGGACGAATGACGGCCTTGCGGTCGACATGAACGTCCTTGCCGGCACAGGACTGGTGGGCCGCATTACCCAGGTCGGACCGGACTGGGCCCAGGTGGAGACCATCATCGACGACGACTCCAACGTCTCCTGCGAGGAGGAGAGCTCCAAGCTCTCCATGATCGTCTCAGGGAGCCTTTCCTCCTATGCGGACGGCACGATCCCCTTTGAGAGACTTCAGGACCCCTCGGGCCTCGTGGAGGTGGGAGACCGGATCGTAACGAGCAACATCTCCGACAAGTACCTCTCGGGGATCCTCGTGGGCTATGTCAGCACGATCCAGAAGGATCCCAACAACCTGACCAAGTCCGGCACCATCACGCCGGCTGTCGACTTCTCGCACCTTGGGACCGTCCTCGTTGTCACAACGCTCAAGCAGGACGTCACAGAGGAGACAAGGGGCAGCAGCACGCCATGAAGAAGAAACTGATTCATTTTCTGGTCGTCTTTCTCACCGTGACCCTCTGCTACATCCTCCAGTCCTCGGTCCTTCCGGACATCGCGGGCGTTTCCCCGAACCTCATGGTCATCGAGGCCGCCTCCTTCGGACTTCTCCTGGGGGAGAAGGAGGGCATTGTCATCGGGTTCTTCTCGGGGCTTTTGTGTGACATCTTCTTTGGCCCGCTCATCGGGTTCGGTGCGCTCATGTTTGCCCTCATCGGATACGTCTGCGGCACGTTCAAGCGCCTTCTCTACGTGGACGGACTCGCGTTCCCGCTGCTTCTCATCGGGATCTCGGACTTTGGCTACTGCTTTTTCAGCTACATTTTTCTGTTTCTGATCCGGAACCGCCTGTTTCTCGGTTCCTTCTTCACCCTGGTGATGCTGCCGGAACTTCTGCTCACCATGCTCCTTGCCCTTCCGGTCTATCCGCTGATCCACCTATGCTACAACCGGTTTCTGAGGGAAAAACACGCCTCCCCGCAGACGGGCGGGAAGGACGCTCTGATTCTGTGAGGTATCATTCTTGTTTCACAGCGACCATTCTTTCGGCAAAGATCTGAAGGATCTGTTCCGCCGCCTGAACGTGCGGTACCTGATCCTGATCCTTGTGGCCTGCGGCTGCGCCGGCGGTCTCATCTACCGGCTGTTCATGCTGCAGATCGTAAACGGCGAAACCTACCTGAACAACTTCCAGCTGCGCATCAAGCGCGAGGTGTCGATCGACGGCACCCGCGGCAACATCTACGACCGCAACGGCAACATCCTGGCCTACAACGAGCTCGCCTACGCCGTGACGATCCGGGACAACGGGGCAGGAGATGCGGGGCTGAATGCGACGATCGAGAAGGCCCTCGACATCATCGAGAAGAACGGGGACACCGTCTCTGCGGGCTCCTTTGACATCGCCCTGGACGACTCCGGGGCGTTTGCTTTCACCGTGGACGGCAGCGCCAGAAGGCGGTTCCTTGCCGATGTCTACGGCCATGCCAGCACGGACGATCTCACCTATGATGAGGAGTCTTCCACCGCAGATGACGTGATCTACGCACTCTGCGGCCGCTACGAGATCGGGGACACCGTCACGGAGAGCGATGGGACAAAGACTTTCGTCCCCGAGCGGGGATATGATGACAAGAAGCGGATCCTGCAGCTTGTGACGATCCGCTATGCCCTCTCCCTCAACAACTACCAGCAGTACCTCTCGACGACGATTGCAAACGACGTCTCCGATGAGACCGTCGCCGCCATCCTCGAAAACAAGGACTCCATGGATGGCATCGACATCGAGGACACGACAGTAAGAAGGTACGTGGACAGTAAGTACTTTGCGCAGATTTTGGGCTACACGGGGACGATCTCCACGGAAGAGCTCAGGACCTACTCCCAGACCGACTCCTCCTACACCTCCACGGATGTCGTGGGAAAGAGCGGCATTGAGAAGTCGATGGAGTCGACGCTTCGCGGCACCAAGGGCTCCAAGACCGTCTATGTCGACAACCTGGGCAAGGAGCTCGAGACCGTCAACATCACCCAGCCGACGGCGGGGAATGACGTCTACCTGACGATTGACAAGGACCTGCAGGAGGCGGCCTACGACATCCTGGAGCGGAAGCTCGCCGACATCATCCTGACAAAGATCCAGCCGATCAGGGAGTACACGGCAACCGAGGACTCCTCTGCCGATGAAGTCGTTATCCCGATCTACTCGGTCTACTACCAGATGATCGGAAACAACATCCTCGACACCAGTCAATTCTCCTCGGACGATGCCTCGGACACGGAAAAGAGCGTCTATCGGACCTATACCCAGACAAAGTCAGATGTCCTTGCCTGGGTCCAGAAGGAGCTCGAGAGCGGAGACACCGCCTACACCGACCTCTTGGAGGAGGATCAGGCCTATGAGAGCTGCATCGTGCAGCTCTTAAAGGATCGGAGCATCCTGGACATGTCCCAGGTGGATACCTCCGACGAGACCTACACGGCCTGGACAACGGACGAGACGATCTCTCTGAAGGAATTCCTGCAGTACTGCATCACCAAGAACTGGATCCAGGCGGACCAGCTCGGCATCGGGAGCGCCTATGCGACCTCGGATGAGGAGTACAGCGCCCTGGTGACAAAGATCCTGGACCTGTGCGGTTCGAGCGCCGACTTTGACAAACAGCTCTACCACTACATGATCCTGAACGACACGGTGACGGGAGCCCAGATCTGCCAGCTCCTCATCGACCAGGGCGTCGTGAGTGTCGGTGCAGCAGAGGAGGCAGCGCTCCAGGACGGCACGGAGTCCGCGTACCAGTTCATGACGAACCGGATCTCGAACCTCGACCTCACGCCGGCACAGCTCGCCCTCGAGCCCTGCACGGGCTCCATGGTCATCACAGATCCCACAAGCGGAGACGTTTTAGCCCTCGTTTCCTACCCGGGCTACGACAACAACAGGATGGCAAACGGCGTGGATGCGGACTACTACGAGCAGCTCCGGAATGACCAGTCGAACCCCCTGTTCAACTATGCGACGCAGCAGAAGACCGCCCCCGGCTCCACCTTCAAGATGGTGTCCGCAACGGCCGGTCTCTCGGAGGGCGTCATCGACACGAGCACCGAGATCTACTGCAGCGGCGTGTTCACCACGCTCGGCACCTCCGATCAGCCGAGGTGCTGGATCTACCCGGCAGGCCACGGGTCCCTGACCGTCTCGCAGGCCATCACCCACTCCTGCAACGTGTTCTTTTACAACGTCGGCTACCGGCTGGCGTCCGAGGGCTCAGGAAGCTATGACAGCGCAGCCGGCATCGAGAAGCTCTCCTCGTACGCCTCGCTCTACGGCCTTGGCGACAAGACAGGCATCGAGATCGAGGAAGCCCAGTCGAACCTCTCGACGGAGGATGCCATCCGAACGGCCATCGGCCAGGGCTCCAACAACATCACAACCGTGGCGCTTGCCCGCTATGTCTCCACAGTGGCAAACAGCGGGACGTGCTACAACCTAACACTCATCGACAAGATCGAGGATTCGAACGGAAGCCTCATCGAGGACAATTCCGCATCCATCCGGAATGTCATCAGCATGGACGCCTCCTACTGGGATGCGATCCACGAGGGCATGAAGGGTGTCGTCGAGGCCAAGACCTACTTCGATGAGCTGCCGGTCACGGTCGCCGGCAAGACCGGTACGGCACAGCAGTCCAACGCGCACCCCAACCATGCGCTCTTTGTCTGCTATGCGCCCTACGACAGCCCGAGGATTGCGATCGCAACCAGGGTCGCAAACGGCTACACCTCCGACTATGCCGCCCAGATCACGGAGAACGTCCTCGCCTACTACTTCAACGTGAAGACGCTCGACGAGATCGTCGGCACCTCTGCCGGTATGGACGCCTCGTCCATCACGGGCGACTGACCGAAATCATGACAGAAAAAGGATATTTGCACTTTGGAACGGGTTCAGATCAAACATCAGAAATACGGGATCCTGGTTCGCCTCCCCGCAGACCTGCCCTTTGACAGCGTCTGTGCCATGGTAAAGGACACCTTCACCCGGGACCGGAAGTTCTTCGAGGGGTCTGAGCTCTCGCTCACCTTCCGGGGAAGGTCCCTTTCCCCCCAGGAGGAGGACATCCTGACAGACCTCATTGAGGCAAGCGCCGGGATCCGAATCCTCTGTCTCTTCTCCGAAAGCCCTGAGACGCAGGAGCTCTTCCTTCGGGTAAAGCGCGCCTATGAGAGCGACCTCCTCCCCGAGAAGGAGGCGCCGGAAGAGGAGACGCCGGAGGAAGAGAAAGCCCCGGCGCCCCGGGCAAACGTTGCCGACTACATGACGATTCCCGGAAACTTAAAGAGCGGTCATCGTCTCCGAGAAGAACATCGTGGTGCTCGGATCCCTCCTTGGCATCGCAAGGGCAGGAGAGGGGAGAGAGGCGGGAAGCTTTTTTATCGCCTCCTCGGACCTCGCCGCAAGAAAGCTCCTTGTCCGCGGGATTGAGGCGCCTCTCTCTCCCAAAAAGGGCATCCTTACCCGCCAGAAGAAGTCCCCCGGCTACGTGTTTCTCCGGGATGGAAGAGACACCGTGGAGACGGGGAAGCTCACGGAAGAGGACCTCACCGCCCTCTACGATGCCTCCGACCTGAATCTGAGAAAGAAGGACCATGCGTAAACTGTTTCCCACCTACCGCTTTCGATACAACGACTTCATTCTGCTCGGCCTTGTCATCTGTCTGAACATCATCGGGATCCTTGCCATCGGCTCGGCCTCCCCGGAGCGGCAGCCCCGCCAGATCCAGGGCATGATCGTGGGCCTTGTGATCATGGTGCTGTGCTCTCTTCTCGACTACCAGAAGGTGCTGCGCTGGTACTGGCTCTGGTACGGAATCTCCTTCCTTGCGCTCGCCGCCGTCATCGCGGCCGGCGTCACACGGGGCGGCGCGACGCGGTGGTTCTCCATCGGCGGGATCCAGTTCCAGCCCTCGGAAGCCGCGAAGTTATTATTGATTTTATTTTACGCAAAATTTATAATGAAATATAAGAACAGAATGAAGTCGTATGGATTTCTCGTCCTGTGTCTTCTGATCGCAGCCCCGCAGCTGCTTCTGATCTATGAGGAGCCGGATCTGTCCACAACCATCATGATGGTCATCATTCTCGCGGTGATGCTCTTTGTGGGCGGTATGAACGGAAAGCTCGCAGGGGGTGTTGTCGTGGTTGCCGTTCCCTCCATCCTGATCTTCCTAAACCTCGTGGTCCAGGAGGGGTCGACGCTGCTGGACGACTACCAGAGAGGCAGAATCCTGGCCTGGCTCCACCCGGAGGACTACGCAACCACCACGGCCTATCAGACGATGAACTCGATTATGGCCATCGGCTCGGGGCAGCTCCTCGGCAAGGGCTACAACACCAACGAATTCAGTTCGCTCTTAAACAGCGGCTACATTTCCGAGTCCCAGACGGATTTCATCTTTACGGTCATCGGAGAGGAGTTTGGCTTCATCGGCGCGTGCCTTGTGGTGATCCTGCTCTCCCTGATCGCCATCCGGCTCTTCTGGGCAGCCCGGGAGACAAAGGACATGGGCGGCGCCGTTCTGACCGCAGGTGTGGGGACCTGGATCGGATTTCAGGGCTTTATGAACATCGCAGTGGCAACAGGAGTATTCCCGAATACCGGTATCCCGCTTCCGTTCGTGAGTTACGGACTGACCTCGCTCGTCTGTCTCTATGCGGGGATCGGGTTTGTGATGAACGTGCGGATGCAGAACAAACAGCAGCACAGGCAGGCATTTGATATGGGGGTAATCACAAGATGACAATAGCACTGATCGCACATGATGCGAAAAAGAAGCTGATGCAGAACTTCTGCATCGCTTACCGCGGCATCCTCGCAAAGAATGAGCTCTACGCAACCGGCACGACCGGGCGCCTGATCGAGGAAGTCACAAATCTGAACATCCACAAGCTCCTTGCGGGGCATCTGGGCGGAGAGCAGCAGATCGGTGCACAGATCGAGAACAACGAGATCGACCTCGTGATCTTCCTTAGGGATCCGTTCTCCGATGCCAAGAAGCATGAGCCCGATGTCAACAACATCGTGCGTCTGTGCGACATCCACAACATTCCGCTCGCAACCAATCTTGCAACCGCAGAACTGCTCATCAAATCACTGGACAGAGGAGATCTTGAGTGGCGTGAAATGTACAAGTAATGGTGGAACCAAAAGTCCTGCCCGTTTCCCGGGAACGCTCCTGAAATCCTTCAGGAGCGTTCTTCTGTGTGCCGCGCTCTGCGGCGCGCTCCTTCTCACCGGCTGCTCCTCCTCCGTGGGAATGGCCTTTGCCTCCACGCAGAAGTACTCAAACTTCTCGATTCTGACCGGAGAGTCGGGGAGCGGCGCCGTGGCATCCCCCTTTGCGGGGAAACTTGCCGTCGCGGATTCGGACGGGGATGTGAACAGGGAGGAGATCGCAGACCTTCCCGAGTACGTCAGCGCCGGACTCTTTGATGTCAACAACGCCAATACCCTCTATGGCGCCAACCTCTTCAACCGGGTCTATCCCGCCTCCCTGACCAAGATCATGACAGCCCTCGTCGCCCTGGAGAACTCCTCCGCCGACACAATGCTGACCGCCTCCGAAAACGTACTCCAGACCGATGCGGATGCGCAGGTCGCCGGCATCAAGGCGGGCGATACCATGACGCTGGACCAGGCCCTGCACCTTCTGCTCATCTACTCCGCAAACGACGCCGCGGTCATGATTGCGGAGAACGTGGGCGGGAGCGTGGAGAACTTCGTCCAGATGATGAACGCCGAGGCAAAGCGCCTCGGGGCCACCGGCACGAATTTCGTGAACACCAACGGTCTCTCCAACGACAACCACTACACCACCGCCTACGACATGTATCTGATCTTCAATGAGGCCTTAAAGTACGACACCTTCACGGAGATCATCAACATGGCCAACTACTCCACGGTCTACCACGACCAGAACGGGGCGGAGAAGGACATCACCGTCAACTCCACCAACATGTACCTGCAGCAGGTGCAGACGGCGCCCTCCGGGGTGACCGTGATCGGCGGAAAGACCGGCACCACAAATGCCGCAGGACACTGCCTGATCATCATGGTGCGGGATACCTCGGGAAGGCCCTACGTCGCCGTCATCATGAAGTCCTACGACGAGGACGCCCTCTACAAGCAGATGAACGAGCTCCTTGCGCTCGTTCCCTCGACCTGACTGCACGGCGTTTTCAGCAGATGTTCCAAGGCGTGCCCTTCCGGGCAGGCAACTGATTGTTGTCTTTTACTCCCGGAGCGGCTATAATGATCCCATACAAACCGCAGGGAAGCTCCTCAGATCCCTGCCGGTAATAAAGGAAAGATGGAGGGCACATCCCATGGTTCAACTGATTGTAGGCAATAAGGGCAAAGGCAAGACAAAGATTTTACTCGACAAGGTCAACACTGAAGTCAAAAACATCCTCGGCAACATTGTCTATCTGGATAAATCCACCCAGCACATGTATGAGCTGAACAACAAGGTCAGACTGATCAACGTCAAGGACTACAGCATCGAGAACAGCGATCAGTTCACCGGCTTTGTCGCAGGCATCATCTCTCAGGACCATGATCTGCAGCAGATGTACTTCGACAGCTTCCTCGACATCGCACACCTGCGCGATCAGGACATCACCCCCACGCTGAAAAAGCTCCAGGCACTGAGTGAGACCTTCAACGTCGACTTCGTCCTCTCCGTCTCCATGGATGAGGCAGACCTCCCCGAGGCTGCAAAGTCCATGATCGCCGTATCCCTCTGATCGAAAATTTCCCGTAAAACGGTAATCATCGATACCGGTTATGGGGGAAGGTAAGCCGATCCGGAGTACGCAGATTCCCAGAAAAATCAAGACCCGGTCCCATGATGGGCCGGGTTTTTTGCTGCCATTGCGGAGGATGGGAGAGGGAGGAAAGTCCCTTACCATGTTTCAAAGGAAGACGATTTTTCTTCACAAATCCCGGACGACATTGTATGATGAAGTGTTGAATCAGAATCGATATACAGGGCAAGGGGCAGACATTTGGCAAGCAGCAGGAACAAAACCAAAAAGAAATCCGGCGGCGGGTTCCACTTAAACCTCGGACTTGTGATCTTTCTCATCATCCTCTTTTACGTGCTCTACAGCCTGTTCCGCTACGCAACGAGCAAGCAGGTCGTGGGATATGAGGTCCGGATCGGCTCCCTCCAGTCAAACCGCATCTACTCAGCGGTAGCGCTCCGGAGTGAGGAGATCGCCAAGGCAGAGTACGCGGGGTACGTGAACTACTACACGAAGGAGGGAGAGCGGATCGGCGCAGACAAGCTCGCCTGTACCATTGACACCTCCGGAGAGGTGGCAGAGGCCCTGCAGTCCGGCACGGCCTCCGGCTTTACCTCGAATGATTACTCCGACCTCCAGGCGGACATCACGGAGTTTGCCTCCGCCTACACCCCGGGGAGCTTCTCCTCTGTCTACTCGTTCAAGGACTCCTTAAACAGCACGATCCAGAAGATCACAAACAGCGCCATCTTAGGCGACATTAAGAACATCGCGGACTCCGCATCGATCCACTACTGCAACACGGACACGACGGGCTACATCGTCTACTCGACGGACGGGTACGAGGGCAAGACCTTTGACACGCTGGCAAAGAGCGACTTCGACACCACGAATTACAAGAAGACCTCGGTTGAGAACAACGCGCTGGTATCCGTCGGCGATCCGATCTACCGGCTCGAGACTGCAGAGGACTGGTCGCTTGCCATCCTCCTCTCCGGTGCCGACGAGGCAAAGGAGCTCGAGGACCTTGCCGTCGTGCAGGTCAAGTTTCTGAAGAACCAGCTGACCTGCTGGGCGACCATCACGACAAGGCAGGACGATTCCGGCAACTACTACGCAAATCTCGCCTTTACGAATTCGATGTGCACCTTCTGCACGGACCGGTTCCTTGACATCGAGCTTCTGACCGACAACACAAAGGGCCTCAAGATCCCGCTCACATCCCTGGTGGACGGTGAGTTCTTCGTGGTGCCGCAGGAGTACGTGACCGCAGGGACGGGCGGCCAGGATATGGTCCTTCGCCAGACTGTCACCGAGTCCGGAGACACAACGACCGAGACCGTGGGGGACATCCTCGTCAAGCAGGACTCCCAGTCCACGTTTACAGTCCACGATACGGCAAAGCTCACCGGTGTCTACAACATCAACAAGGGCTATGCGGACTTCCGCCAGGTCACCGTCATCGACCAGAACGATGAGTACGCGATTGTGGAGCCGGACGACACCTACGGCCTGCGCGAGTACGACTTCATCGTGCTCGACGCCTCGACCATGAGTCCGGATGAATTCGTCTATCAGTAAACAAACGCAGCATCAACAGGAGGCAGGAAAAATGGTTTCAGAAAATTTGAAGTCCGTGGAAGCGCGGATCCAGGCAGCCTGTGACAGGGCAGGCAGGAAGCGCAGCGATGTGCTGCTTGTGTGCGTGACAAAGACCCACCCCGTGGAGCTCTGCCAGGAGGCATACGACTGCGGAGAGCGGAACTTCGGGGAGAACAAGGTCCAGGAGATCGAGAAGAAAAAGCCCCTCCTTCCGGAGGACGTGCGCTGGCACATGATCGGCCACCTGCAGACGAATAAGGTCAAGCAGGTCATCGACAAGGCGGTCCTCATCCACAGCGTGGACTCGGAGCACCTGGCAAAGGAGATCAGCAAGCAGGCGGGGAAGCTCGGCATCACGGTGCCGATTCTCGTTGAGGTGAACGCTGCGAAGGAGGAATCCAAGTGGGGCGTCTACCCGGAGGATGCCGAGGAGTTTGTCAGGACCATCGCTCCCCTCCCGAACATCCAGGTGAGGGGCCTTATGACCAGCGCACCCTACACGGAAAACCCCGAATCCAATCGACAATATTTCCGTTTGATGAGGGAACTTTGCATTGACATCAGGAATAAAAATATAGATAATGTTGCCATGTGTGAGCTTTCTATGGGTATGACCGGCGATTTTGAAGTCGCAGTGGAAGAGGGGGCAACAATTGTCCGCATCGGCACTGCGATCTTTGGCGCGCGGGATTACACCTGATAACAGATACGCGGCCGTGACCGGCCAGGGAAGGTAGAAATGAGTTTTATTGACGGTTTAATCAGAGGTATGAGATTCAACAACGAGCCGGATGATGACGACATCGAAGACGATGAGACCTATGACGACGAAGAGTACGAGCAGCCTGCAAGATCCCGCAAGACGCTGACCTTCCCCGGAAGAAGAGCGTCGCGCGAGGACGACGAGGAGTACGAGGAGGACCGACCTGCAGCAGGGAGCCGCAGCGCCTTTGGCGGCAATCCCCAGAGACCGCAGCCGGCAGCTGCCTCTGCCCCTGCCACCATACCGCAGCAGTCAAGGAGAAGACAGCAGCCTGCAGCCGGAAACATGCAGGTTCGGGTGATCAAGCCCAGCTCCTTCGATCAGGCAAGACAGATCACGGACACGCTCCTGTCCCACAGGACCGTGCTCTTAAACCTCGAGGGACTTGATGTCAACACGGCACAGCGGATCGTGGACTTCGCATCCGGTTCCTGCTATGCCCTTCGCGGCAACTTCATGAAGATCTCTCACTTCATCATCGTGATCACGCCGGAAGATGTGGACATCGCAGGCGATATCACGGGCGATGGCAGCCAGGATGCCGCCTCCGCGATGGCAATGGGCGCCATGACCGGTGCCGCTGCCAGCATGGCAAACCAGAATCCCGCCCAGGGCACCTACGGTGCAGCTGTGGGGTACGGAAATGCGGCTCCCCGCTACTCCGTAAACTAAAGCGAAAACAATACGGATCTCATGGATGCGCACCAATGCGAGTTGGTGCGTATCTTTGTATCTGGACAACTGTGAGGTAACAGACAACAATGAACGAAGAAACCACGCTGACCGTGTGCCGGGACGGAGTGCCCTGCTATGACATCGTATACGCCCCGGACCTTACCGGGCTGAGAAAGGCTCTTGTCTCCCATGGTCTTGGGGAGAGGCGCTTTGCCATCATCACCGACACCAACGTCGCCCCGCGCTATGCACAGCAGGTTGCAGCCCTCTTTCCCACAAAACCCCTCATCTACGCGATCCCTGCGGGGGAGGAGAACAAGAACCTCTCCCAGATCCAGGAGATCTACCGGTTTCTCATTGAGAACCACTTCGACAGGACTGCTGTCCTGGCAGCGCTTGGCGGGGGCGTTGTCGGCGACATGACCGGCTTTGCCGCAGCCACCTATCTTCGCGGCATCGACTTTATCCAGATCCCCACAACCCTCCTTGCCCAGGCGGACTCCTCCATCGGCGGCAAGACCGGCGTGGACTTTGAGGGCTACAAAAACATGGTCGGCGCCTTCTGCATGCCCCGCCTTGTCTACGAGACGCCCGCCTTCTTTCAGACGCTCGACGGCAGGCAGTTTGCCTCCGGCTTTGCCGAGGTCATGAAGCACGGCCTCATCAAAGACGAGGACTACTACGTCTGGCTCATTGACCACATGTACGAGATCCGGGACCGGGACACGGACACCCTGACAAAGATGCTTCGAAGGTCGAATGAGATCAAGAAGGATGTCGTCGAGAAGGACCCGACGGAGAAGGGGGAGCGGATGCTCCTCAACTTCGGCCACACGATCGGCCATGCGGTGGAAAAGTACAAGAACTTCACCCTGACCCACGGCGAGTGCGTGGCCCTTGGCTGCGTTGCCGCGTCCTTTATCTCCTGGAAGCGGGAGCTGATCTCCAAGGAGGAGTACTACGAGATCCGGGACATGTTTGTGCCCTTTGGTCTTCCGATCTCCGTCACGGACATCGACCGGGAGGCAGTGCTTGCCCTCACCAGGAGCGATAAGAAGGTCCGGGACGGAAAGAGAAACTTCGTGCTCCTTCGGCGCGTCGGCGATGCCTTTGTGGACCGCACGGTGACCGATGAGGAGATCCTTTCCGCCATCGACGAGATCACCTGGACGGAGGAGGAAGCGTGAAAAAGAAAACCGCATCCCGCGGGACGGTTCTCCTCCTGGAGGCCGCCCTCTTTGTCGTCCTCATTGTCATCGACCAGCTGACGAAGCAGGCCGCGGTCACCGCACTGAAGGGAAAGGACCCGGCCGTCCTCATCCCGGGGGTATTGGAACTCTACTACCTGGAGAACACCGGCGCCGCCTTCTCCATGCTGGAGAACGCCCAGTGGCTCTTTGCCCTTATTGCAATCGCAGCCGCGGTTCTCATCGCTGTCCTTCTCACCAGGATCCCGCAGAAGCGCCACTTCGTGCCGCTCCATCTCTGCCTTGTCTTTATCGCGGCAGGGGCTGTCGGGAACCTGATTGACCGGCTGATGCTCCACTACGTGCGGGACTTTATCTACTTTGTGATCATCAACTTCCCGGTGTTCAACGTGGCGGACATCTACGTCACCGTGGCGACCTTCTTCCTGATCCTCTCGGTGCTGTTCCTGTACCGGGATGAGGACTTTGCCTTCCTGAAGGGCCACCGGACAGGAGAGGGATCATGAACGAGTTCGTCGTGGAGGCCGAATACGAGGGAGAGCGCCTCGACAAGGTGCTGCCCCAGGTGATTGACGGCTACTCGAGGAGCTACCTCACAAGCCTCTTAAAGGACGGGGAGGTGCTCTTAAACGGCGTCCGGGTAAGGCCCTCCGCCAAGGTCAAAGAGGGGGACCATGTCTTCTTCTCGATCCCGGAAAAGATCGTGCCGGACATCCTGCCGGAGGACATCCCCCTCGACATCCTCTACGAGGACAGCGACGTCCTTGTCGTCAACAAGCCAAAAGGGATGGTGGTGCACCCCGCCCCCGGGCACTACACGGGGACCCTGGTCAATGCAGTCCTGTACCACTGCGGGGACTCCCTCTCCGGGATCAACGGGGTCCTTCGCCCCGGCATCGTGCACCGGATCGACCGGGACACAACAGGCTCTGTCATCGTCTGCAAGAACGATGCGGCCCACCGCTCGATTGCGCAGCAGCTGAAGGACCACACGATTGTAAGGCGCTACCTTGCGATCTGCCGCGGGATCTTGAAAGACGACGACTGCACGATCGACGAGCCCCTTGCAAGGGACCCGAAGGACCGAAAGAAGATGGCAGTGGTGCCTGGCGGAAAGCGGGCTGTCACCCACGTGCACGTCTTAACGCGCTTTCGGGATGCCACCTACATCGAATGCCGGCTCGAGACCGGAAGGACCCACCAGATCCGGGTGCATCTGGCGCACCTTGGCCACCCGCTCCTTGGGGACACCGTCTACGGCGGGGCAAAGAACAACCCGGGGCACCTTCAGGGCCAGTGCCTGCACGCGTACATCCTGGGCTTTGTCCACCCGACAACCGGGGAATACATCGAGACAAAGGCCCCCATCCCTGCCTACTTCCAGCACCTTCTGGACACCCTGCCGGAGGCTTGAGGACGAAACACGGAATCATCTCTGTTTTTGTCTCTGCCGCATTCTTTTCGGAGGAAGCAAGCGTCCCTGGCGGTCAGGATCCGTCAGGATCCCCAGTTTGCAGCAGGAAACGCCGTTACAATTCCGGCATGCTGAACAATAGGTTTTGCATTTCCTTCTGGTATCTTTTATAATAAAGCTACAGAACATCCCTGGCAGGTCCGCCCAGGGAGAAGAAGGAGGCAGCATGAATACTATCATCACAATTGGAAGACAGTTTGGCTCCGGCGGACGCGAGATCGGAGAGAAGGTCGCCGAGCACTACGGAATCAAGTACTATGACAAGGAACTGATCACCAAGGCCGCATCCAATTCCGGGTTCTGCAAGGAGATGATCCAGCAGCACGACGAGGCTCCGACCAACTCCTTCCTCTACAACCTGGTCATGGACACCTATTCCTTTGGCTACAACGCATCCAACTTCGTTGACATGCCCATCAGCCAGAAGGTATTCCTCGCGCAGTTTGACACGATCAAACAGCTTGCAAAGGAGGGACCGGCCGTCTTCATCGGCCGCTGCGCAGACAGTGCCCTGCAGGATCTGCCGAACGTCATCGATCTGTTCATCTATGCCGATGAGGACTACCGCATCCATGAGATCATGCACCGGTATCCGGACATCACCACCGAGCAGAAGGCGCGGGATTTCATGAACAAGAAGGACCGCCAGCGGCAGAGCTACTATAACTATTACTCGAGCCGCAAGTGGGGCGCCGCAAACTCCTATGACGCCTGCCTGAACACCAGCCTTCTTGGCGTTGAGGGCACTGTGGATCTCGTCATCCAGCTCGTCGACGACTTTGAAAAGAGGAGAAACGCTGACTGAATCTGAAACAGAACAGGACTTGCACGGGCACAGGGTCCATCGTATGATGGTCCCTGTGTCCTTTTGTATATAGAAGAAAAGGCACTTTGAAGGAAGGAGAACAGCTCAATCCATGGATAAAAAAGCAGCAGCAGAAGTGCGCAAACAGCTGACAAGGGAGCACTGCGCGATCGACCGGATCACCGGTGCCTTTGTCGATGAGGACGGGAGCGTCATTGCAGACTTAAAGGAGACCTTCAACGCCCTGCAGGATGAGGAGCTCGAGAAGTACTGCGAGATCTTCAAGAAGGTCCTGTCCGGGAAGTTCGGCAGGAACCTCTTCAACATGTCCTTCCCCTTAAATGAGGAGGAGACCGGCGGGAAGCAGTGGGAGATGTACCGGGTGCTCCAGTCCAACCTCGACAGCCCGGAGATCGCAAAGGAGTTCCTGACGAAGATCCAGGAGAGCTACAACCAGGCGGGAAGACACCTGATCCTCCTCGCCCACGGGACCTATGACATCCCGGGGAGGGCCTCCGACGGCACCGAGATGGAGGATGCAAGCGACTACGTCTACAGCTTTATCCTGTGCGCGATCTGCCCGGTCGTTGAGGTGAAGGAGGGGCTCTGCTACGACGCAGAAAACATGACCTTCATCAACAAGCGGTCTGACCTTGGCGTGCAGCTCCCTTCCCTTGGCTTTCTGTTTCCCGCCTACAACGACAGAACCCCGGACATCCACGAGGTTTTGTACTACGCAAAGAAGGAGGACGAGCGGCACGAGGAGCTCATCGACGGCATCATCGGCAGCAGCGTCGAGATCCCCGAGGGCGAGAAGGCCCAGCGGGAACTCTTCACCCAGGTCGTCGAGGAGACGCTCGGCAGAAGCTGCGACTTTGAGAACGTCAAGGCCGTCAACGAGAACTTAAACGAGATGATCAAACAGGATGCGGATGCAGGCGGCGAAGATGCCGGGGATGCCCCGCTCGAGCTCGGAAAGACAGAACTTCGCAGAGTCCTTGAAAAGAGCGGCGCCCCGCAGGAGGCGATGGCTCACTTCGAGGAGCACTACGATGAGATCATCGGAGAGGGGAAGACCCTGAGCGCCGAGAACATCGCGGCCGGCTCCTCGATCCAGATCAAGTCCCCGTCCATCAAGATCCAGGTAAAGAGCGAGATGGCGTCTCTCATTACCACAAAGCGCATCGACGGGCAGGAGTTCATCTGCATCCCGGTGCAGGAGGACATCGAGCTGAACGGCGTGCGGCTCCTGACAACAAAGCTCGGAGACGGTACAGAAGATCCCGACGAGGTCCCCTTTGACGAGGAGCCGAAGGCCGAACTTCACCTTCACCTGAACGGGTAAATGCCATGAAGATCTACTTTGCGGGATCCATCCGGGGCGGGCGGCAGGATGCCGCCCTGTACCGGAGGATTATCGCCAGATGCAGGGAATACGGCACCGTCCTCACAGAACATGTGGGAGATCCCTCCCTCTCTGTCCTCGAGCAGGGGAAAGCACAGGATGGCGCGATCTATCGCCAGGACACCGCCTGGATCCGGGAGGCGGACCTTCTTGTCTGCGAGGCGACAAATCCCTCCCTCGGGGTCGGGTATGAGCTCTGATGATCCAGGGAGATCCGTATTTCCGGATCTTCCCCTATGAGAGGGAGGAGGAGCTGTTTGGAACGCTTGCTGCCCTTCTCTCCGGGAAGGAAGCGCCATGAGCGGAAAACTGGAGCGCCTTGCAAGAAAGACGGTGATGCCAGGCAAGGTGGTGGACCTCTGCCAGGACACGGTAAGACTCCCGGACGGCAAGATCGAACAGTGGGACTTTGTCCACCACAAGAAGGGATGCGGCGCCGCCATCGTCCCTGTCCTCCCGGACGGGAGGATCCTCCTCGTCCGGCAGTACCGCCCGGCAGTGGGAGAGGAGGTATTGGAGCTCCCCGCAGGCGGCAGAGACGGGGAGGAGTCCCTTACAGAAACCGCAAAAAGAGAGCTTCTTGAGGAGACGGGTTACCGGGCAGAGAGGCTTACCTTCCTCTGCAGAGCAAGGACCGCTGTCGCCTGGTGCGATGAGTACACGGAAGTCTATCTGGCAGAGGATCTTCAGAAGACGCCCTCCCGGCACCTCGACGAGGCGGAGGACATCCGGATGGAGGTCCACACAAAGGAAGAACTTCTTGCCATGATCGCAGAGGGGACCCTCTCCGATGCCAAGACGATCGCCGGGATCGCCCTGTACTGTGCAAAGCAGAGCAAAACCGAGTAGGAAATCAGCAGATCCCGCAGGACAGCGACCTTTGGGATCTGTTTTTGATTGATACAATATTCCGGTATTTTTGTGCATCTGCCTATCATTTTCTGCATTTCAGAATATTCTCCCAATCTTCCCCGGGCGAGGCGTTTCCAGCAGTTTGTTAAGAAAAAATAAATATCATAAAGGAATCGGGAATAATGTATAAAAACGCAGGGGAAAATTCGTCACAATGCGCCTATCTTTTGGAAGTGGAATGCTCTAAGATACCAATGGCGAAACAAGTGCGATTCTGCAGGCGCATTTCGTCAGAATATACAAAAAACTATTTTTCTATGCAGAAAGAGGGGTGTACAAATGATTAGCTTTCTTCTGTGTCTCGCTCTGCTGATCTGCGGGTATTTTACCTACGGCAGATTTGTGGACAACATCTTCGCTCCGGACGACCGCGATACGCCGGCTGTCACCATCAATGATGGCGTCGACTACGTGGTTATGCCGCAGTGGAAACTGTTCCTGGTGGAGCTTCTGAACATCGCAGGCCTCGGCCCGATCTTCGGTGCCATGCAGGGTGCTCTGTGGGGACCCATCGTGTTCCTCTGGATCACCTTCGGTACCATCTTTGCAGGCGGTGTCCATGACTACATGTCCGGAATGCTCTCTGAGAGACACAACGGTGTTTCCATCGCCGAGGTAACCGGTATGTACCTCGGCAACACGATGAAGGCCGTCATGCGTGTCTTCTCCGTGGTTCTCCTGATCATGGTCGGCACCGTGTTCGCTGTCGGCCCTGCAGGCCTGATCGTGAAGCTCATCGATCCCAATAAGACCGGAAACGGCGGGTTCTTTTCCGCAACGACGACCTGGCTTGCGATCATTCTGGCTTATTACTGCATCGCCACTTTTATCTCCATCGACAAGATCATCGGCAAGATCTACCCGATCTTCGGCTTCTGCCTGATCGCCATGGCGGTCGGTGTCGCCTTCGGCCTTCCGACCCACGGCTATGCAACGCCGGAGATCTGGACCCACTTCTACAACATGCATCCGTCAGGAACCCCTGTCTGGAGCTTCATGTTCATCACCGTCGCCTGCGGCGCTATCTCCGGATTCCACTCCACACAGGCTCCTCTGATGGCAAGATGCATGAAGAGCGAGCGCCAGGGCCACTTCGTCTTCTACGGCGCCATGGTGGCAGAGGGCATCATCGCTCTTGTCTGGGCAGCAGCAGGCTGCTCGATCTACGAGGTTTCCGGAGGCCTGAACACTGGCCTTGCAGAAATCCTGGCAGACGGCCAGTCCGCAGCCATCTATGATGTCTGCATCAAGACCATGGGCAAGGTTGGCGTGGCACTTGCAATGCTCGGTGTTATCGCCTGCCCCATCACCTCCGGCGATACCGCATTCCGTTCCGCAAGACTGACCATCGCCGACTGGGCAAAGATCGACCAGGGCAGTGCTGTAAACCGCTTAAAGCTCTGCATCCCGGTTCTGGGTGTCGGCGCCTTCCTCGGCTTCGGCAACACGCTCGGCTTCCTGTCCTACACAGTCATCTGGAGATACTTCTCCTGGACCAACCAGACGCTGGCTATGATCGTTCTCTGGTCCGGTGCAATGTACCTGGCAAAAGAAAAGAAGAACTTCTGGGTCTGCGCCATTCCTGCCATCTTCATGAGTGCAGTCTCCTCGACCTACTTCATGATGGCTCCGGAGTGCCTGGGCGCCATTGCAGGATTTTGCAATTGATTGTCTGAAAGAAAACAGCTGATCTTTCGGCAGACCGTATTTCTGCAGAGGTACGGTCTGCCCATTTGTGTTCTCAGGAGGGTTTTATGATCTTTGCACCAAAGCGCGTCGGGAATCTCGTCCTCGACCCGAAGGCACTGGAAGAGGATAAGAAGCACTGTCAGAAAATCGGGCCCTGCGGCCTGGGAAAGCAGGCCATCTACCTCAACAGCTTTTTCATCGACCGCCGCTACTACGCGGTCTGGACCGATGTGCGCAGGGTCTTCAAGCGCGTTGCGATGAGCAGGGGCGGATACACCGGAAAGGGGCTCTTTGGCTCCATTCCCTACCTCGTGGTGCAGCTTGCAAACGGCAGGGAAATCTCCTGCAACTTCAAGTATGAGCAGGACGTGGACACGCTCCTTGCCGCCGTGGAGAGAGACCACCCGGACATCCCGGTCCATTCCAAAGAGGCACAGCAGCGCCTTGCCGAGGCAAGAAGAAAGGAAGAGGCCAGGTTTCTCGATCACCTCTCGGAGACGGCACAGGCCTCCGTGGCTGCGCTGCAGCGCGCAAAGTCCTATCTGGAGGAAAAGCCGGAGATCGGAGACAACCTGTCCTACAGTGCAAGGAACAAGCGCTCCGTGGACGGCGTGAAGACCTCAAACCTCGTTTTGGCTGTGGGAATTCTCCTTGTCTCCATGGCCCTTGCCATTGTCGGCATCGTCTTTCTCGCAAGAGGGGAGAAGAGCTGGCCCCTTTACTGTGTCCTCTTTGGCTTTGCAGGGCTCCTCTTTGTCGCGGGCGCCGGGATTCTCCCGACCGGGCGCAGGAACAAGAAGGCCGTACAGAAGGACTGGGACAATGCGGTGAGCAATGCAGCGGACTACATAAAGACCTGCCCGGATTTTCCCGTACCGCCCCAGTACGCGCACCCTGTCGTCCTTGCGAGGATGATCCGGATTATCCGGGAGGGAAAGTGCGAGGAGATCGGAGAGGCCTTTGTGATAATGAAGGAGGAGCTGAAGGGTCTTGATCACACCAAGACCGTGACCCAGGAGGAGTACGACGAGATCGTCGCCGTAAAGCCCATGTTCCGGGTGATGGATTATCAGTGACAGCTGACGGCAGAAAGGAATGGCATCGATGGAAGATATACTTGCATTTCTGAAAGAGGAAGGCGTGGAGCAGGAGCTCCTGGACGGCCTTGCGTCCTTCCGGGCAAAGCATGAGGTCCCGGAGGACCTGAAAAGCAGGGTCCCTGCAGGCGGCGTCCGGTACCTCGGGACCCCCGTCTGGGAAAAGGCGATAGCCGCGCTCCTGTGCGGAAAGAACCTCCTCCTTGCGGGACCGAAGGCTACGGGAAAGAATGTCCTCGCAGAGAGCCTTGCCGAGGCCTTCGGCCGCCCCGTCTGGAACGTCTCATTCCACATCGGTGCGGATGCCGCCTCCCTCGTGGGTACGGACACCTACGACGGGGAGAA
>ONMH01000004.1:12414-63309 GCA_900318875.1 uncultured Lachnospiraceae bacterium | reverse complement strand
ATATGCGTCATGATCTCAGCCAAGCCTGAAGCTAACGACTTTGCATTGTTTCGGATTCTTTACTGTAGCAACAAACAGTAACTTTATTTTGACCTGCATCGACTGAATTGTGATCCGGAAGTCAAAACGAGAACAAAAGGAAGGTAAAAATCAAATAGCTGTTCAAACGGGAAAGCGTTACATTATAAGAAATCATGGGAGTAGGGACGACATCAGCGCGATGGCAGGCGTTCCGGAACTTCGATATGAGAAAACACAAGGGAGGAAAAAGAAATGAGCAATAAATTACCGGTTGGCATTCAGGTATATGGCTTACGGGATCTTCTGGAGAAGACACCGGAGAACTTCAGGGACGTGATGACCAAAGTGAAGGAGATCGGTTATGACGGCGTAGAGCTCGCCGGCCTCTATGGCCTCGAGCCCGCCTATATCAAAAAGGTCTTGGACGAGGTGGGCCTTGTCCCCATCAGCGCCCATGTCCCCTTTGCGGACATGATGGATGACCTCGACAAGGTGATCGAGGACTACAGCACCATCGGTGTGAAGTTCCTGGTCATGCCCTACATGGCAGAGGAGTACCGCCCCGCCAACCCGGAGGGGTTTGCAAAGTTCCTGCCCCTGTTAAGCCAGGTGGGAGAGAAGATTCACGCCGCGGGAATGACCTTCCTGTACCACAACCACGACTTTGAGTTTGTGAAGCTGGCAAGCGGCAAGTGGGGCTATGACGAGATGTTCGATGCCATCCCCGCAGACAACCTGAAGTCAGAGCTCGACACCTGCTGGTGCGACGTGGCAACTCATGAGCCGGTGGAGTTCATTAAAAAGTACACGGGACGGATCCCGGTGGTCCACTTAAAGGACTACATCAAGAAGGGCGAAGTCAAAAACATGTACAAGCTGATCGGCGTGGAGACCAAGGATGACGGAAAGGATACCGGCTACTTCGGCTTCCGCCCGGTGGGCTTTGGCCAGATGATCTGGGAGCCGATCCTGGAGGCATCCCTGGATGCGGGTGCCACCTGGGTGGTGGTCGAGCAGGATGAGCACTATGAACTCGATCCGCTGGAGGCAGCAAGAAGAAGCCGGGAGTATCTGAAGATCCTCGGCTGGTAAAGAAAAGGGAAGAAATCACACACAAAGGAGTCAGGAGATGAACAAGGACAAGGAAATCAGAATCGCCATCATCGGCTGCGGCATGATCTCGCACCGGCACATGACGGTCATCGACAACTTAAAGCGCCGCGGCCACAAGCTGACCGTGGTGGCAGCAGCCGAGATCGATAAAGATCGTCTCGAGGCATTCGGAAAGCAGTACGGCATCCCGGAGGACTGCCTGTATCAGGACTTCCGCGAGATGTTAAAGCGGGATGACATCGACGAGGTCGAGGTCTGCGTGCACAACAACCTCCACACCAGCGTGGCGACAGCGGTTATGGCAGCGGGCTTCCCCTGCTACTCCGAGAAGCCCATGGCGGCCAGCTATGCAGATGCCAAGATCCTCTATGATGCCCAGAAGAAGTACGGCCAGAAGCTGGCCATCCAGATCAGCTCGATCTACAACCCTCAGACACGGATCGCAAAGCGCCTGATCGAGAACGGAGACCTGGGCAAGGTCTACCACGCAAGGAGCGTGGGCCACAGAAGACAGGGCCGTCCCGGTTACGACATGCCCTTCTTCTCCCCTGCCTTCATCGATCCGAAGATCGGTGTCCACGGACCTCTCTTTGACCTTGGCATCTACCACCTTGCCCAGATGCTGTACGTGATGGGCATGCCGGAGCTCGAGAGCGTCTACGGCTTCACGAGCTGCGACTACTGGACCGATCCTGCGATTGACCGGATCACAAACCGGACTGCGCCGGTGGAGGATCTGAGTGTCGGTCTTGCCCGGTTCAAGGGCGGCCTGTCCATGGACATCTACGAGGACTGGGCCATGCACATGGATGAGATCGGGCCGAGCTTCATCGCGGGCTCTCTCGGCGGCCTGAAGTTCACGGATGTGGACCAGACCGGCGGCCCTATGGCAGTCCCTGCCAGCGGCCAGATCGTGGGCGGCGGCATTCTTCAGAAGCCCAGGCTCGAGTGGTTCGGCGTCAACAAGGAGGGAGAGCTCTTTGACAACAAGCTCGAGTGCGCGATCGGCGACATCACGGGACAGCAGGAGCTGATGCTGCACCCCGAGATGGAGATGTACAACGACAACCAGCTGCAGTGGTACTCCTACCTGCGCGGCGATCTCACCGACGAGACGAGAATCGACTCCCCGTACATCGCCATGAAGACGGCGTTCCTGTCTGAGGGTGTCATGCTCTCCAACGAGCTCGGAAGAAGCGTCACGGCGGAGGAGATCAACGAGAAGGCAAAGTCCATCGCCCTGCGCGAGCAGGAGACGCCCTTTGGCACGATTCACTACGATTTTGACGAGTACCGGCCGGATTGACCAGCCGCGAAACCATACGCTGACCAACCGGAACAGACCGGGGAGCCGACACATCGGCTTCCCGGCCTGTTTCTTTCCCGGCATCTCGGCACCGGGTGGGAAAATCGTCGGAACAGGTGATTTTGGAGGGTGACAACCGTGGAAAAATGGCGGAAAATGGGCCGACCCGACAGGACAGATGGAGGCAGACAGACAGGATGATGGGGAAGACGGTATTTTCACATGACAGGGCATTTTATGGAACGTTTTTCAGGATGATGATTCTCCTCGTTCTGCAGAATATCGTGACTTTCACGCTGAACGTGCTGGACAACGTGATGCTGGGAGGCTACAGCCAGACGGCGCTCTCCGCCGCGGCAGCGGTCAACCAGATTCAGTACGTGCTGCAGCAGTTCACGGTGATGGGACTGGGAGAGGGCGTTGTCATCCTGGGTGGCCAGTACTGGGGACGGCACGACACCGCCAGGATCCGGCAGGTATTCGGCGCAGCCCTCATCTGCGGCCTGGCAGCGGGGGCGGCCCTGACGGCCGCCGCCTTCTGCATCCCGGCTCGGATGGTCGGCCTCTTTACCGACGACCCGGAGGTGATCCGGGAGGGGGTCTCGTACCTCTCCATCATCCGGTACACCTACCTGATCTTCATCGCCCTCCAGCTCATGCTCGCCATGCTGCGCGGCATGCAAATCGTGCGGATCGCCTTCGTGGTCTCCTGCGTGGGACTTGCGGTGAACAGTACGATCAACTACTGCCTGATCTACGGCAAGTTCGGCTTTCCGGAGATGGGAATTCACGGCGCCGCGATCGGAACGCTGATCGCCACCGCATCGGAGTTTGTCATCGTGCTTGTCGCGATCATTCGAAGAAGTCACCTCTCGGCGGGGGATCTTCTCGGGGTGTTTCGGATTGACCGTGCGGTGATGCGGAAGTACCTGCGCGTTTCCATCCCCTGCGTCGTGTCCGCCGTCATCTTCAGCAGCGCGGTCGCCGTGCAGACGGCTATCTTCGGCCATCTCTCCACCGATGCCCTGGCCGCCTCAGGTGTTGCGGGGACCTTTTTCCAGTACACCAAGATGATCCCGATCGGAGCGGCCTCCGCCTCCTGCGCGATGATCTCCCAGACCGTGGGCAGGGGAGAGCGGGGAAAGCTCCCCGGCATGGTCCACTCCTTTCAGGTCATCTATCTCTTGGTGGGCCTTCTCACCTGCTGCATTCTCCTGCTTCTGCGCACCCCGGTCCTGTCGTTCTACAAGCTGACCCAGACCGCCCATGACTACACAGTCACGCAGATGACGATACAGGCGGTGATCTCCATCGGCATGTCCTTTCAGATGCCGGAGCAGACCGGCATCATCCGGGGCGGCGGGGATACCCGCTACTCCATGATCAGCGACATCATCTACAGCTGGGGCGTGGTGGTGCCGCTGAGCATGATCGCCGCGTTTGTGCTGCGTGCACCCTTCTGGGCGGTGGTCTGGTGCCTCAACATCGATCAGCTGATCAAGTGCATCACGGTCACCCAGAAGGTCCACAGCTGGACCTGGGTCAAAACGCTGACCTGACAGAGCGGGAGATGACAGACCCTGCAGAAAATGCATGGAACCAAAAAAGGGGAGTTCCCTTCCAGATGCGGAGGAAACTCCCTTTTTTCGTGCCCCTTGCCAGGTGTGCTACACTGCAGGAAGACAAAGACAGGTGCAAAAGGAGAGCGAAATGGAACATCGAACCGAAACAGACAGAGCCATCCACATGCAGCCCAGGGCGATCGAGGTCCGGGGCGCACGGGTCCACAACTTAAAGAACATCAACGTTGACATCCCCCTGCACGAGATCACGGCGATCGCCGGGGTCTCTGGATCCGGCAAGTCCTCCCTGGCCCTGGGAGTCCTCTACGCGGAGGGGTCCCGGCGCTACCTGGAGGCCCTCTCCACCTACACAAGGCGGCGGATGACCCAGGCGGAGAAGGCGCAGGTGGACGAGGTCCGATATGTGCCGGCGGCGCTTGCACTGCACCAGCGCCCCGGCGTGCCCGGGGTGCGCAGCACCTTCGGCACATCCACCGAGCTCCTCAACAGCCTGCGGCTGATGTTCTCCCGCCTTGCAAGCCACCGCTGCCCCAACGGCCACTACGTCCCGCCCACGATGAACGTGGCGGCGGAGAAGGAGCTCGTCTGCCCGGTCTGCGGCGCCCACTTCTTTGGCCCCGGTGCGGAGGACCTTGCGTTCAACTCCCGGGGTGCCTGCAAGACCTGCCAGGGAACCGGCGTGGTGCGCACCGTGGATGGGTCGACCCTGGTGCCGGATGAGAGCCTCTCCATCGACGAGGGGGCAGTCCTCCCCTGGCAGACCCTCATGTGGTCCCTGATGAAGGACATCGTGCGAAAGCTCGGCGTGCGGACCGATGTTCCCTTCAAGGACCTGACCCCGAAGGAACGGGACATCGTCTTTCACGGCCCGGCGGTCAAGACGAACATCGTCTACCAGAACCACACGACCGGTGCGGCGGGGGACATGGACTTTACCTATTTCAATGCCACCTACACGGTGGAAAATGCCCTGTCCCATGTGAAGGACGAGAAGGGTATGAAGCGGGTGGAGCGGTTTTTGAAGACCGACATCTGTCCGGACTGCCACGGGACAAGGCTCTCGGAGGAGGCGAGGGCACCGCGCCTTCGGGGCATCTCCCTGGCTGATGCCTGCAAGATGACACTGACGGAACTCGTCTCCTGGGTGGACGGGGTCCCCGCCTCCCTCCCGGAGTACATGCGCCCGATGGCAGAGAGCATCTGCACCGCCTTTCAGGACACCGCTGCAAGGCTCCTCGATCTTGGTCTTGGCTACCTGTCCCTGGACCGGGCCGCCTCCACGCTCTCCAACGGAGAGCGGCAGAGAATGCAGCTTGCGAGGGCAGTGCGAAACCGGACCACGGGCGTCCTCTATGTCCTGGATGAGCCCTCCATCGGCCTCCATCCCGCTAACCTGGAGGGCCTCTCCGGGGTGATGGATGACCTCATCGCCGACGGCAATACGGTGGTCCTGGTGGATCACGACACCAACATCTTAAAGAAAGCGGACTGGATGGTGGAGATGGGTCCTGCCGCCGGCAAGGAGGGCGGGCAGGTCATCGCGGAGGGAATTGTGGAGGAGATCGAAAAAAACCCCCGCTCCGTCATCGGTCCCTTTCTGGCGGGAAATACCGGGGAGTCGGTCCGGACAAGGTGCAGCAGGGAAGCGCTCTTTGAAAAGGGGGAGATCCGGCTGCAGACCCAGGCGATTCACACCGTGCAGCCCCTCACCGCGGTTTTTCCCAAGGGGCGGCTCTGCGTCGTGACCGGCGTGTCGGGGTCCGGAAAGACCACCCTTGTTCTGGAGAGCCTGATCCCCGCCCTGCAGAGCAGCATCAATGGGACGGCGCTTCCCGCCCACGTGGTATCGGTCGATGCGCCCGGGATCACAAGGGCCCAGCTCATTGACTCCACCCCGATCGGCATCAACGTGCGCTCCACGGTGGCAACCTATGCCAATGTCCACGACGAGCTGCGGAAGGTCTTTGCCAAAACCGAGGAGGCAAAGCGGGCCGGGGTGAAGGCCGGTGCCTTCTCCTACAACACGGGGAGCCTTCGCTGCCCCACCTGCGACGGAACGGGGACCATCAGTCTGGACGTGCAGTTCCTGCCGGACGTGGAGATTCCCTGCCCTGACTGCGGGGGCACCCGGTATGGAAAGCAGGCGGGTGAGATCCACTGGACCAATCCCAACGGGCAGTCCTATACGCTGCCCCAGCTGATGGCGGCCACCGTGGATGAGGCGCTGGAGGCCTGCCAGAGTCTGCCTGT
This sequence comes from uncultured Lachnospiraceae bacterium, assembly GCA_900318875.1. Taxonomy (GTDB): domain Bacteria; phylum Bacillota; class Clostridia; order Lachnospirales; family Lachnospiraceae; genus CAG-791. The sequence goes on along the minus strand of ONMH01000004.1, from coordinate 57,036 downwards.
GGTGCGAAAGCGTCTCCAGGTGCTGCATGACCTGGGCCTTGGCTACCTGACGCTGGGAGAGGAGACGCCGGGACTCTCCGGCGGAGAGGCGCAGCGGCTAAAGCTCGCCTCCGAGATGGGCCGTCCCCAGGAGGGCTCTGTGTTTGTCTTCGATGAGCCGACAATCGGCCTGCATCCCCGGGACGTGAGGACGCTCCTTGCCGCGTTCCAGACCCTCCTCGACCAGGGTGCCACCGTCATCGTGATTGAGCACGACCTGGATGTCATCCACAGTGCGGACTATCTCCTGGACATGGGACCGGGAGGCGGCAAAGAGGGCGGAAGGATCGTTGCGGCAGGGACACTTGAGGAGGTAAAGACATGCAGAGAGAGCATTACAGCAAGATTTCTGTGAAGAGGACAAGAGGGCAATCCATAAGGAGGCAGAGGATAAGGCGAGAGGACGTCGCAACGGAGATGATGCCGACAATGGAAGAGGAGTGGGCGTCCGCCCTGCTGGATCAGACGGTACTGGATGAGTATCCGCTGGCAGCAAAGGAGTACGCACTGCTTGCGGCACTGGAACAGAAGATGATGGATCCGAAAGCCCCTGCAGATCCCGCTTCCTGGGAGGAGATGCTGGCAGAACGGGACAAACTCGAGGACGCGTTCTGGGCTGTCATGAAGAGAGAATACGGTGTGGAACGACCTGCGGTCAGAAAGCGCAGATTATAGCCAATCTGGAATCGCGTGAACCTGCCATGCGTATGGTGATTTTGGTACCGTGCGTTTTCATCGAAACTTTGAACCACATACCTGCAGTACGCAGAGCAGGGAGATGCTACATGTGACTATAAAAACGAAGAATTCGTTGTAATGGAGAACAGAAAGTGCTATAGTCCTTAACAAGGACAATAAAAACGAAATTTACGTTTTTATCGGAGGGAACGCCGATGAGAATACTGAGGATTCAGGCAGAGGGGCTGCCACTATACAAAAAACCATTTGATATATCTTTTTACGCAGTGCAGAGAGTCCAGAACTGCCATCTGCAGTCTGTCCATAACCTATTTGGAAACATTTATATCAACACGGTAGAGGCTTTGGCGGGAATCAATGCTTCTGGAAAAACAACGGCTCTGGAGACCATATCTTTCACGAGCATGCTGCTCAGCGCTGCCCCGCTTTCCTCGAATTTCGTTCCGAAGATTTTGGCTGAGAATGTCCAGACGGTATTTGACATTGATTTCTTTGCAGATGGAAAGATCTACCATTTGATGAGCGAGATGATTCGTACAAGGAGACCAGATGGCGGCAGCGGGATACGGATCTTGTCCGAGAAGTTGTGGAGAAAAAATGCTACCAGTAAGACAAACAAGACAAATCTGCTTGATTTCAGCGGCATAGATCCAGTGCGAAACCGGAATCATGCTGACGAGTATCTGCCTGATGATGTCAGCATCATGATTGCGGAGAACAAACAGAGACAGGATACGACTTCGTTTGTAGATCTTGCTCTGTTTACAGATTTTAATTTGTACTTGCCGGATGGTGGAATCGTTCCAACAGAGATCATATCCCTTCTTGATCCCTCGATTGAATACATTACGGTTGAGAGCATTGAGAAAAAGAAGATCACCAGGCTGAAATTCTATGGACAAAAGGAGCTTGTTCTGTCGAACCCGGCAGAGCTGTATAACTATCTGTCTTCTGGTACGGTGAAGGGGGTGACGGTCTTCACTGCCGCTGCCAAGGTACTTAAACAAGGCGGATACCTGATCGTTGATGAAATCGAAAATCATTTCAACAGGGAGCTGGTAGTATCCCTGCTCAGGTTGTTTATGGATCAAAAGACCAATCCAAAAGGTGCTGTGATCATTTTTTCAACGCATTATCCGGAGCTCCTAGATGAAATCGATCGAAACGATGCTGTGTTTATCACAAGAAATTGTCAGGGGTTAACCATAGACAACATGAATACCCTGCTAAAACGAAATGATATCCGGAAAAGCGAGGTTTTTCAGAGCAATTACCTCGGCGGTACAGCACCTAAGTATGAGGCTTTGTTAGCGTTGCAGAAGAGTATCATGGAGAGCTTGGAGGAATAAATGGGAGTAATCATTCCGGACTCCAGCCTCATCGCATGCATTTGTGAGGGCGGGGCAGAAACCGCCATAATGGATATTCTACTTGATAATAATCTTCTAATTTTTAAGAGGGAGCAACTAATAACAGAAAATGTCATTCCGAGGACTTCTGCAAGGGACTTTGAAAAAAGATATTTGAGAGTGGAATATGGAAAGAAAATCATCATTCTCAGGATAATAGACTCGAGAAGCGAAGAGTTTAGACTGAGCAGAGCATATAAATGCCAGGTAGAGGTTATCGATGTGATAACGGCACCGGAAATTGAAATGCTTGTAATTATCAAAGAAAACAAATACGTTGAATACTTCCGCTCTAGAGTTAGCAAGCCAAGCGATTTTTGCAAACAAAATCTCAAAATCAGCAACGTGAAAAAACCTGATTTTATTAGAGATTACTTTAGTGATCCGGAATCACTGATCAGCAGTATTAATGAATATCACAGAATACATCGACAGAGAAATAATGAAGCTTCCTTGTATGATTTGATCAAACATTAGTCAACTTGTTGATGATATCATTTGTCTCCATCCATAGAACCCTGTCCATGTGGGCAGGGTTTTGGTTTGCGTGCTTGTTTCTGACATTTTGCAGGATAAGACTTTCCATCAGGCTGTCACCTTTTCTGCTGCATGCAGCCAATCCTGGTATAATTCCACTATCAACCATCACAGGGGAGGTTCGGATGGAGGAGAAACGTCTGATTCCCGGCATCTACGAGGAGATCGTTGACCGGGGGCTGCAGCACGCCATACAGAATGATGCCGGGCAGGACTGTGATTGCGGCAAGCTCGAAAAGGCACTGGCCCCGAAGGCACTCTCCCAGTATGTCGCGGGGCTCCTGGAGCAGAAGCTCTCCGAGATCGCGGATACTGACGGGAAGGAAGCGGGAAAGGAGCAGCTGCGCCTGGTCAACCAGGTCATTGCAGCCCTCGGGGAGGAAGAGGAGCATGCCATCCCGGAGCAGGAGCAGGCTAAGCAGCTTTTGTCTGTCGAGGACCGGGTCAACACAGGGAAAGAGGTGGCAAAGACGCGCAAGCCGCCCGTAAGGCCGGGGACTTCGATCGCCGCGAGCTCCCTCTTCACCGGGGCAGCCCACGAGCCGCCGATGTATCTGGAGCTCTCACGCGAGGCGGCCTCCGCAGACCGAATCGACATGCTGGTCTCCTTTGTGAAGTGGAGCGGCCTGCGGCTTCTCTATGAACCCCTGCGGGCGTTCACAGAGCGGGGAAAGCAGCTCCGGGTCATCACCACCTCCTACATGGGCGCCACGGACTGCAAGGCGGTGGAGGAACTGGCAAAGCTTCCCAACACGCAGATCCGCATCTCCTATGACACCGACCGCACGAGGCTCCACGCCAAGGCCTACGTGTTCCACCGGGACAACGGGTACTCAACGGCCTACGTGGGCTCATCCAACCTCTCAAATCCCGCCCTGACCAGCGGCCTGGAATGGAACATCAAGCTGACGCGGCAGGATCAGAAGGAAACGATGACCAAGATCGAGAGCTCGTTCCTCACCTACTGGAACCAGAGTGAGTTCCAGCCCTACACGGGGAGCGAGGCGGATCGGGAGAAGCTGCGCCGCGCGATCCTCTCCCAGAGAAAGACCGGGGAGAAGACCACCCATCTCTACCTTGCCGATGTGGAACCCTATGCCTACCAGCAGGAGATCCTGGACCGGCTTGAGGCAGAGCGGAACCTGAGGCATCATTACCGGAACCTGGTTGTCGCTGCCACCGGCACCGGCAAGACCGTGATTGCCGCCCTCGACTATCGGAACTTCGCGCAGAAGACGGGGAAGGACTATCCGACCCTTCTCTTTGTCGCCCACCGGGAGGAGATCCTGGAGCAGAGCATCGAGTGCTTCCGGGAGGTGCTGAAGAATCCGGACTTTGGAGACCTGTTTGTGGGCTCCTACCGCCCGGAGGGAATCCGGCAGCTCTTTCTCTCGATCCAGACCTTTCAGTCAAAGAACTTCACGCAGCTGGTGACGCCGGATTTCTACGACTATATCATCGTGGATGAATTCCACCACGCGGCGGCGGATTCCTATCAGAAGCTCCTTGACTACTTCAGACCGAAGATTTTCCTTGGCCTCACCGCTACCCCAGAGCGAATGGATGGAAAGAGCATCCTTCCCTTCTTTGACGGCAGGATTGCGGCGGAGCTGCGCCTTCCGGAGGCAATCGACAGAAAGATGCTCTGCCCGTTCCAGTATTTTGGCCTTGCGGATGACACGGACCTTCGGCAGGTGCGCTGGACCAGGGGCGGATATGACCAGGCGGAGCTCTCAAAGCTCTATACCTTTACCGCCGGAGTGGCGCAAAAACGCGTGGAGCGGATCCTCTCGGAGTTGGACAGGATTGTGACAGATCTCGATGACGTGAAGGGACTTGGCTTTTGTGTCTCCAAGGAGCACGCTGCCTTCATGAGCCGGCAATTCAACGAGCACGGCATTCCCTCCCTTTGCCTTGTCAGCGAAAGCGATCAGAAGGTGCGGGATGCGGCAAAGGAGGAACTCGTTGGCGGCAAGATCCATTTCATCTTCGTGGTGGATCTCTACAACGAGGGGGTCGACATCCGGGAGGTGAATACCATCCTGTTTCTTCGGCCCACCCAGTCGCTCACCATCTTTTTACAGCAGCTGGGCAGAGGCCTGCGCCTTGCCCCTTGCAAGGAGTGCCTTACGGTGCTCGATTTTGTGGGGCAGGCAAACCGGCATTACAACTTCGCGGAGAAGTTCAATGCCCTGACGGAAACTGGGACCAAGGGCATTGTCCGGGAGATCGAGAACGGCTTTGTGGATGTGCCAAGGGGCTGCAGCATCCAGCTGGAGAGAAAGGCGCGGGATATCATCCTGGAGGACATCCGTGCTGCCGTGGGCCACAGCTGGTCCCGAATGATCGAGGAAATCCGCACTTTTGAGGAGAACACCGGCATGACGCTGACGCTGGGACATTTCCTCGAGGCCTACCATCTGGACCTTACCCAGCTCTACCGGGATCTAAAACACAGCTTTGCGGGACTCCTTGCAGCAGCAGGGCGAGGAGAGCCCCTGCCTGATACGGAGGAGACCAGGCTCTTTACGAGGGCTCTCTACCGGATTGCCCAGATCGACTCGCGGCGCTGGATTGCCTTTCTGGAGCGGACCTTTGACAACCTGGAGACCCTGCGGGCGGAGAAACTTACCCCAATCGAATACCGAATGGCAAACATGTTTCAATTCACGGTCTGTCAAAAGACCTACAAGGCCTGCGGCTTTCCTGATATCCTGGAGATCTTCCGGCGGGCAAAGGCACTGGGCCCTCTCTACCGGGAAATCCGGGAGGTTCTTGTGCTGGACAAAAACCGCATCGCCTTTGTCGATCAGCCGGTGGATCTTGGCTTTGCCTGCCCACTGGATCTGCACTGCCACTACACGAGGGACCAGATCTTCGTGGCTCTGGACTATGAGAACACTGCGGCGATCCGTCAGGGAGTCTTCTGGGTAAAGGAGCATCACATCGATGTGCTGATCAACACACTGAACAAAGCGGAGAAGGACTACTCCCCCTCCACCATGTACAAGGACTACTCGATCAACGATCATCTGTTCCACTGGCAGAGCCAGGTCACAACGGCGGCAGATTCCCCGACCGGACAGCGCTATATTCATCACGACAGGGAGAAAAGCCAGGTGCTTCTTTTTGTGAAGGAGTACAAGAATGATCCGAATGGCATAGCGGCACCTTTTGTGTATCTCGGAAAGGCCCACTACGTTTCCCATGAGGGCTCGCGGCCGATGTCCATCATCTGGCGCCTGGAGAAGCCGATTCCGGCGGATTTCATCGGGAAGAGTGGAAAACTCACTGCCCAGTGAGGAAAGAGAAAAAGGAGATCATCACAGAGATGGAAGAAAAGAAAAAGGCGATCAGCGTAGTCTGCGCGCTGATCGAGGAGCAGGGAAAGATTTTTGCTGCCCAGCGGGGATATGGGGCCTGGAAGGACTGGTGGGAGTTCCCCGGGGGAAAGATAGAGCCCGGGGAGACGCCGCGGGAGGCCATCATCCGGGAGATCCGGGAGGAGCTTGCAGTCACCATCGAGCCCACGGAGGATCTCGGCACCATTGCGTGGGACTATCCCGATTTTCATCTCTCCATGCGCGCCTTCCGTGCTAAGATTGTCCAGGGACGGCTTTCCCTCCTGGAGGCAGAGGATGGCAGATGGCTGGAAAAGGAAGCGCTCTCCTTGCTGCACTTCCTCCCCGCCGACGAAGCACTCCTTGCCAACCTCAGGAAACGGGCCGGATGGGAATGAAGAGCGCACAGGAAGATCACGGCGGCTAACCAGCGGGTCCCTGCCTGACACAGCGGTGTCAGCGGGGATTTGAGCTGGTGGGACTCTGCACGGATATCTGTGCCGTGAGCAATGCACTGCTCCTGAAGGCCTACCCGCCGGATGGGAAGATCTCTGTGGACCCCACCTGCTGTGCCGGGGTGACACCCGAAAAGCACGCGGCAGCGCTGGAGACCATGAAGTCCTGTCAGATCCAGGGGATCTGACAGCTGCGCAGAGCGAAAAACAGGGGCTGGAGAAGATCCGGGCAGAATGGCCCGCTTCCTCCAGCCCTATTTCTTATGCAGTGTGGGTTGCCTCGGCGTCCCCTTCGGAGAAGTACTCCCGGAACACGGAGACAAAGGTGGCTGCCGGCTCCTCCAGGTGCCTGTTCCTGGCACAGCAGAGGGAGAGCTGCGGCGCGAAGCCAAGAAGCAGGATCGGAAAGCAGAGAAGCGGATCCTCCGGCTTCTTCCTCGTGACTTCCTCCGGATTCAGATACCGGACAAGATAGTCCTTCGGGGCGAGAAACACCCCGACTCCGTTCCTGCAGAGGTCGGCGTTGCACTCGCAGTACTCCGAGGAGAAGGCGACCTTTGGCTGAAAGCCCGCGGTCTCGAAGCAGGCCTTGCTGTCGCAGGCAATGCTGCCGTCCTCATCCAGCTGCAGGATGAAGGGGAGATCCTTCAGGAGGGAGAGGTCCCTCGTGTGCTCCAGAAGATCCCGCCGCCTGTCCCAGTTGTCCCCATAGGCAGAGAGGGCCAGGCTCTCGCGCAGGCAGGCGCAGAAGGGTGCAATGTCGAAGGTGACAAGGGACTTGATGTCCCCGGAGAGAGAATAGTAGCTCAGATAGAGATCCATCTTCTGGATGCAGCGGCCGACCCTTGCGTGGGAGCAGCGCATGACATTGACAGTAACATCGGGACGGATTCTGTGAAAGCGGGAGAAGAGCTCCGAGAGAAAGGGCGGATAGGAATAGGTGGAAATGCCCAGGGTGAAGGTCTGTTTCGGCTCTTTTGTGACCGCCTTCAGGTCGGTCAGCATGGCGTCATAATTCTGCAGCAGGATCCCCGCATCCTGGTACAGCACCTCCCCTGCAGGAGTCAGCCGAAGCGGCACCTCCCGATAGAACAGAGGCGTTCCCGCTTCCTCCTCGAGCTTTTTGAGCTGCCCGCTCAGTGACTGCTGGGAGACAAAGAGCTTCCTGGCAGCGCTGGTGATGCTGCGTTCCTGTGCAATGGTGACAAAATATCTGATGTTACGGATGTTCATGCAAATCAGCCCCCTGTAATGGCTAAGGCTATACCTCCACTGGAAGCAGTATACCACGGGAGGACGAAAACGGAAAACCGTCTTCGAAATCCGGATGGTCTCGGGAGAGAGCAGGGCGCGTCCCCACAGGTACTTTCCTGTGGGGAATCGGCAAAGAGCTGTTGGACTGATGTCCAAACCTTTTGTACAATGATTCCTTGTGGTGAGAACTCTCCGGGCATCCAGGAAAGAAGCAAGGAAGGGGAGAGGGGTACCCAACAATAACCGGCAGTTCCCTGTTCCCGTGTGGTTGCAGTGCAGGTCAGACATCGGTGGAACAGGAAATGCAGAACGGGCCAGGCTGCGGAAGCCGGGTCCTTTCTTTGTGGAAAAGCCGGCATCGGCGGAGAAGAGAGCGCTCCGCCGGGCAGAAAATCAGGTCTTTCCGGGACAGGGGCACGCCCCTGTCCCTTGTCATTATGGGCAAATTTCAGTATACTGACCGGCGGCTGCAACAGATGGGCAGGGGGGAGCAGAGCCGGGAAAGGAAATTTGCGGTGAGTGGGAAGACCCAGATGGCAGAGGGCGTAAGGAGAAGAAACGAGATTCTTCTGGATGATTACTACGTTGATCTTCGGAAGCGCGGCGTTCCGGCGGGAATGGCACTCACAAGGAGAAAGCAGGTGGAGGCCTATCTCAACACCTACCTGCTTGCCGCCTGCGGCGAGCAGATGGAGCAGGGCAGCAGGGCACTCCCCAAATACATCAGGAACTATTATCCAAGGGCCCGTGCCGGTATAAACGGTGCGGAGATCCGGGAGATCTGTGAGTCGATCCGCCTCTTCTACTGCCTCATGCAGGAGGAGGGATATCTGGAGAAAAAGTGCCTCGATTCCTTTAACCGGAGGTTCTGGTATGCCGTCCATGTCCAGGCAGGGCGCTGCCTGGGGGCCGGAAGGAAACGGAAAGAGAAGCGCGGCACAAAAAGCCGGAGGGAGAAAAAGGCGTGAGAGCAGGAGTCCGAACCGTCATCGCTGTCATTCTGGGAAACATCCTCTATGCCCTGACGGTCCAGCTGTTTTTGGAACCGGCAGGACTTCCGACGGGAGGAACGACGGGTATCGCCCTGTTCGTCCGCGCTTTCACCGGAATCCCCATCTCGGCCTTTGTCCTTCTGTTCAACACCGCCATGCTCCTATGGGGGTGGCGGGTCCTTGGCAGGAAGTTCTTCTTTGCCACCGTCCTCTCAAGCCTTGTCTACCCGGTCTCCCTCGCCGTTCTGGAGAGGCTCCTGTCCGGCGTTGCCCTGACCGACAACGTCATGCTGAACACGATCTTCTCCGGCCTTGGCATCGGCGCCTCCCTTGGCATTGTGATCCGGGAGGGGGCGAGCACCGGGGGCTGCGACATCCCACCGCTCATCCTGCACAAAAAGACCGGGATCTCCGTCTCCGGCATCCTCTCCGGCATGGATTACGGGATCCTGCTCCTGCAGGCCTTCTCCAATCCCCCGGAGAAGATCCTGTACGGCTTTCTCGTGATCCTCCTCTACAGCCTGACGATGGACAGAATCCTGCTCTCCGGCGCCCAGAAGACCGAGGTGCGGATCGTGAGCCGCCATGCGGACGAGATCCGAAAGGAGATCCTGACAGAGGTGGACCGGGGTGTCACGGTGCTTGCAGGCGCCGGCGGCTTTACCGGGGAGGAGGAGACCCTACTTCTCTCTGTCATCTCGAACCGGGAGCTCCCTGCGGTCGAGAAGATCATCCGCGCGGTGGACCCGGAGGCCTTTGTGGTTATCAGCCGGGTTGCCGAGGTCTCCGGCCGCGGCTTTACAATGAAAAAGCGCTATCTCGATGCCATGACGCAGGAGGAGAGGGAGCGCGGGGAGAAAACCGGATGAAGATTGACAGAAATAAGGTCCTTGCGGCTTTTGAGAGCTATGCAAAGGAGTACAACCTGGAGGATGTGAAGATCCGCCTGAAATACGACCACACCTTCCGGGTGGCGGAGAATGCGGAGCGGATTGCAGGGAGCCTCTCCCTCTCCCCGGAGGATACGGACCTTGCCTGGCTCCTCGGAATCCTCCACGACATCGGCCGCTTTGAGCAGCTCCGGCGCTTCGGAACCTTTCAGGACAGGGTCTCGGTGAACCATGCGGCCCTGTCCGCAGACATCCTGTTCCGCGAGGGCCTGATCGAGAGGTTCCGGGAGGATAGAAGCGAGGATGCCCTGATCGAGAGGGCGGTTCGCCTCCACAATGTCTTCCGCCTCCCTGTCCTGACATGGCGGGAGTATACCTTCTGCGCAATTCTGCGGGATGCGGACAAGGCGGATATCCTCCGCGTCAACTGTGAGACGCCGAGGACTGAGATCTACGACCTGCCGGAGGAGGCCTTTACGGAGTCTGCGATGACGGATGAGGTGTTTGAGAGCATCCTCACAGGGGTGAACGTCGACAGAAAGTACTCGAAGACCGGCATCGACTTCATCCTGGGCCACATCGCCTTGGTCTTCGGCATGGTGTACCCGGAGACGCTCCGGATCGCGCAAGAGCAGGGATATCTGGAAAAACTCCTCGCCTTTGAGAGCCGCAACCCGGATACCCGGGAGAAGATGAAATCCGTCCGGACTGCTGTCACCGCCTATGGGAAACGCCGCATCCAGGAGAACAGCATGCTCCTTCCAATGCTGGGCTTTGCGAAGGAAAAGCGGCAGTAAAGAAGACGAAAAAAGAGAGCGGGAAGATCCGCAAAGAACACGCAGCACAAAAACGCCCCTCCGGATGGATTCCGGAGGGGCGCTGTCGTTGTACCAGAAGAAATCAGGAGGCAAGTCCCGGTGCGAGCAGGTTCTGGAAGGCTGCCGCCATATCCGCGCAGGAGAAGTATCCAAGGAGGCCGCCCGCCATGTTCAGGATCATGTCATCCACATCGAAGGTGCCAAGACCGGTGAGGAGCTGGATGAACTCGACGGAAAACGTGACGAGAAACATGCGAAGGGCAAAGTTCCCGGCGCTCCTGCTGTGCCTTGTAAGGAGCGGCAGGTAAAAGCCCATCGGCAGGAAGATCAGAAAGTTCCCGAAGAGGTTGCAGAGCGCAACCTGCGCATAGGCGTTGCCGGGGATCAGGCAGGAGAGATAGCAGAGAATCGTCCCGAAGGGAACGAGGTTCACGTTCGGGATGCTGTCCGGGTCGAGCCTGCCGACCATGTTCCAGAGGGAGATCGGGGTGTCCATCCGGGAGAAGAACAGAAGGTACACTACGGCACTCAGATAGATGACGAAGGAAAGATAAAAGTACTGCTGCGCCATGCGCAGCTTCTTTCTGCTCAGCATAAGAACCTCCCGTTGTGGAGAAATCTTTCTCAGTGTACCACAGAAGTCCGTAACGTGGGAACCGAAAACGCGCCCGAAAATCCGTCAAAATGACAAATCACGCCTGTTGTCTGACGAAAACGCGGAAAAATGGAGTATACTGACGGGAAAAGGAGCCAATCAGGGGGAAAGGAGTCAGGACCATGAAGGCGGACAGATATCGGTTTGACGGGAGCAAAAAGTGCGATCTCTCCAGGCTCCCAACGGATTCCAGGGAGGATGGCGTCTCCCGGGAGGAGATCACAGAGGCCTTTGAGAAGAACCTCAAAAAGCTCGATGCCCTCCAGAACGTGTTCTACGCGGACCGGCGGGAGGGAATTGTCGTCGTGCTGCAGGCGCTCGATGCTGCGGGAAAGGACTCCCTGATCCGGAAGGTCGCAACCGGCCTCAACCCCCAGGGCGTGCATGTCGCGTGCTTTAAAAAGCCCTCCGAGGAGGAGCTCTCCCACGACTACCTCTGGCGCATCAACCAGGCGCTCCCCGCAAGAGGTGAGATTGCGATCTTCAACCGCTCCTACTACGAGGACGTAGTCACCGCGAAGGTCCATCATCTGAAGGACAGCTACCACATGGCGGAGCGAATCACGCGGCAGAGTGAGGACGAGTTCGTCGGGAAGCGGATGAAGCAGGTGAAGAACTACGAGTCCTATCTCTACGAGAACAGCTACCGGGTGGTGAAGGTCTTCCTGCATGTGTCCAAGCAGGAGCAGAAGAAGCGCTTCCTCGAGCGGATCGACCGAAAGGAGAAGAACTGGAAGTTCAACGCGGATGACTTAACAGACCGGAAGCTCTTTGACACCTTCATGAAGGCCTTCGAGGACACGATCGACCAAACGGCGACGAAGGAGAGTCCCTGGTATGCGATCCCCGCGGACGACAAGTGGTACACGAGGTACCTCCTCTCCGAGATCCTGATCGATGTCATCGAGAAGACAAAGCCTGAATATCCGGAGCTTCCCGGGGACCAGAGGGAGCGGCTTCAGACCTGCCGGGAGGAGCTCGTCGCGGAAAACGGCGGAAGAGGCCCGGCACCAAAGAACAAATCCGATAAGAAAGAAGAAAAGGACAAGAATAAGAACAAAAAGAAAAAGGACTGAAGAAGATGGGAGCGGTGCAGAGTAAAGAAGTGCTCAGCACCGCCCCTGTTTTTTGCCCTTGATGGATCTTCCATGCCCCGCTATCATACAGAGAGCCCTGTGCGTGCAGGCAAAGTGCCGAAAAGTGCCGGATCTTCCGCATTGCCGTTTCTTGCGCCTTGCAAAGTGGTATATAATGTTGTTCTGAAACTGCGGGTCTTGCCTTCAGCAACGCGCAGGCATCAAACCAGATCGAAGAGGAATTTATCATGAAGAGAGAACTTGCCAAGACCTACGATCCCAAGGGCATCGAGGACAGGATCTACAAGAAGTGGGAGGAGAAGAAGTACTTCCACGCCGTCGTGGATCACTCCAAGCAGCCCTTTACCATTGTCATTCCGCCGCCGAACATCACCGGCCAGCTCCACATGGGCCATGCCCTGGATGAGACCATGCAGGACATCATCATCCGCTTCAAGAGGATGCAGGGATATGAGACCCTCTGGCAGCCCGGAACCGATCATGCCTCCATCGCCACCGAGGTCAAGGTCATCAACGAGCTGAAAAAGCAGGGCATCACAAAGCAGGATCTTGGCCGCGAGGGCTTTCTGGAAAAGTGCTGGGCATGGCGCGACGAGTACGGCCACCGCATCGTCAACCAGCTGAAGAAGCTCGGCGCCTCCTGCGACTGGGACCGGGAGCGCTTTACGATGGACGAGGGCTGCAGCAGGGCGGTCACCGAGACGTTCGTGCGCATGTATGAGAAGGGCTACATCTACAAGGGCAACCGCATTGTGAACTGGTGCCCGAAGTGCCAGACCTCCATCTCCGACGCGGAGGTGGAATATAAGGAGCAGAAGTCCCACTTCTGGCACATCAAGTATCCGCTCGTCGAGGACGACGGCAGCATCTCGAAGACCAGGTTCCTCGAGTTTGCAACCACCCGTCCCGAGACCATGCTGGGCGATACGGCCCTTGCCGTGAACCCGGATGACAAGAGATACAAGGATCTTATCGGAAAGTACGCATGGCTTCCCATCATGGACCGGAAGATCCCGATCGTCGCCGATGAGCACGCAGACCCCGAGGAGGGAACCGGCGTCGTGAAGATCACCCCTGCCCACGACCCCAACGACTTTGAGGTCGGAAAGCGCCACAACCTCCCTGTCATCAACATCCTGAACGACGATGCGACGATCAACGGGAACGGCGGCAAGTACCAGGGCATGGACCGGTATGCGGCAAGAGATGCCATCGTGAAGGAACTCGATTCCATGGGCCTTCTTGTCGGCATCGAGGATCTGACCCACAACGTCGGCACCCATGACCGGTGCGGCACCACCGTGGAGCCCATGGTGAAGGAGCAGTGGTTCGTCCGCATGGACGAACTCATCAAGCCTGCCATCAGGGCCGTGGAGACAGGAGACATCAAACTCGTCCCCGACTCCATGAAGAAGACCTACTTCAACTGGACGAACAACATCAAGGACTGGTGCATCTCGAGACAGCTCTGGTGGGGCCACAGAATCCCCGCCTGGTACTGCGACGACTGCGGCGAGACGATCGTCGCAAGGACCGCGCCGGAGAAGTGCCCGAAGTGCGGCAGCACGCACCTGCACCAGGATCCCGACACGCTGGACACCTGGTTCTCCTCCGCCCTCTGGCCGTTTGAGACCCTGGGCTGGCCGGATGAGACAGAAGACCTCAAGTACTTCTATCCGACGGATGTCCTCGTCACCGGCTACGACATCATCTTCTTCTGGGTCATCCGCATGATCTTCTCCGGTTATGAGCAGATGGGAGAGCGGCCCTTCAAGACCGTCCTCTTCCACGGCCTCGTCCGCGACGATCAGGGCAGAAAGATGTCAAAGTCCCTCGGAAACGGCATCGATCCGCTGGAGGTCATCGACAAGTACGGCGCGGATGCGCTGCGGATGACGCTGATCACCGGAAACGCCCCCGGAAATGATATGCGCTTCTACTGGGAGCGCGTGGAGGCGAACCGGAACTTTGCCAACAAGGTCTGGAATGCCTCCCGCTTTATCATGATGAACATGCCGGCGGATGCAGACGGGAACTTCATCGAGGCAGACTCCTCCGTGATGCCGGAGAACCTCCAGGCAGAGGATAAGTGGATCCTGTCCCTCTACAATGACACGGTCCGCGAGGTCACGGAAAACATGGAGAAGTACGAACTCGGCATTGCCGTCTCGAAGGTCTACGACTTCATCTGGGGTTCGTTCTGCGACTGGTACATCGAGATGGTAAAGCCCAGACTCTATGAGACCGAGGATGCCGCCTCCAAGGAAGCCGCCCTCTGGACGCTGCAGACGGTGCTGAAGGGCGCCTTAAAGCTCCTGCACCCCTACATGCCGTTTATCACCGAGGAGATCTATACGACGATCCAGTCCAAAGAGGAGACCATCATGACCTCCTCCTGGCCGGTATACCAGGATGCGTACCACTTCCCCGAGGAGGAGAAGGAGGTCGAGAAGATCATGGAGGCCGTTCGCGGCATCCGCACCGCAAGGACCGACCACGGCGTTGCTCCTTCCCGCAAGGCAAAGGTCATCGTGACCTCGAAGGATGCGAACACGAGAAAGGTCTTTGAGGACGGGACGCTTTTGTTTGCAAAGCTTGCCAATGCCTCGGAGATCGATGTGGCAGAGGATCCCTCTTCCGTCCCGGAGGGCGCCATCTCCGTCGTCCTGCCGGATGCGGTGCTGTATCTGCCCCTTGCGGACCTTGTGGACGTTGCGGCAGAGACCGAGCGCCTCGAGAAGGAGGTAAAGCGCCTTCAGGGCGAGCTTGCCCGCTCCGAAAAGATGCTCTCGAATGAGCGGTTCCTCGCCAAGGCCCCGCAGGCAAAGATCGACGAGGAGAAGGAAAAGCAGAAGAACTATCAGGCACAGATGGAGGGCGTAGAGAAAGAGCTCGCCCAGATGAAGGCACTGAAGGCATGACCTACGAGGAAGCGGAAGAGTTTATCAACCGCATCCCCCGCTTTACGAAAAAGCACGACGAGAACACACTGACCGCATATCTGGATGCCCTCGGCGCCCCGGACCTGTCCGGGAGCCGGGTGATCCACGTGGCGGGAACAAATGGGAAAGGCAGCACCTGTTGCTACCTTTCCCATTGTTTGCGGGAGGCGGGCTTTTCTACGGCGGTGTTCCTCTCGCCCCACCTCGTCACGATGCGGGAGCGGATGCGGTACAACGGGGAGATGATCCCGAAGGAGGACTTTGTCCGGATCCACGAGAGGGTTCTTGCGCTCTCGAAAGACGGCGGCTTTCCCTCCCCCACCTTCTTTGAGCACCTGTTCCTCATGATGGAGGTCTGGGCGGCAGAAAAGCACCCGGACTTTCTGATCCTGGAGACGGGCCTTGGCGGACGGCTCGATGCAACCAACAGCGCGCGGAAAAAGGATCTCTGCGTCCTCACAAGGATCGGCATGGACCACATGCAGATCCTGGGGGATTCGCTGGAGAAGATCGCGGGGGAGAAGGCAGGGATTTTCAGGCCAAGCGTCCCTGCCGTCTGCCTGGACGCCCCGAAGGAGGCGCTGGAGGTCTTTGAAACCAGGGCAAAAACCCTCGGCGCTCCCCTCTATGTCGTCCGCACGGAGGGCATTTCGGCCCGTCCCACGGGGGAGGGAAGCGTTGATTTTTCCTATGATTTTGCATATGATAATCCGGACCTTGAGGGGAGCGGAGCAAAAGAAAAGCGCCCCGCTCCCGTAAGGGCAAGGCTTTTCTCCCCGGCGCTCTATCAGGGGGAGAACGCAGCCCTCTGCGCGGCGGCGATACAGGCCCTCCGGGACCTTGGCACTGCCATTCCGGATGCGGCACTCGAGGGAGGCCTTGCGGCGATGCGCTGGGAGGGACGGATGGAGGAAGTCGAGAAGAACTTCTATGTCGACGGCGCCCACAACGGGGACGGGTGCAGAGCCTTCCTCGAGAGCGCGGTGCCCCTTGCCAGAAACCGCCACACGATGCTCCTCTACGCCGCGATGAAGGACAAGGACTACCAGAACGAGCTCCGGGAAATCGCAGCATCAAAGGTCGCCGACTGGGTGGTCTTTGTGCCCCTTGCGGTATCCCGCGGAGAGGACCCCGAAGTCCTCCGGGAGAGCGCATCGGGCCTGTTCTCCTGTCCTGTCACCGTCCTCTCGAAGGACGAGGGGGCAAAGGAGGCCGTCCGGATCGCAGAGCGGTATCTCAAAAAATACACAAATTCGCTGGTTCTCGCCGCAGGGTCTTTGTACCTTGTCGGGGAGATCAAAGAGGTAGTACAGCATGATCAATTTCGATGAGGAACTGCGCAAGTTCCACCCCAGTCTGGAAGTCGAAGACGTGGAGGATGCCATCTACAACCAGGACATGCAGGACATGGTCGACGTGATGCTGCGCGTCACCAAAGAGGGCATGTCGGGGGCAGAGGGCTCCCCTGCAAAGGAGAAGAACTGACCAGAGGTAGTTTATGTACTGTTATAAATGCGGCTGTGAACTGACCGACTCCGACACCTGCCCGAACTGCGGGGCGGATGTGCGGCAATACAAGCAGATCATCTACACGTCGAACTACCTGTACAATCAGGGCCTCGAGAAGGCGGGGGTCCGGGATCTGTCCGGGGCAATCCTGTGCCTGAAGCAGGCGCTGGTCTACAACAAGGACAACCTCGACGCCAGAAACCTTCTGGGCCTCGTGTACTTTGAGATCGGCGAGACGGTCGCTGCGATCTCCGAGTGGGTGATCTCGAAAAATCTGAATGACTCCAGGCTCCATATCAGGCACAACCTGGCGGAGAGCTACCTGAACCAGGTGCAGAATGACCGGCAGGTGATGGAGAACATCTCCTCATCGATCCAGCGCTACAACCATGCCTTGGAGTGCTGCTACTCCGACAACCTGGACGTTGCCATGCTCCAGCTGCGCAAGGTGATCAGCGTCAACCCCCACTACCTGCGGGCAAGACAGCTCCTCTCCCTCCTGCTCATCGAGCAGCAGGACTGGCGGAAGGCGGAGCGGGAGCTGCAGAAGTGCCTGCGGCTCGACATCAACAACACGGACACCCTCCGGTACTTAAAGGAAGTGGAGCAGCGGCTCCAGCAGAGCCAGGAGGGGGAACCGCTCAGGAAGCGCACGGCCCCCGCAAAGGAGACGAAAAAGTCCTCCGGAAAGCGGGGGAGCGCCGGCGCAAAGGCCCAGCAGCAGGCCGGCGTCATCAAGTACAAGGCGGACAACGAAACCATCATCCAGCCTGTCGGCGGCGGCATGCCCGGCATCGACGGGTTCCGGATCCCGGGCTGGGTGTACGGCCTTGTGATCGGTGTGATCGCAGGTGCCGCGGCGGTCGCGTTCCTCGTGATGCCGAGCCGGGTGCAGAGCGTTCGGAGCGCCGCGGCAGAGCAGGTGCGGACCCTTTCCGAGCAGGTCGGCACGCAGCAGGATCAGATCGATTCGCTGCAGAGCCAGCTGGGGACAGCGGCGTCCACAGAGAGCACGGAGGCGACGACAGAGAGCACAGAGGAGTCGACAGAGAGTGCGGCTGACGTGCAGGATGCCCTCCTTGCGAGTGCCAACCAGTGGGTCGCTGTGACGGATCTCTCCGATTCTGCCGACACGAAGGCACTCACGGACAGCTTCTCTGCGCTTGATCCCTCGACGGCAAAGGACGGACAGTCGACCGCCTTCGGCACGCTCTATGACAGCCTGTACGCAAAGCTCCAGTCGCCGATGCTTGAGCGCTTTGCCTGGGACGGCATCAACGAGTACGAGAGCGACAAGCCCGACTATGAGACGGTTGTCACGGACCTTGAGATCGCAAACCGCTTTGAGGACACGAACAACCTGTCCATGACCTACGTGGAGCGGCTCTGGTACCTCGGGGATTCCTACTACCGGGTCTACATGGCGGCAAGCGACGAGGACAAGGCAGGGGCCTATGCGGACTACCTGACCAGGGCGAGAACCTGCCTTGAGACCGTGACGACGAACTATGCGGACTCCGAGTACGCCTCCAAGTGTGAGTCGAGGCTGCTCGACATCGCAACCAATGCAAACCTGACGACAGACAGCAGCAGCGCGGCGTCCACAGCGGCGGCAGCAGGAAGTGCTTCCCCGGCTTCCTCAGCAGCTTCTTCTGCATCGTCCACCTCCCAGGGGAGTTCCACTGCCGGCTCCAGCCAGACGCAGACCGGCGGAACGGCCGCGCCTGCAGCGGCCGCGAATGCGGATGCTGCTGCCGGACAGTAAGCCATTCCTTTTCAGACTATGAACAATATCGTAATTCTCTCCAGCATTCAATTTATCTTCCGGTTCCTTCCGGTCTGCCTGCTGGCGTATGTTCTGACGCCGGCAAAGTACCGGAACATGCCGCTCTTTTTGGAGAGCGTCGTGTTCTACGCCGTGGGGGAGCCGGTTTTTGTGCTCCTGCTCCTGGGCCTGACCCTTGTCAACTACCTGACGGGCGAGGTCCTCTATCTCGACGGGGGGAGAACCCGCTCCCGGGGGGGCGTCGCGGCGACGATGATCGCGATCGACGCGGCTGTCCTTGCCCTGTGCAAGGTGCTTGCCCTTCGGGTGGACAGCAGCCTTCTCCCCATCGGCCTCTCGTTCTACATCTTCAAGATGATCTCGTATCAGGCGGACCTCTACTGCCGCAGGATCAGGAACCGCCCGACCTTTCTGAGCACGGCGGCCTACTTCATGCTGTTCCCCCAGGTGACCCAGGGCCCGATCATGCGCTACGGGGTGGGCTTTGACCACGGGGAGATCCACACGAGTCCTGACCAGTTCGAGGAGGGCCTTTTCTACGTCGCCATGGGCCTTGGCATGAAGATCCTCCTTGCGGACCGCCTCGGCATCCTCTGGAACGAGATCCACAAGATCGGCTATGAGAGCATCTCGACGCCCCTTGCCTGGCTCGGGGCCTACGGCTACTCCCTGCAGCTGTATTTTGATTTCTGGGGCTACAGCCTGATCGCCTCCGGCGTCCTCGTGATGATGGGCTTTCCGTTTGTGGAGAACTTCATCCATCCGTACGCGGCGGGCAGCATCAGTGACTTCTACCGCAGGTGGCATGCAACCCTGGGTGCCTGGTTCCGGGACTACATCTACTTCCCGCTGGGGGGCTCCCGGAAGGGAAACGGCAGGACCGTCTTCAATCTCCTTGTCGTCTGGCTGGTCACGGGCCTCTGGCACGGCGGCACGCTGAACTTCGTGATCTGGGGCATGGTTCTGGGGCTTGTCATCGTCCTCGAGAAGTTCGTGGTAAAGCGGGCACTCCCCGTCGTCGGCAGGTTCAACGTCCTCGTCCTGATTCCGCTTACCTGGGTCGTTTTTGCCATCTCAAACCTTCACGACCTTGGCATCTACTTCGGGCGGCTCTTCCCGTTCTTCGGCATCGGAAAGACACTGGATCCCACGGACATTCAGCGGTACAGCACGATGTTCTGGCCGTACTTTCTTGCGGGCGGTGTGCTCTGCATCCCACAGGTCTTTGGGTTTCTTGTAAAGCACCGGAAGAACTTCTTTGTGGTGCTCCTTCTTGCCGCCGTCTTCTGGTACGCTGTCTACTACATGGTCAACTCCAGCGGCAACACGTTTATGTACTTCAACTTCTGACAGGGGACATGGCATGAACTTTTTCAGGCGCGCACCGCTGACCGCGGTGCTGATCGGGACCGGAATCCTCTTTACGGCGGCAGCGTTCGTCGGAAGGAGGAACGGCTTCTATAATGAGTACGAGATCAACGAGCTCGAGCGTCCCTTCTTCGCCCAGGTCTTCCAGGGCCTGCACGATAAGGTTTATCCCTGGGGCGAGACAAAGAGCGCGGCACAGGAAGAGGCGGAGGCCCTTCTTGCCTCCGGAGATACCGCTTCCACAGAGTCCCCGGAGCAGGTGACGACGGCGTCTTCCGAGGCGGCAACCGAGGCTGCATCAGAGGAGCCGAAGGTGGATCTGAATCTCCCCGCCTCCTCGACCAATGCGGTGGTGCAGGCGGTCGACTACGGCAACAGCGACTCGAACTATGTGGCCCCTGCCGGCACGGTCTGGCAAAGGGACACGGATCCTGGCAGCATCTTTGCGACAAACGGAACCTACTATCCGCTGCAGCAGGTGGACGACTCCTACTTCAAGGACGCGATCTTCATCGGCGACTCGAGAACCGAGGGCCTCTACGTCTACAGCAGCATGAGGAACGGCATCACGACCTTTGATGCCAAGGACTCCGTCACGATCTACGGCATCTACGACACGGCCCTGGACTTCTACGGGGTTGACGGCACGACCGGCTCCAAGACTGCAATGGAGGCATTGCAGGAGAAGCAGTACCGCAAGGTCTACTTCTCCGTCGGTGTCAATGAGCTGGGCATGCCCACCCAGGACTACTTTGACCACTACAAGGAGTTCATCCAGGTCATCCGGAAGCTCCAGCCCGATGCGATCATCTATGTCGAGGGCATCATGCACGTGACGGGGAGCTACGCAAGGAGCAATTCTGTCTACAACAACACGAACATCGTGGGAAGGAACGAGGCACTCTCGACGCTGGCAAACGGCAGGGATATCTTTTACATCGACATGAACTCCGCGGTCTGCGATGCGGACGGAAACCTGCCGGAGGACATCTCCTATGACGGCGTCCACTTAAAGGCCTCCGCCTATGAGACCTGGCACCAGTTCCTGCTGCAGAACGCAGCAGTGCGAAGTGCAGAGGACTGGCAGCCTGCGGCGCAGGAGACGTCAGAAGAGGGCAGCACACAGAGCCAGGAGGCGAGTACTGCAGATACAGCCGCAGCGGCTGCTTCCTCTGTGTCCGGCACAGAGGCCGCACAGACCGCGCAGAGCACGGAGACGCCGCAGCAGAGCACACAGGAGACAGCACAGTGAGAGAGATGGAATTCAAGATGGAGCGGCCGGGCCTTTTGAAGGCGGGAGATCACGTGACGGTCTCCGAGGGCCTTCTCCCCAGCAACTACTACTACACGATTGATCCCTCTCTGGCGATGAGCGGGAACATCCCGTTCACCAAGCGCCTTTTGTCGAAGGAGGGCACCGTGAAGGAGGTCATCCAGAACGAGCGCGGCTACTACGTGACCTGTGTCTTTGACGAGGAGGATCCGGGGTGATGCCCGCAAAGAACGCCCTCTTCTGCGTGCTGGCCGCCCTGATCTGGGGCATGGCCTTCTCTGCGCAGAAGGTGGGAGGGGATGCGATGGGGCCGCTCCTCTTCAACGGCACGAGATCTGTCCTGGGGTTTGCCGCCCTGATCCCGGTCCTGTTTGCCGCGAGCACCACCCAGCAGCTCGGGATCCTCACAGAGGACGTGGGAAAGGCGGGGTTTCTGACCGCGATGTACATCATCATCGTCCCGGCGTTCAACCTGATCTTCAACAAAAAGTCGAGTGCGAGGGTCTGGATTGCTGCGCTCCTGTGCGCTGCAGGGCTCTACTTCCTCTCCCTCTCCGGGGCGGAGGGATTCTCCTCGGGAGACGGGCTCCTGGTTGCCTGTGCCTTCCTCTATGCAGTCCACATCATGGTGATTGACCGCTGCACGGGCCCTGACACGGACCCGGTGCTCCTCTCCTGCATCCAGTTCCTTGTCTGCGGGGGCCTTGGCATGGCCGCGGCTGCCCTGAGAGAGGGCCTTACTTTTTCCGGAATCACGACAGCCGGTGTGGTATCATTGGTGTATGCGGGTGTTTTCTCCTGCGCCATCGCCTACACGCTGCAAATCCTCGGGCAGAACGGCGCGGATCCCTCGATCTGCTCGCTCCTTCTGTCCCTGGAGTCGGTGATCAGCCTGCTCGGCGGCGTGGTGCTGCTGCACCAGGTTCCGACGGCGAGGGAGCTCTTCGGGTGTGCCCTCATGGCAGCGGCCATCGTCCTGGTGCAGCTCCCGGAGAGGAGGGCAGGGACGGCATCGAAAAAAGAGGTACCGGAGTGAAGAAAAGACGGATCATTCGTCACATCCCCATCCTGCTGCTCTGCCTGTCGCTGTCAGCCTGCAGCGCCGGGGCGTCCACGGACAGCAGTCAGGGGAGCAGCTACAGCGGCATGGACTACCTGGAGGCCGGGGACTATAAGACCGCAAAGGAGTCCTTTCAGACCCAGATCGACAGCGGAAGCGGCCTCGAGGATGCCTACCGGGGCCTTGGCCTTGCCTGCATGGGCCTTGGGGACTATGAATCGGCGGCGACTGCGCTCGAGAGCGCCCTGGATGCCGCAGGGGCCTTCCCAGGGACCAAGGAGTACGACATCAACTACTACCTCGGGACCTGCTACTACAAGCTCGCAAAGTACGACAAGGCGCTGGAGGTGTACGACGCCATCGTGAACCTCCGCCCAAGGGATGCGGATGCCTACGTGCTGCGCGGCACCGTCAAGGCGGCACAGGGCGACACCGCGGGGATGGAGTCGGACTACAGGACCGCGATTGACCTCGCCCCCACGGACTACGACAGGATCGAGCAGATCTATGAAAAGATGGCGGAGGCCGGCGATGAGGAGACTGCAAAGACCTACATCTCCGACGTCCTCCAGAGTCAGGCGGACACGATTGACGACTACAACGCAGGGCGCCTTGCCTACTGCATCGGCGACTACAGCACGGCAAAGAGCCACCTCGAGAACATCAGCACGAACCGGACTTATGAGGTGACAATCCTGCTCGGCAGGACCTATGAGGCCCTCGGGGACTTCAACTACGCAATCAGCGTCTACCAGGGATTTCTGGACTCTGACCAGACCCATGCGGAGGTGTACAACCAGCTGGGGCTGTGCCAGCTGCAGATGGGGAACTACCAGGATGCGCTGACGGCCTTCCAGAATGGCCTGTCGGTGGGGGAGAGCGAAATCACCCAGAGCCTTCAGTTCAATCAGATCGTGGCCTATGAGTACCTCGGGGACTTTTCCAAGGCGAAGGTCCTGATGGAGGACTACTTAAAGAGCTATCCTGGCGATGAGAATGCAAAGCGGGAGGAGACGTTTCTTGCCACCCGCTGAGGGGTGATGATGAAAAGACAGGGATGGTGGAAGAGCAGAAAGTGGGGAAAGGGGCTGTGCGCAGTCCTTCTGGCGGCGGCGCTGTGCCTTCCTGCGCTCCCTCTGAGGGCAGAGGCGGCAGCAAGAAAGACCGTCTTTATCGGCGACTCGAGGACGGTCGGCTGCTACATTGCGGGCGCAGGCGCATGCGCGGCATCCAGCGTCAGTGCGACAGACAGAAACGGCGACTTCTGGTCCGCAAAGAGCGGCCAGGGCGTCGACTGGGCAGCCTCCTATGGCGTCCCCGCGGCGGATTCCCACGTGGGGTCCGGGACGGATGCGGTGTTTCTCTTCGGCGTCAATGACACCTACAGCCTCTCGGGGCTCCAGAAGACCGTAAACCTGGTCAACAAAAAGGCAGCCGCCTGGAAAGAGCGGGGCGCGAGGACGTTCTTTGTCTCCATTCTCCCGATCCGGAGCAGTGAAAACGGCTTTACGAATGCAAAGATCGATGCCTGGAACAGCTACCTGCAGGAGAACCTCTCGGAGGATGTCTATTGGATCGATGTGGCCACCCCCACCAGGGGCATCCTGCAGTATGCCGACAACTTCCACTTCCAGTACACAACCTATCAGATGATCTACCAGTACATCAAAATCGTGACACAGTACACCGCCGCCGTCGAGGACGGGGACACAGACTGAAGGAGAAGGGCTTGAAAGTGACGCTGATACGTCCGTTGCCGCAGAGGACGCGGCAGGGAGGTAACCATGATCGCAAAACTGATTGAAGAAATCAAAAAGAAGGACGCACCGGTCGTTGTGGGACTGGATCCCCAGCTGAAGTTCCTGCCGCAGCATCTTTTGGAGGATGCGATGCGGCACCATGCGGAGACCATGTATGGGGACGACGAGCTGGCAGGCGTTGCCGAGGCGGTGTTCCGCTTCAACAAGGAGATCGTGGATGCGGTTGCTGACCTCGTCCCCGCGGTAAAGCCCCAGGTTGCCATGTACGAGCAGTTCGGCATCCCCGGGATGGCAGCCTACTGGCGGACGGTCCGGTACTGCCAGGAGAAGGGCCTTCTTGTGATCGGCGATGTGAAGCGCGGTGACATCGGCTCCACCTCCGAGGCCTATGCAAGGGCGCATCTTGGGAGCGTCACCGTAAACGGACACAGGTGCCGCGCCTTTCACGAGGACTTTGCGACGGTCAACCCCTACCTCGGAACCGACGGGATCAAGCCCTTTATCGACGTCTGCAACGAGGAGGACCGGGGCATCTTTGTCCTTGTCAAGACCTCCAATCCCTCCTCCGGCGAGTTCCAGGACGTGAAGACCGAGGACGGACGGCCGATGTATGAGCTTGTCGGCGAGAAGGTAAAGGAGTGGGGCGAGCAGAGTATGGACGGGGACTACTCCAATGTCGGCGCCGTGGTCGGTGCCACCTACCCCGAGCAGGCAAAGCGCCTTCGGACCCTGATGCCCCACACGTTCATCCTCGCACCGGGATACGGCGCCCAGGGGGCAACGGCAGAGGATCTCTCCGGGTTCTTCAACGAGGACGGACTCGGCGCGATCGTCAACTCGAGCCGCGGCATCATCGCTGCCTACACGAAGGAGAAGTACGCAAGGTTCGGCAGCGAGGGCTTTGCGGAGGCCGCAAGGGCTGCCGCCATCGACATGATTGAGGATCTGCGCGGCGCGATTGCAAAGCGGGCAGACTGAGGAGAAAGGAGAGCGCCAGGATGGAGAGCTACAAGAAAGAGTTTATTGACTTCATGATGGAGTCGAAGGTCCTGAAGTTCGGCGAGTTCACGCTCAAGTCCGGAAGAAAGAGCCCCTTCTTCATGAATGCGGGCCTCTACCAGACCGGCAGCCAGCTGATCCGGCTCGGCGAGTTCTACGCAAGGGCCATCCATGACACCTACGGACTGGACTTTGACGTCCTGTTCGGACCTGCCTACAAGGGCATTCCCCTCTCCGTTGCGACGGTCATGGCGATCTCGAAGCTCTACGGAAAGGACGTCCGCTACTGCGCAAACCGGAAGGAGGCAAAGGACCACGGCGAGACCGGAAAGCTCCTCGGCGCAAAGCTGAAGGACGGCGACCGCGTTGTGATCATCGAGGATGTGACAACCTCCGGTGCCTCGATGGAGGAGACGGTTCCGATCCTCCGGGAGCAGGGCGACATCAGGATCCTCGGTCTTATGGTCTCCCTCAACCGCGAGGAGGTCGGCCTTGGCGGAAAGGTCTCTGCCCTGCAGGAGATCGAGACGAAGTGGGGCTTCCCCGCAAACGCCATCGTCTCCATGTCCGAGGTCATCGAGTACCTCGGAAATCCAGACGAGCGGGAGGACGGCGCACCGGTTCTCGACGAGACCCAAAAGAGGGCCCTTGCCGACTACTACGCCGCCTACGGAGCCAGGAAGAACTGACCAAACAAAGGAGCGGACCAGACCTTGAGACGACCCCACAGCTATCTGTTCAATTCGAAGAAGCAGTCGACCACCGCGGGCGTTGCCTGCATTCTGGGGCTGATTTCGCTTGTTTCCTGCATCATGATGTACTATGAGACATACAGAAACGGCGGCGTGGCGCAGCTGCGCTATGCTGCCGTTGTCATTGTGTGTCTCATTTTTTCGTTTATCGGACTGATCCTGGCGATCCTCTCCCGCAGGGAGCCGGACCGCATCTACTTCTTCTCGTACCTGGGGATGATCCTAAACGGCACAACACTGGGCCTTTGCTTTGTCACCATGTACCTGGGACTGGTCTGAGAACAGAAAAGGAGCTTACATGGAAAACCAGACAGAAAATCTGCGCTTTGCGCTCGCCCTGAACCGGATCCGGGAGATCCCCCGGGAGACCGGTGCGGTCTCCGGCGCCTTTCAGGGTTATTTTCAGGAGACGGCACAGGAGATCCTGACGATCGTGGACACGGCCCGGTACCTTCGCTCGAAGGAGGCGGAGACGGCAGACCCTGCCCTCCTCAAGGAGAAGAACCGCGCCCTGTACGCGGACATCCTGCCGGAGCACTATGAGAAGAGCTGGTGCTGCCCGAAGAAGGCGGGCGAAGCGCTCGGGGAGGAACTGGGGCCGTATCTTTGCGCCATCGCCTTTGAGATGCGCAGTATGATCCCCTTCCTCTTTGAGGGGGAGGAGGAGCACGCGCTGATCCGCATGGAGCTCTTCCTCGAGGTCTACCGCTGCTTTGAGGATGCAAAGAAGGGTGCAGACGATGCCATAGAGCGGGGAGAGACGGATGCGGCGGCGCTTGCTGTCCCGAAGGCCCGCTTTGTGCGGGGGATCCTCGCGGGCTACGTCTCCGACTACGCCCAGGACGAGCTCTCCTATGACCTGTACTGCCGCCTTGTCGCGGGGAGCCCCTCTCTGAATGCGATGATGGAAGAGGCGGATCTTTCGGATCCCCGGTACCTCTACCGGAGCGGCTTTTACATCTCGCAGAATGAGATGGGCACCGCAGCGCATCTGCAGGAGCTCTCAGAGGACACGCTGGCAAAGATGGCGGACACCTTTACGGAGGGATACCGCATCGGCTTTGAGACGACCGGCAAGGACCTCTCGAAAAAGCACACCGTGGACCTCGTCTACACAGCGGGCTTTGAGCGCATGATGCGGCGGGCGCAGGAGAACTTTAAGGCCCTTGGAAAGCACTGCATCGCCCACCGGGAGCTCTCCACGATCTTTCAGCAGATGGGAAGGACGAACGGCGTCACAGGAGGCGCTGCCAATCATCAGGCGGACTACGACCACCGGGAGGATCTCTCCCTGGTCCTCGACGACACGCTGGCAAACAGGATGATGGAGAGCCTCAGGGAAGCATTCCGGACGGTGGAGCGCTCCGCCCACGAGTATGCGGGACCCGCAGTCGTGGAGCCCTATGGGGAGAAGCCCTTTGCGCCGAAGGAGACGAAGGGGCGCTGCAGCTTCGACAAGCTCCAGAACCGGCAGGTCACGAAGTACCGCCAGAAGTTCACGGACCTCTACAATGAGGCGGTGATTGGGGAGAACAGGAGCTTTACGATCATCTCCTTCCCGCTCCCGGAGATCGCAGAGGATGCAAAGACCTACGGCGAGATCTTTGATGAGACGATCAGACTCAACACGCTGGACTACCGCCTGTACCAGACGATCCAGGGAAAGATCATCGATGCCCTGAACGTGTGCGATCACGTGATTGTAAAGGGGCGCGGGAAGAACCGTACGGATCTTACCGTTGCACTCTATCAGCCTGCTGACCCTGACAAAGAGGACATCTTTGAGAACTGCGTCGCGGATGTCAACATCCCGGTGGGCGAGGTGTTCACGACACCGGTGCTCGAAGGCACGAACGGCCTTCTCCACGTGACCGGCGTCTACCTGGACGGCCTGTACTACAAAGACCTTGCGATCTCCTTCGAGGACGGCTGCACAAAGGACTATGCCTGTGCAAACTTTGCGGGGGAGGAAAACGCAGAGGAAAAGGGCAGGGCTTATATCGAGGAGAACATCCTGTTTCACCATAAGTTCCTGCCGATGGGCGAGTGCGCCATCGGGACGAACACAACGGCCTATGCGGTCGGGGAGAAGTACGGGATCAGCGGGCGCTACGGGATCCTCATCGCAGAGAAGACAGGCCCCCACTTTGCCGTCGGCGACACCTGCTACTCCCACGAGGAGGACCTTGTGACGAGAAACCCCGATGGAAAGATCATCGCTGCAAGGGAGAACGACTTCTCGAGAAAGCGGAAGGAGAACCCGGAGGAGGCATACTTCGGGTGCCATACGGACATCACAATCCCGTACCGGGAGCTCGGTCTCTTTGCGGGCGTAAAGGCAGACGGGACGGAGGTCCCCATCATTGAGAACGGGAAGTTTGTTCTCCCCGGGACGGAGGACTTGAATCCCCCGCTTTCGGGCATCGTCTGACTGCCGGAAAAGAATCGCAAAAAACAGAAAAAGATCACGAAAAACGCCGGCCGGGGTAGTATCATACTGAATAAGAAACCCGCGGGAAACAAAATCAGGAAATTCCTGTGAAGGAGGACTGCATGGCAGACACAAAGGTTGGAATCGTGATGGGCTCTGACTCCGATATGGGAGTCATGTCCAAGGCAGCAGCGGTGCTGGAGGAGTTCGGCATCGGCTATGAGATGCACATCATCTCGGCACACCGGGAGCCCGACGTCTTCTTTGACTGGGCAAAGGGCTGTGAGGCACGGGGAATCAAGGTCATCATTGCCGGCGCCGGCATGGCAGCACATCTGCCCGGCATGTGTGCCGCCCTGTTCCCGCTCCCTGTCATCGGCATCCCGATGCACACAAAGTCCCTGGGCGGCAGGGATTCGCTCTACAGCATCGTCCAGATGCCAAGCGGCATCCCGGTTGCAACCGTCGCCATCGACGGCGGCAAGAACGCAGGGATCCTTGCCGTAAAGATGCTGGCCATGTCGGATCCGGAACTCCTTGCAAAGCTCAGGACCTACACGCAGGAGATGAAGGAGGGCGTCGAGAAGAAGGATGCCCGCCTGCAGGAAGTCGGATACCAGAACTATTGAGAAGAGCACAGAGAGGGAAAGTGAAGATGGGTATGGATTACAAGAGTTCCGGTGTGGACATCGAGGCCGGATACGAGTCAGTGGAGCTCATGAAGCAGTACGTGAAGAGAACGATGCGGGAGGAGGTCCTCGGCGGCATCGGCGGCTTCTCCGGTGCATTCTCTCTGGCAAAGATCAAGGATATGGAGGATCCGGTCCTGCTCTCCGGCACCGACGGCGTCGGCACGAAGATCAAGCTGGCATTTCTCCTGGATCGCCACGACACGGTCGGCATCGACTGCGTCGCCATGTGCGTGAACGATGTCGCATGTGCAGGCGGCGACCCGCTGTTTTTCCTGGACTACATCGCCTGCGGCAGGAACTTCCCGGAGAAGATCGCTGCAATCGTAAAGGGCGTTGCGGAAGGCTGCGTGCAGGCGGACTCGGCGCTTCTTGGCGGCGAGACCGCAGAACACCCCGGCCTTATGCCGGAGGAGGAGTATGACCTTGCAGGCTTCTCCGTCGGCGTCGTGGACCGGAAGGACATGATCACGGGAGAGAACATCCGCCCCGGCGACACCCTCGTCGGCATCGCCTCCACCGGCGTCCACTCCAACGGCTTCTCCCTCGTCCGAAAGGTCTTTGGCATCGATAACAGGGAGGTCCTGGAGAAGTACTACGACGAGCTCGGCGACACGCTCGGCAATACCCTCCTCACCCCCACGAGAATCTATGTCCACTGCCTGAAGGCAATCCGGGAGGCGGGCGTGACTGTCAGGGGCTGCAGCCATGTGACGGGCGGCGGCTTCTATGAGAACATCCCGCGCATGCTCCCCGACGGGACAGTTGCGCGCATCAAAAAGGACAGCTATCCGATGCTGCCGATCTTCCCGCTCCTGCAGAAGACCGGAAACATCGATGAGAAGATCATGTACAACACCTTCAACATGGGCATCGGCCTCTGCCTTGCGGTGGCACCGGAGGATGCGCAGAAGGTGATCGCTGCCGCTGCCGCCACCGGCGATAAGGCCTATGTCATTGGAGAGGTCGTCGCGGCCGACGATGCGCCGAATGCTGTCTTTGGCGGCAACACGAAGGCAGAGAGCAGAAAGGGTGTCGAGCTATGCTGAGAGTTGCAGTCTGCGTGTCGGGCGGCGGGACGAACCTCCAGCACATCCTGGACCGGATCGCGGATGGCACAGTAAAGAATGCGGAAGTTGTACGGGTCATCTGCAACAACCCCGGTGCCTATGCGCTGGAGCGGGCAAAGAACGCCGGTGTGGAGGCTGTCTGCATCAGCCCGAAGCAGTATGAGACGAGGGAGCTTTTCAATGAGGCCCTTCTGGACAGCCTTGTCTCCTGCTGCCCGGATCTGGTGGTCCTTGCTGGCTTCCTTGTCGCGATCCCGGAGAGTGTGATCCGCGCTTTCCCGAACCGGATCCTCAACATCCATCCCTCACTGATCCCCTCGTTCTGCGGGAAGGGCTACTACGGGCTCCACGTCCATGAGAAGGTCCTGGAGCGCGGCGTCAAGGTGACCGGGGCCACGGTCCACTTCGTGGACGAGGGCCTCGACTCCGGTCCGATCCTTCTGCAGAAGGCGGTGGAGGTAAAGGAGGGCGATACCCCGGAGGTACTCCAGAAGCGCGTGATGGAGCAGGCGGAGTGGATCCTCCTGCCGGAGGCGATCTCCCTGATCGCCCAGGGCCGCGTTGCCGTGGAGGGAAGAAAGACGAGAATCCTGCCGGAACAGGCATAAAGAGTTGGAACATCCAGAGAGACATTTGAGGCATACCATGGAGGTAGCATCATGAAGGTTCTTCTTGTCGGCGGCGGCGGAAGAGAGGCCGCCATCGCAGCATCACTGAAAAAGTCAGCCCACGTGGACACGCTCTACTGTGCCCCGGGCAATGCGGGCATCGCTTCCTGTGCGGAGTGCGTGCCGATTGGCGTCATGGAGTTTGACAGACTGATCGCCTTTGCAAAGGAGAAGGCAATCGACCTTGCTGTCTGCAGCCAGGACGATCCGCTGTGCGCGGGCATTGTGGACGCCTTTGAGGGGGCCGGGATTCCGATGTTCGGCACGAGAAAGAACGCCGCGATCATCGAGGGGTCCAAGGCCTTCTCGAAGGATCTGATGAAGAAGTACGGCATCCCGACAGCGGCCTATGAGATCTTCACGGACGCGGAGAAGGCGGAGGACTATCTGAAGACGATGGCATCCTTCCCGATCGTCCTCAAGGCCTCCGGCCTTGCCCTCGGAAAGGGCGTCCTGATCTGCCGGAACCTGGAGGAGGCCCTCGCCGGCGTTCAGGAGATCATGCTGGACAGGAAGTTTGGCGCAGCCGGCACCCAGCTCGTCATCGAGGAGTTCATGACAGGGCGTGAGGTCTCTGCCCTTGCCTTCTGCGACGGAAAGACCTACAAACTCATGTCCTCCTCCCAGGACCATAAGCGCATCGGAGACGGCGACACCGGCCTCAACACCGGCGGCATGGGGACCTTCTCCCCGAGCCCGTTCTATACGAAGGAGATCGATCAGATCTGCCGGGAGACGATCTACCAGAAGACCCTCGATGCGATGGCAGCGGAGGGAAGACCGTTCACCGGCGTCCTCTACTTCGGTCTGATGCTGACAAAAGACGGCCCGAAGGTGGTCGAGTACAATACGCGCTTCGGCGACCCGGAGACCCAGGTCGTGCTGCCCAGAATGAAGACGGACCTCGTCGAGGTCATGCAGGCCTGCATGAACGGAACGCTCGATCAGATCCAGCTGGAATTCGAGGACAACGCGGCGGTCTGCGTCGTTCTGGCCTCCGGAGGGTATCCCGAGCACTACGAGAAGGGCAAGGTCATCACAGGCCTCGAGCACTTCGAGGGCAGGGACGACATCTTCTGCTTCCACGCGGGGACGAAGTTCGATGAGAACGGAAACATCGTGACAAACGGAGGAAGAGTCCTGGACATCGTGGCCAAGGCAAAGGACTTAAAGAGCGCAAGGGCAAAGGCCTATGAGGCTGCAGCCTGTGTCCACTTCGACGGCGCCTACATGCGCCACGACATCGGCAGGGCGCTGGACGAGATCTGAAGCAGCTTCGCGGATGCTTTGATTGACGAAATCTGCCTTTGTAGTACAATGTAAAAGTATCAGTTTGTCCAGTGAACAGACAAAACCAGAGGTTATCAAGCAAAATGAACAGATTTGGAAGAAAATTTAAGGTTATGACCGCGACGGCCGTGCTCGCCGCCTCCCTGGCCCTGCCCGGGATGGCTGCCTTTGCCGCCACTGTCACGGTCACCGCATCGGACGTCAACGTGCGCTCCGATGCCTCCACAACAGCAGACATCGTCGGCACCGCAACGAGCGGCGAGAGCTACAACGTGGGCGAGGAGAAGCAGGATGCCGACGGCAGCACCTGGTATCAGATTACGCTCTCGGATGGTTCCGTCGGATACATCCGCAACGACTTCGTGAGCGTATCCGATGACAGCGCGGATGCAGCCTCGACAGACAGCGCGACAGCCGCTTCCACTGAGTCCGCCGCGACGACGGATACCACCTCCACCGACACCGGGGACTACTCCATTCAGAATGCTCCTGATGAGAACGGCGATTACTACTACTACCTGTACGACAACGCCGCAGGCAAGAGAATGAAGATCTCCGACATCGAAGCCCTGCAGACCCAGGTCACGAATCTCCAGTCCCAGGTCGCCAGTGCGGGCAACCGCTACCGTATCCTGATCATCATCCTGGCAGTCCTTCTCGTTGCCGCCGTCGCGGCTGCGATTGCGATGTTTGTGCGCCTTCGCGATGCGCTGACGAACGGAAGAAAAGAGCGGGATCTGACCAGCGAGCGGCGGAATGAGAGAAACAGCAATCCCGGCGCCGACAACCTGGAGGGCCTTCGCAGGACCGCTCCGAGGACCCGGGATCCCAGAAACAGCGCCTATCCTTCCGGTCAGGGCAGAGAACCCCAGCAGGGAGTACGGCGCCCCGCACCGGCTGAGGGCCGTCCCATGCAGCAGCGCCCCGCCCAGGGTGAGGCCGCAAGAGGACCGGTGAGAAGAACCGCAGATGGCCGTCCGGTTCAGGGCCAGCCCGTAAGACGCCCGGTGCAGGGACAGGCTGAGGGTCAGCAGGTCCGCCGTCCCGTCCAGGGCCAGCCCGTAAGACGCCCGGTACAGGAACAGGCAGAGGACCAGCAGGTCCGCCGCCCCGTGCAGGGCCAGCAGGTAAGACGCCCCGTCCAGGGACAGGGCCAGCCCCAGGGCCAGCAGGTCCGCCGCCCTGTTCAGAACCCGAATCAGAGTGCACAGCCGCAGCAGGCAGCAAGACAGCAGCAGGCGCGTGACTTTGCGGGGGATGACGACTTCGACTACGATTTCATCAGTCTCGATGACAACAAGTGACGGGCAGTTCCGTTGAGGAAAGCACAATGAGGAAGGCGGCACCGGAATTCCGGGAGCCGCCTTTTTGGTACCCTGGGATACGGACAGCAGGGCGCAGGTTCTGCCAGAATGGGGGAAACCTGTCGGAAAAACGCATCCGGAACCCACGCATTCGCATTGACTTCTTCCTTCAACTGTTATATGATTGCTATAACAAATGGATTCTGGGATCCTGGCCCCTGCTGCCGGGATCTTTTGAAGAAGACAGTCAGGCGGGTACTGCCAGGCCGCCTGGGAAGGAGTTGAAATGTATATCGAGATAGATTTTAGTAGCAGTGAGGCGATTTACCAGCAGCTGTGCAATCAGATCATTTATGGCATTGCTACCTCCCAGTACGAGGACGGCGAGGCACTCCCCTCTGTGCGGGAGCTGGCGGATGAGATCGGCATCAACATGCACACCGTGAACAAGGCCTACTCCCTGCTTCGCGAGCAGGGCTTCGTGAAGGTGGACCGCAGAAAGGGTGCCGTGATCTCGGTGGATGACAACCGGGACCGGGCAATAGAGACAATCAAAAAGGAGATCGTGCCGATCCTGGCAGAGAGCTACTGCCGGGGCGTGCCGCGGGAGACCGTGCACGAATTGGTCGATCAGATTTACAACGCATACGAGGGGTACGGAACCGCTGACAACCCAAAAGCGTGACAGCCGCGGCAGGCGGCAGAACCGCAGAATGCGGTTTTCCCTCGCAGGACGGATGGAGGACGAATGGAGAAAAGAAATTATACGAAGGCAGCGGAGAACGTGCTGAAGAACGCGGAGCAGATCGCAGCAAAGAACGGCTCCGGGTACGTCGGGACGGAGCACCTGCTGGTTTCGCTGATCGAGGAGACGGAAGGAACCGCCTCGCAGGTACTGCGGGAAGACGGGGCCTCCGCACAGAAGATCCTGAGCATGATCACAACGCTCCGGGCACCGGAGTCGGACACGGCAGTGGCGGACAGGAGCGGGTATACGCCAAGGCTGCAGACGGTGCTGCAGCTGGCGCAGGAGCAGGCGGCGAAGTATCAGAGCGCTGAGGTCGGCACCGAGCACCTGCTGCTGGGCCTGATCCTGGAGCGCAACAACGTAGCCCTGAAGGTCCTGGAGACTGCCGGCGTGCAGATTTCGAAGGTCTACTTCAACGTGCTGCTTGCGATGAACGTGGATCCGAACCAGCACCAGAATGACCGGGATCTGACCCAGGACGCGCGGGACGGAAAGCTCGATCCCGTGATCGGGAGGGAGAAGGAGACCGCGCGCGTCCTCGAGATTCTCTCGAGGAGGACGAAGAACAATCCCTGCCTGATCGGTGACCCCGGTGTCGGCAAGACCGCCATCGTGGAGGGTCTTGCGGAGAAGATCGCAGAGGGCAATGTCCCGGAGGGCCTGCGGAACAAGCGGGTCCTGATGCTGGACCTGCCCGGCATGGTTGCCGGG
This sequence comes from uncultured Lachnospiraceae bacterium, assembly GCA_900318875.1. Taxonomy (GTDB): domain Bacteria; phylum Bacillota; class Clostridia; order Lachnospirales; family Lachnospiraceae; genus CAG-791. The sequence goes on along the minus strand of ONMH01000004.1, from coordinate 22,490 downwards.
ACAAAGTACCGCGGCGAGTTTGAGGAGCGCATCAAGGGCGTTATCCGCGAGGTCATCTCGGCAGGGGATGTGATTCTCTTTGCCGATGAGATGCACACGCTGATCGGCGCGGGAAGCTCCGAGGGGGCGCTCGATGCCTCCAACATCTTAAAGCCCTCCCTCGCAAGAGGGGAACTGCAGCTGATCGGTGCGACGACGGAGAAGGAGTACCGCAGGATCGTGAGCAGGGACTCCGCTCTGGAGCGCCGGTTCCAGCCGATCGAGGTGGGCGAGCCCACAAAGGAGGAGACCCTTGCCATTCTGAAGGGGATCGCACCCCGGTATGAGGCCTTCCACCATGTCAAGATCGGGGAGGATGCTCTTGAGGCAGCCGTGAACCTGACCAACCGCTACATCAATGACCGGTCCCTTCCGGACAAGGCCATCGATGCCATCGACGAGGCCTGCGCCTCTGTCAGGATGCTCGATGCGGGAAAGGGGGAGTCACTTCAGGTAAAAGGGGAGCTTGCCGAGATCGATGAGAAGCTCGCCCTTGCCGTGAGGGAGGGGCGCATCGACGATGCGAAGGCCTTCCGCAGGCAGTACGACGAGGTCGAGGCGGGGGCACAGAAGGCCGACGCCCGCAGGGAGAAGAAGGATGCGAAGAGCCTGAAGGTGACGGAGGGGGATGTCGCAAAGGTCGTCTCCCTCTGGTCCCAGGTGCCGGTGTCCAGACTCACCGAGAAGGAGAGCACAAGACTTTTAAAGCTTGAGGACAGGCTCCACAAGCGGGTGATCGGCCAGGAGGATGCGGTGACCGCCGTCGCGAAGGCAATCCGGAGGGGCCGCGTCGGCCTCCAGGATCCGAAGCGCCCGATCGGGACGTTCCTGTTCCTCGGCCCCACGGGCGTCGGCAAGACGGAGCTCTCCAAGGCACTCGCCGAGGCCGTGTTCGGGGATGAGAAGAACCTGATCCGCATCGACATGTCGGAGTATTCCGAGCGCATCGCGGTGACAAGGCTCACCGGGTCCGCACCGGGGTATGTCGGCTATGAGGAGGGCGGCCAGCTGACCGAGGAGGTCAGACGGCACCCCTACTCGGTGGTCCTCTTTGATGAGATCGAGAAGGCAAATCCCGAGATCTACAACCTGCTGCTCCAGATCATGGACGAGGGGCGCCTCACCGATGGCAAGGGCAGCACCGTGAACTTCCGCAACACGATCATCATCTCGGCTTTGCCCCCGCCCTCACGGCGCAGCAGAGCTATGAGAAGATGAAGTCCGGGGTGATGGAGGAGCTCGGCAGGACGTTCCGGCCGGAGTTCATCAACCGGATTGACGGCATTGAGGTGTTCCACACGCTCTCGAAGGATGATATGAAGAAGATCTGCGCCCTGCAGTGCAATGCGTTTGCAAAGCGGGCGGAGGACGCCCTTGGCATCCACGTTGTCGTGACGCCCGGCATGCGCGATCACCTGGTGGAGAAGTACTACGACCAGAAGATGGGCGCAAGGCCGTTAAAGCGCGCGATGCAGACGGAGATCGAGGATCCTTTTGCAGACCACGTCCTGGAGGGTGCGTTCCAGCAGGGCGATACCGTGAAGGTCGGCTACTCGAAGGACCGTGTGACATTCACGAAGGCAGCGGCAAAGGCGGAAGAGGCGCAAAAAGAGGAGGCCCATGCCGAATAAGAAGAGAATGACCGCGTTCTACTGCAGGGAATGCGGGTATGAGTCGTCGCGGTGGGTGGGGCAGTGCCCCGCCTGCCACGCCTGGAACACGATGGTGGAGGCGCCGGTCCGCGAGAGCGGCGGCACCGCAAGGACCATCGCAAGGGGCGGCACCGCCCGGGCGGGGATCGGCCTGTCGGAGGGGAGAACCCGCCCGGTGTCCCTCTCCGAGGTGGACGATGCGCAGAGCGAGCGCTGGCCCAGCGGCTACGGCGAACTGGACCGGGTGCTTGGCGGGGGCATTGTGCGGGGCGCCATGGTTCTTGTCGGAGGCGACCCCGGCATTGGAAAGTCGACGCTCCTTCTGCAGGTGACAAGGAACCTCGCGTCCGCCGGGCACTCCGTCCTGTATGTCTCCGGCGAGGAGTCGCTCCAGCAGATCAAGCTCCGGGCGAGAAGAATCGGGGACGTGCCGGAGAGCCTCAAGTTCCTGTGCGAGACGGACCTGGACACGATCTCGGAGATCCTGCTCTCGGACCGGCCGGAGATCTGCGTCATTGACTCCATCCAGACGATGTACAACAGCAGCGTGGACTCGGCGCCGGGCTCGGTCTCCCAGGTGCGGGAGACAACGGGTGTCCTGATGCGCCTTGCCAAGGAGCAGGGCATCACCTTCTTCCTGATCGGACATGTGACGAAGGAGGGAACGGTGGCTGGCCCCCGGGTGCTGGAGCACATGGTGGACACGGTGCTCTACTTTGAGGGAGACCGCTACGCCTCCTACCGGATCATCCGCGGCGTCAAGAACCGCTTTGGCTCGACAAACGAGATCGGCGTGTTCGAGATGAGGGGCGAGGGCCTGCAGGAGGTGAAGAACCCCTCCGAGTTCATGCTCTCCGGAAGGCCGGAGGGCGCCTCGGGATCTGTGGTCTCCTGCACGGTGGACGGAACCCGGGCGATGCTGATCGAGGTGCAGGCGCTTGTCTGCCCCACGAACTTTGGCTATCCCAAGCGCCAGGCGACGGGAACAGATTACAACCGGGTCTCGCTCCTCATGGCGGTTCTGGAAAAGCGCCTCGGCATTCCGCTCTCCTCCTATGATGCCTACGTGAACCTCGCAGGCGGCATCCGGCAGACGGAGCCGGCACTGGACCTTGGGATCTCCCTCGCGGTGCTCTCTAGCTTTCGCAACAGACCCATCGGCGACAGGACCGTGGCCTTTGGCGAGGTCGGCCTCTCCGGAGAGGTCCGCATGGTCTCCATGGCGGACATCCGGGTGCAGGAGGCGGCAAAGCTCGGCTTTACGACCTGCATCCTGCCGGCAAGCAACCTGAAAGGGGTCAAGAAGCCGGAGGGCATGGAGCTCGTCGGCGTGAGGAGTCTGAAAGAGGCGGCGGATCTCACTCAGTGAGAGACGGGATGATGACAGAAGAAAAGAGGACCTTCCCGGGCGGGGAGGTCCTCTTCGTTTGGGCGGAAATAAAAAACATCCGGAAGCGATGCTTCCGGATGTTGGAGGAGTCCAGAGGTGGAGAGATTCGAACAGTATAGCACAGGGAAGGGGAAGGAGCAATGGGAAAATAAAAGACTGAACAATTGAAAAATCGCCTGTCATTTCTCGGAGAAGAGAACGGAGGGGAGAGCCGGGAACGCAAAAGGCACAGGAAAAAGGCAGCTGCAGCGGAAACGAACGGAAAGGGAGGAAAATGTCCGGAAATTTTCAATGCTCTGAAAACTGTTTTCTTTGCCTTCTATCTGCCGTATAATAAAAAGGTCGGAGAGAGGGGAAAACACGACAGGGAAAGGAATATCCATATGGACAAGAAGAAATTTGACGAACTGTACAGCGAGACGCTGTACACGCTGATGAGCCGCTCTTTTGACGGCTTTGTGCCGGCAACCCAGGTGCGCGGCGCGGAGTCGGTGAATGACATCCGGGCGATCGGCGACCGGATGGTCGCAGACCACATCGTGGACGGATATACGGTGGCGGGCAGCAATGCCATCCAGTGCATCGGCTTTGAGAAGAACATGGCAGCCGCAGCACTGGGGTCCAGGGGACTCTGAGAACAGACGAGAGCGGGCAGGATTCCAACATGGGTTCCTGCCCGCTCTCTGTCTGTATCCGCGGTTCAGATGCCGGGAAGGTGCCTGCCGCGTCCCTCGAGAACCCTGCGCCGGAACCTTCGAAGCCCCCGGAAGGGACCGTTCCTTCCCTTTCGGTACAGAGACCTTGTCAGAAGGATACCCACGGCTGCGCCGCAGGTGTCAATCACCACATCCCGCACACCGGGACTTCTCCCCGGGGAGAGAAACTGGTGCAGTTCATCGGATGTGGCGTAGCAGGCACTGATTGCGATGGCAGCAAGGACGAGCTGCCTCCCTGTCAGGCCGCAGACGTAGAGGGGAAGACACAGGAGCGCGCCAAAGAGGAGATACTCCGAGAAATGTGCTGCCTTCCGAACCCAGAACTCCCAGATGTCTTCATAGTACAGGATCTGGGCCCTTGTCCATCCCGCCTGAAAGGTATTGTTTGCTCCCTCTACCAGTGCTGCTGTCACCTGTTCCGAGAGACCGCTGGACTCCCCCGCGTTCTGGGAGGAGAATCCAAAGATCAGGGAACCCATGCAGGCAGCGGGGAGAAAGGAGAGAACCTGCAGGGCGAGCTGCCCTTTTTGTTCCCTGTCGTTTTTCCACATTTGTAACCGTCTCCTGTTGATCTGTCAGAGCACTCATCCTAGCAGGAAACGCCGCAGTCTGCAAGAGAAAGAGACAATCCCGGAAAGGGCAGGATGCCCGCTTGTCAGAAATGGTATCCGGATGCCTTTGTGAGATAGGATGGCTGATGCGGTGAACCGCACCGGTATGCGTATCATTCTCGTACAGCGATTCCGCGGTGTCGGCCCCTGTTTTTCGTTTTTTGCCGCATCGCAAAGAATTGCCCTGTTGAAACTGCAAATGTCGCGGCCGGTTCCCCCAAAATTTCCTCCGTATGCTATAATCTTCAAAAAGTATCCCGGGCCGGGATCGTCTTTTGTGCTGCCCGCGGACAGAGTGCAGGCGGATGATGGGACAAAAGTCAGAGGAAAAGCGGCAGTTCATCCTGAAACAGGCCAGGGAGGTCTTTGCCAAAAAGGGCTACCGGGCGGTAACAATGAAGGACATCGTCGATGCCTGCGGCATCTCCCGCGGCGGGCTCTATCTGTACTTTAAGAGCACGAAGGAGATCTTCCTTGCGCTCTTAAAGCAGGAGGAGGAAAAGGCCCAGAACCGCTTCGCAGAGGCGGTACGGGACCGGACCTCCAGCGCGGAGATCCTCGTCTGGTACCTCTCGCAGCAGGTGGAAGCCCTCTTCTCTTGGGAGGACGGTCTTGCTGCAGCCGGGTACGAGTACGCCTTCTCCGGCGGAGATGTCAGCGATCAGACGGCGCGCCTTGACGCCTCCATCCGCTCCCTCGAGTATCTCCTGAAGGTTGGGAGCCGGCGCGGGGAGCTTGTCTGCACCGACCCCCATGACGAGGCGCGGGCCATCTGCCTTGCCGTCGAGGGAATGCGCATTCTATCCCACACAGGAGGCATCCGGAGGGAGGATGCCGAGCATGATCTCACCTATCTGCTGCAGCGCCTGCAGATTTCGCAGGGGACAGCTTTTGACAGGAAACCGTAACGGTACATAAACAGGACCACACCACAATTCATTTTTGCATCACAAGAAGGAGACAGAATGAGCAGTAAGGTCAGAAGAGTCTATGTTGAGAAAAAGCCCCCCTATGCGGTCAAGGCGGGCCAGCGCCTGGAGGAGATCCGGACATTCCTCGGCGTGAAGGGCATCACATCCCTGCGGCTTCTCATCCGGTATGACTGTGAGGACATCCGCGACGACGTCTTTGAGACTGCCTGCCGCTGCGTCTTCTCCGAGCCCCCGGTCGACGTGCTCTTCCGGGACAGCATCGCCATCCCAGAGGGGAGCCGGGTGTTCGCCGTCGAGGCCCTTCCCGGACAGTTTGATCAGCGTGCGGACTCCGCAGTCCAGTGCATTCAGCTCCTGAACCCCGACTCCAATGTCACGATCCGCACGGCAGAGGTCTACATCCTCGAGGGTGCGATCTCTGACGAGGAGTTTGCAAGGATCAAGAAGGATGTCATCAACCCCGTCGACTCGAGAGAGACCTCGATGGAGATCCCGGATACCCTGAAGATGGACTATCCCGAGGCACCGGACGTCAGGATCTTTGCGGGATTTACCGGGATGGCGGAAAAGGACCTCCAGGACCTCTACGATTCCCTTGGCCTTGCGATGACGTTCCGCGACTTCCAGTTCATCCAGGATTACTTCAAAAACGAGGAGCACCGCGATCCCACAATGACCGAGATCCGTGTGCTCGACACCTACTGGTCCGATCACTGCCGCCACACGACCTTCGCGACAGAGATCACAGATGTCACCTTTGATGACGGGTATTATAAAGTACCGATGGAGACCACCTTCCAGAGCTACCAGGACAGCCGGGCAGAGCTCTTTAAGGATCGCCCGGACAAGTATCCCTGCCTCATGGACCTTGCGCTCATCGGTGCCAGGAAACTCAAGGCGGAAGGCAAGCTCACCGACCAGGAGGAGTCCGATGAGAACAACGCCTGCTCGGTTGTCGTCCCCATTGAGGTGGACTACGGCGAGGGACCGGTGAGAGAGGAGTGGCTCCTCTTCTTCAAGAATGAGACCCACAACCACCCGACGGAGATTGAGCCCTTCGGCGGCGCTGCCACCTGCCTTGGCGGTGCCATCCGCGACCCGCTCTCCGGAAGAGGCTATGTATACCAGGCCATGCGCGTGACGGGCGCTGCGGATCCGACAAGACCGGTCTCCGAGACCCTCGAGGGAAAGCTTCCCCAGAAGAAGCTCGTGACGGGCGCTGCCCAGGGCTACTCCAGCTACGGCAACCAGATCGGCCTTGCGACCGGTGAGGTCACGGAGTTCTACCATCCGGGATATGTGGCAAAGCGCATGGAGATCGGTGCCGTCATGGGCGCTGCGGCAAGGAAGAACGTGATCCGGGAGAACTCTGCCCCGGGCGATGTGATCATCCTCCTCGGCGGAAGAACCGGGCGTGACGGCATGGGCGGCGCAACCGGCGCCTCCAAGGCCCACACGGAGAAGTCCCTCTCCACCTGCGGCGCCGAGGTCCAGAAGGGCAATGCCCCGACCGAGAGAAAGCTGCAGAGGCTCTTTAGGAGGCCCGAGGTCTCCCACATCATCAAGAAGTGCAATGACTTCGGCGCCGGCGGCGTCTCTGTCGCCATCGGCGAGCTCGCCGACGGCCTTCAGGTCAACCTCGACCTCGTGCCGAAGAAGTACGAGGGTCTCGACGGCACGGAGCTTGCCATCTCCGAGTCCCAGGAGAGAATGGCAGTCGTCGTCGACCCGAAGGATCAGGAGACGCTCCTGCGCTATGCGGCGGAGGAGAACCTTGAGGCAACCCCGGTCGCTGTGGTGACAAAGGAGTCCCGCCTTGTTCTCAACTGGCGCGGCAGGGCGATCGTCGACATCTCCCGCGCGTTCCTGAACACGAACGGCGCACACCAGGAGAGCAGAGGATCTTGCGGCGGGAAAGGGCTTTTCCGAGGCCTTTACGGATGCCCTCTCCGACCTGAACGTCTGCTCCCAGAAGGGCCTTGTGGAGCGCTTTGACTCCTCCATCGGTGCGGCAACCGAGGAGATGCCCTATGGCGGAAAGTATCAGCTGACCAAAACCCAGGCGATGACGGCAAAGCTGCCTGTCCTTGGCGGCACGACAGGCACCGTCAGCATGATGGCCTTTGGCTTTGATCCATATCTGTCCAGCTGGAGCCCGTACCACGGCGCCGTCTACGCGGTGACCGAGTCCGTCGCAAAGCTCATTGCGACCGGCGGCAGCTTTGACAGCATCCACTTCACGTTCCAGGAGTACTTCAAGCGCATGAACGAGGAGCCCACCCGCTGGAGCCAGCCGTTCTCGGCCCTGCTTGGCGCCTATGACGCCCAGGTCGGCTTCGGCAAGGCTGCAGGGAAAGGAGATCAACGTCCCGCCGACCCTCGTCTCCTTTGCGGTCGATGTCGCGGACAGCGCGGACATCCTCTCCAATGAGTGCAAGGAGGCAGGAGATGTGCTCCTTCGCTTCCGCATCCGCAAGGATGGATATGACATCCCGGTCTATGACGACGTCATCGACCTCTACCGGAAGATCACAGGCCTCATCCGCAGCGGCATCGCAAGGGCCTGCTACGCCCTTGACTCCTATGGCATTGCCCCTGCTGCAGCAAAGATGGCCTTCGGCAACGGCCTCGGCATTGCCTTCTCCAACGAGCTGGCGCTGAAGGAGCTGTTTGACAACGGCCTCGGCGACATCCTGATGGAGGTCCGGAAGGAGGACGTGGAGGAGATCCTCCGCATGGACGTGGACGCGGAGCTGGTCGCCACGGTGATCGGAGAGCCCGTCTTTACCTATCAGGAGGAGGCAGTTCCGATGGCAGATGCCCTGTCCGCCTGGAAGGCACCGCTGGAGTCTGTGTTCCCGTCGGTGGTCACAAAGTCGAAGGAGAACGTCGCAGCACCGCTCTACGACGCAAAGGAGCACGGCGGCGCTGCGGTCTGCACCCACAGACTGGGCCAGCCCACGGTCTTCATCCCGGTGTTCCCCGGAACGAACTGCGAGTACGACTCCGCAAAGGCCTTTGAGAAGGCAGGCGCAAGGACCGTCGTCCGTGTCTTCCGCAACATCACCCCGGAGGGCATCCGCGAGTCCGTGGATGAGTTCCAGCGGGCGATTGAAGGAAGCCAGATCATCATGTTCCCGGGCGGATTCTCCGCAGGCGATGAGCCGGACGGCTCCGCAAAGTTCTTTGCGGCAAGCTTCCGCAACGCAAAGATCCAGGAGGCCGTTACCGACCTTCTCGAGAAGAGAGACGGCCTCTGCCTCGGCATCTGCAACGGCTTCCAGGCCCTCATCAAGCTGGGCCTTGTGCCGAACGGCAAGCTGACCGGGCAGGATGAGAACAGCCCGACGCTGACCTTCAACACGATCGGCCGCCATATCTCGAAGGAGGCCTATCTTAAAGTCGTCTCCAACAAGAGTCCCTGGCTCCAGGAGGCAGATCTTGGCGGCGTCTACGTGAACCCCGCCTCCCACGGCGAGGGCCGGTTTGTTGCCCCGGATGCCTGGATGGAGAAGCTCCTTGCAAACGGCCAGATCGCAACCCAGTACTGCGATCCCGACGGGATGGTGACCATGGACGGCGAGTGGAACATCAATGGATCCTTTGCCGCGGTGGAGGGCATCACGAGCCCGGACGGCAGGGTCCTCGGCAAGATGTGCCATGCAGAGCGCATCGGCGACCACGTCGCCATCAACATCTACGGAGCGCAGGACCTTCGGATCTTCGAATCCGGTGTCAGGTATTTTTCCTGAGTCTATTGCAGAGAGCGGGCCGGCGGCAGTACCGGCACGCTCTCTCATGCTGTACCATTCCGAATCAGAACAACGAGCATTCGACCGCCCGGCATAAGAGGCGGTCATGGAGGACAACATGAAGTCATTTCTGATACTCGAGGACGGGACCGTGTTCGAGGGAACACACTTTGGCGCGGTGAAGGACGTGATCAGCGAGATCGTGTTCAATACCTCAATGGCAGGATATCCCGAGGTGCTCACCGATCCCAGCTATGCGGGGCAGGCGGTGTGCATGACGTACCCGCTGATTGGCAATTATGGAGTGTGCCGGGAGGATCTGGAGTCCAGACGCCCCTGGCCGGATGCGCTGATCGTGCGGGAGGCCTGCCGTGTCCCCTCCAACTTCCGCTCGGATGAGTCGCTCTCCCGATATCTCGAGCGCTACGGCGTGCCGGGCATTGAGGGAATCGACACGAGGCACCTCACCAGAATTCTTCGCGAGAAGGGCACGATGAACGGCTGCATCACGACCAATGAGGACTATGACCTGCCAAAGATCCTGCACCGCCTCGCCTCCTACACCTGCGGCAAGGTGGTCGAGAAGGTGACCACCTCCGAGCCCTACACAGTCAGGGGGGTGAAGGACCTTGCAGAGAACGGACCGCTCTCCGGAAAGGCCGTCTTCTCCGAGGACGACTGGGAGGAGTACCAGGCGGGCAACACCTCGAAAAAGGAGAAGAAGCCAAGCCTTGTGAGAGAGCTGAACGGAACCGGCCTCCACATCGCCCTCGTCGACGTCGGGGCAAAGCACAACATCATCCAGTCCCTGACGTCCCGGGGGTGCGATGTCACGGTGTACCCGGCAGCGACCCCTGCAAGGGAGATCCTCGCCGCCCACCCGGACGGCATCATGCTCTCGAACGGCCCGGGAGATCCGAAGGAGTGCACGGACATCATCCAGGAGGTGAAAAAGCTCTATGACAGCGGCGTCCCGATCTTTGC
>ONMH01000004.1:0-12363 GCA_900318875.1 uncultured Lachnospiraceae bacterium | reverse complement strand
CATCACCTCCCAGAACCACGGCTATGCGGTGGATGAGAAGAGCCTGGACCCTGCGGTTGCGGTTCCGTCCTTTGTGAACGTCAATGACGGCACAAATGAAGGCCTCAACTACGTCGGAAAGAACGTCTTCACGGTCCAGTTCCACCCCGAGGCCTGCCCGGGCCCGCAGGACACCGGGTTCCTGTTTGACCGCTTCATTTCGAACATCAGGGAGGGAAAGAAGAATGCCTAAGAATCCGAACGTGCATAAAGTTCTCGTCATCGGCTCCGGCCCGATCGTCATCGGCCAGGCAGCCGAGTTTGACTACGCCGGCACCCAGGCCTGCCGCTCCCTGAAGGAAGAGGGCGTGGAGGTGTGCCTTGTCAACTCGAACCCGGCGACGATCATGACCGACCGGGACATCGCGGACGAGGTCTACATCGAGCCCTTAAACGCAAAGACTCTGGAGAAGATCATCGAGAAGGAAAAGCCCGACTCCATCCTGCCGACCCTCGGCGGACAGGCGGGATTAAACCTTGGCATGGAGCTGGCGGAGTCCGGTTTCCTCGAGAGCCATCATGTCCAGCTCCTCGGCACCACGGCCCTGACCATCAAGAAGGCAGAGGACCGGGAGATGTTCAAGGAGACCATGGAGAAGATCGGCGAGCCGATCGCAACCTCCCAGGTCGTTGAGAACATCGAGGACGGCGTGAAGTTTGCAGAGAAGATCGGCTACCCCGTCGTGCTGCGCCCCGCCTACACGCTGGGCGGCTCCGGCGGCGGCATCGCCCACAACGTCCTGGAGCTGCGCAAGATCCTGGAGAACGGCCTTCGCCTCTCCCGCGTGGGACAGGTCCTCGTGGAGCGCTGCATCTCCGGCTGGAAGGAGATCGAGTATGAGGTCATGCGCGACTCCGCCGGCAACTGCATCACCGTCTGCAACATGGAGAACATCGACCCCGTCGGCGTGCACACGGGAGACTCCATCGTCGTTGCGCCCTCCCAGACGCTCTCCGACAAGGAGTACCAGATGCTGCGCACGGCGGCCTTAAAGATCATCGACGAGCTCCAGATCACCGGCGGCTGCAACGTGCAGTTTGCGCTGCACCCCACCTCCTTTGAGTACTGCGTCATCGAGGTGAACCCCCGTGTCTCGAGATCCTCTGCCCTCGCCTCCAAGGCGACCGGCTACCCCATCGCAAAGGTCGCGGCAAAGATCGCCCTGGGCCTCACCCTCGATGAGATCCAGAACGCCATCACGAAAAAGACCTATGCCTCCTTCGAGCCCGCGCTCGACTACTGCGTGGTCAAGTTCCCGAGACTTCCGTTTGACAAGTTCATCACGGCAAAGAGAACCTTGACAACCCAGATGAAGGCAACCGGCGAGGTCATGAGTATCTGTACGAACTTCGAGGGTGCCATGATGAAGGCCATCCGGTCCCTCGAGCAGCACGTAGACAGCCTGACCTCCTATGATTTCTCGGGCCTGTCGAGGGATGACCTCTTTAAGCGCCTGACCGTCGTCGACGACCAGAGGATCTGGGTCATCGCGGAGGCCCTCAGAAAGGGCATCTCCCGTCAGACGATCCACGAGATCACGATGATCGACGAGTGGTTTATCGAGAAGATCCACAACCTGGTCCGCATGGAGGAGACCCTGAAGAAGGTTCGCGGCGATGAGAATAAGCTCACCCCGGAACTTCTGCAGCAGGCAAAGCACTATGAGTTCCCGGACGATGTGATCGCCCGCTATACACAGATCCCGAGGGAGAAGGTGACGGCTCTGCGCTATGCAGACGGCATCACCGCCCGCTACAAGATGGTCGATACCTGCGCCGCAGAGTTCGAGGCACAGACGCCCTACTTCTACAGCGTCTACGACAGGAACGACGAGGACGAGGCGAAGGAGAAGCTCACCAAGAGGAAGAAGATCCTGGTCCTCGGCTCCGGCCCGATCCGCATCGGACAGGGCATCGAGTTCGACTACTGCAGCGTCCATGCGACCTGGGCCTTTGAGAGGGCAGGGTTCGAGACGATCATCATCAACAACAACCCGGAGACCGTCTCCACCGACTTCGACATCGCGGACAAGCTCTACTTCGAGCCCTTAACGCCGGAGGATGTGAAGAACGTCGTCGACATCGAGCACCCGGACTACGCCGTCGTGCAGTTCGGCGGCCAAACCGCCATCAAGCTGACGGCAGACCTGATCCGGATGGGCGTTCCGATCCTCGGCACGGATGCCAAGGACGTGGATGCCGCAGAGGACCGGGAGCTCTTCGACGAGGTGCTGCAGAAGTGCGGCATCCAGCGCGCGGCAGGCGCCACGGTCTACACGGCGGAGGAGGCAAAGAAGGTCGCAAACCGGCTCGGCTACCCGGTGCTCGTGCGTCCCTCCTACGTCCTCGGCGGCCAGGGCATGCAGATCGCCATCTCCGACGAGGAGATCGAGCAGTTCATGGCGGTCATCAACCGCTATGAGCAGGAGCACCCGATCCTCATCGACAAGTACCTGATGGGAACGGAGACCGAGGTCGATGCGGTCTGCGACGGCGAGAACATCCTGATCCCCGGCATCATGGAGCACATCGAGCGGTCCGGCATCCACTCCGGCGACTCGATCTCCGTCTACCCGGCACAGACGCTCTCCCAGCACGTGAAGGATACGATCGCGGAGTACACGAGGAGGCTCGCAAAGGAGCTCCACATCGTGGGCCTCATCAACGTGCAGTTCATCGCAAGAAACGATGAGGTCTACATCATCGAGGCCAATCCCCGCTCCTCGAGAACGGTGCCCTACATCAGCAAGGTCACGGGAATCCCGATCGTGGACCTCGCAGCAAGATGCATGCTCGGCGAGAAGCTGACCGACATGGGCTATCAGCCCGGCCTTGCCCCGGAGGCAGGGTATGTCGCGATCAAGATGCCGGTGTTCTCCACGGAAAAGATCCGCGGCGCGGAGATCTCCGTCGGCCCCGAGATGAAGTCAACCGGCGAGTGCCTCGGCATCTCGAAGGACTTCAATGAGGCGCTGTACAAGGCTTTTGCCGGCGCCGGCGTAAACCTCCCGAAGCACCGCCAGATGATCATCACGGTCAAGGACGCGGACAAGGAGGAGATGATCGGCATCGCAAAACGCTTTGCGGCCCTTGGCTACATCATCTATTCGACGATGGGCACGGCGGATGCGCTGGCACAGGCAGGAATCCCCGCAAGGAGGGTCGGGAGAATCGGCCAGGAGTCCCCGACCGTCATGGACCTTCTTCTGGGACACAAGATCGACCTTGTCATCGACACCCCGACCCAGGGGCACGACAAGTCAAGAGACGGGTTCCTGATCCGCAGGACTGCCATCGAGACCGGCGTCACGACATTGACGTCTCTTGATACCGCAAGGGCCCTGGTCACCGCCCTGGAGCACCAGGCGCAGGAGCAGAACCCCTCTGTCATCGACATCGCAAAGCTCAAAAATGCAGAACAGCAGGCATAATTATCAGAAGGAGCTGGAGCAGGTGGTGGAGGGCCTGCGGCGGGAGGGAAGGCGTCCTTCCCTTCTCCTGCAGGCCTGCTGTGCCCCGTGCTCGAGCTACTGCCTCGAGTATTTAAGGCAGTACTTTGCAGTCACGGTCCTCTACTACAACCCGAATATCACGGACGAGGCCGAGTACCAGAGGCGGAAAGAAGAGGAGAAACGGCTCATCCGGACGTACAACGAGCAGGTGGAAAAACAGGATTTCCGCGGCATGCATTCGGATGAAGCCGCAGGCCTCATCCGGATCCTGGACTGTGACCACGAACCGGAGAAGTTTGAGGAGATGGCAAGGGGCCTCGAGTCCTGCAGGGAGGGCGGAGAGCGCTGCACGAGATGCTATGCACTTCGCCTGAAGGAGACCGCAAGGCGGGCAGCGGACGGCGGCTATGACTTCTTCTCCACAACCCTCACGATCTCCCCCTTAAAGGATGCGGAGCGCCTGAACAAAATCGGCCGGGAGATGGGCGGGATCTACGGCGTCCCGTTCCTTCCCAGTGACTTCAAGAAGAAAAACGGCTACCAGCGCTCGATTGAACTCTCAAGGCAGTTTCACCTCTACCGTCAGGACTACTGCGGCTGCCGCTTCTCCAGGGAGGAGGCCGAAAACAGGCGCAGGGAGAAAAAAGCGCAGGAAGAAAGCACAGGAAACAGCAAGTAAGCACATTTAGGAGCAGTTATGCAGTCAATACCAGAAATCATGGATCAGGAGATGGGAAGGGCCTTTGCGGCGGCGGGCTATGATGCCGCCCTTGGCAAGGTGTCCGTCTCGACAAGACCTGATCTTTCCCAGTACAGCTGCAATGGCGCCATGGCTGGCGCAAAGCAGTATCACAAGGCACCCTTTGCGATTGCAGAGGAGGTGGCACGAAAGCTCCAGGACTCGGCGATCTTCACCGACGTCTCGGTCGTAAAGCCTGGGTTCCTGAACATGAACCTGAAGAACGAGTTCCTCGCGAAGTACCTCGAAGAGGAGCGGACCGCGGAGAAATTCGGCTTTGAGATCAGCAAGACCCCCAGGACCGTTGTCCTCGACTACGGCGGACCGAATGTCGCAAAGCCCCTGCACGTGGGACACTTAAGGAGTGCCGTCATCGGCGAGGCCATCAAGCGGATCGTCCGCTATCACGGCGACACCGCGATCGGCGACATCCACCTCGGCGACTGGGGTCTGCAGATGGGCCTTGTGATCACGGAGCTGAAACACCGGCAGCCGGACCTTCCGTACTTTGATGACAGCTTTGCCGGGGAGTATCCCGAGCAGGCGCCCTTTACGGTCTCCGATCTCGAGGAGATCTATCCCTTTGCCTCGGGAAAGAGCAAGGAGGATCCCGAGTACTACGCGGAAGCCCTGGAGAACACCCACCTGCTGCAGGAGGGAAAGCGGGGCTACCGCGCCCTCTGGGAGCAGATCATGAAGGTCTCCATCGCCGACATGAAGAGGAACTACGCACGGCTTGATGTCTCGTTTGACCTCTGGAACGGCGAGTCCACGGTCAATGACCTCATCGCCCCGATGGCGGAGAAGATGAAGAAGGACGGCTATGCCTACGAGAGCGAGGGCGCCCTTGTGGTGGACGTCGCAGACCCGAAGGATCCCAAGGAGATCCCGCCCTGCATGATCTTAAAGTCCGACGGCGCCGCCCTCTACACGACGACGGACCTTGCGACGATCGAGGACCGGGTGGAGAAGTACCATCCGGATGAGATCATCTACATCACCGACAAGCGCCAGGAGCTCCACTTCACACAGGTCTTCCGCGCGGCGAGAAAGTGCGGCCTTGTGCCGCAGGAGACGGTCCTCACCCACATCGGGTTCGGCACGGTCAACGGGAAGGACGGAAAGCCCTTCAAGACGAGACAGGGCGGCGTCATGCGCCTTGAGACCCTGATCGATGACATCGACGCGGCGATGCTCGAGAAGATCCGCGCAAACGGGGAGATCCCGGAGGCGGAGGCAGAGGAGACGGCAAAGACCGTTGCCCTTGCCGCGCTGAAGTACGGCGACCTCTCGAACCAGGCATCGAAGGACTACATCTTCGACGTGGACAAGTTCACGTCCTTTGAGGGAAATACCGGCCCCTACATCCTGTACACGATCGTCCGGATCCACTCGATCCTGACCAGGTACCAGGCAGAGGGAAACGAGGACATCGAGCGCCTCTCCATCCGCCTGCCCCAGAGCAGCCAGGAGGCTGCCCTCATGCGGGATCTTGCCGGCTTTGGCGCGATGATGACAGACGCCTTCACAAACCTTGCACCCCACAGGATCTGCAGCTACATCTACCAGCTCTCGAACGACTTCAACAGCTTCTACCACGGGACGAGGATCCTCTCCGAGGAGGATGCGGAGAAGAAGAACGGCTGGATTGCCCTGCTGAAACTCACCATGGACATCCTGAACACCTGCATCCAGGTGCTGGGCTTCTCCGCGCCGGACCGCATGTGATATCGAGACGGGGAAAGGAGGGACTGCCCATGAAGATGGGGGATATCTTTGATGCGGGGAGCGAGATCCTGGACGCCGTCTCCGATGCGGTTGACAGGGCGGATTTTTCCGGCCTCGGCGACAGCATCGGAGACTCGGTGCGAAAGGCCTTCGGGGAGGATCGCAGCAGGACCCCGGCGCCGAAGAAAAACTACTTCCTGACAAGAAAGCCCCCGAGAACGGATGGCAATTCCAAGCGCTTGTTCGGAATCCTCGGGGAGGTCTTCTCCGGCCTTTTTGCCCTGAGCAACCTGATCTTCGTCTTTGTCGGAATCAGTGTCGGGGCATCCGTGACCTTTCTCATCCTGGCAGCCTTCTTCGTCTGGCTCTTTACGAAGGCCAACAAGGCGAAGAAGGAGGGCGAGAGGAGAAACGCCCTCGTCAGGGAGTTCTACCGCTACGGGGAGCTTGTGGGACCCGGAAAGGAGTTCTTTGCGGTCAGGGATCTCGCAGCCCTGGCCGGGGAGAGCGAGACAGACGTATGCAGGAATATCGCAGACATGAAGAAGTTTGGGTACCTGCCCTACGCCATGTTTGACAAAAAAAAGACAACAGTCATGCTGACCAGCGATGCCTATCTTCTGTACAGGAAGGCAGATCAGGCGCGGGAGCAGCGGGAGGAGGCAGAGCGCCTCGCCAATCTAAAGAACGGGATCCGGGAGGAGGCGGAGAAGGAAACGGCGGAAGCTTCCGGGAGCAATAAGCAGGGAGATGTCTCTGCAATCCTCTCCGAGGGGGAGAGCTACATCCGGGGGATCCGGGAGGCGAATGACCAGATCCCGGACACGGACCCGATGTCCGACAAGCTCTACCGGCTGGAGCACATCGTCCGCAGGATCTTTGACGAGGTGCAGCAGCACCCGGAGAAGGCAGCGGGCATCCGGAAGCTTTTGCGCTACTACCTGCCCACGACCCAGAAGCTGATCCGCGCCTACGTTGACCTGTACCGGCAGCCCCAGACGGAGACCATCCAGAAGACAAAGCAGCAGATCGAGGACGCGATGGACACGATCCTCGCCGCCTATGCCAGGATCTTCGACGACATGTTTCAGGATGAGGCCTGGGACATCGCCTCGGACATCAATGTCATGAAGACAGTGATGGCGCAGGACGGCCTGACGGAGGATGGCCTGCAGAAGGCAAAGAAGACGCAGAAGAAGCAGACTGCGGCCGCAGGGGATGACGCCCTCGATGAGGGCATGGATGAGGGGGAGGAGAGCGAAAGTCCCCTCCACTTTGGATGACAGGAGGACACGGAACCATGTCAGAAAACGGATTTGACAGCATGATGCAGCAGGCGCCGGCAGCGCCCTCACTCTCCTTCGGGGATGCCCCGGAGGAGGAAGCCAAGGCACCGGCACCGGAAGAAGCCAAAAAGCCCGAGATGCCGAAGGAGCAGGATCTTGCGGAGACGCTCTCAGAGGAGGAACTGGGGCAGGTCCGGGCGTTTGAGAAGACGATTGACCTGAATAATACAAACGGCATCCTCAACTAATGCTGACGAACCTCGTGACCGAGCTGAAGAACTTCGACGTCGACGAGGAGGAGAAGGGACTTCGGGGCTTTTTCCGCCGCCAGCAGAACAAGGCCGAGGCGCTGCGGGCGAAGTATGCGAAGGTGGAGAGCAACATCGATACGGTGACCCAGGAGCTCGAGAAGCACCAGGTCCAGCTCATGAAGGACGCTGACATGATGGACCGGATGTACGAGCTGAACCTCTCCTACTTCAAGGAGCTCACGATGTACATCGTGGCCGGAAAGGAAAAGCTGAAGACCGAGCGGGAGACGACCCTGGCAGACCTCCAGAACAAGGCCCAGAAGTCAGGCCTTCCCGAGGATGCCCAGAAGGCGAAGGACTTTGCCGCCCAGTGTGACCGCTTTGAGAAGAAGCTCTATGACCTCGAGCTGACGCGGACGATTGCGATGCAGCAGGCGCCGCAGATCCGCATGGTCCAGACCTCTGACATCACGATGGCGGAGAAGATCCAGAGCACGATCGTCAACACGATCCCGCTCTGGAAGAACCAGATGGTGATCGCCATCGGCCTCGAGCACTCCACCCAGGCTTCGAAGGCGGAGCGGGAGGTTAACGACATGACAAACGACCTCCTCCGGAAGAACGCCGATGCGCTCAAGACCGCAACGGTTGCAGCCGCAAAGGAGTCCGAGCGCGGAATCGTGGACATTGAGACCTTAAAGCACACGAACGAGAGCCTCATCTCTGCCATGGATGAGATTCTGACGATCCAGAAGGATGGCAGGCAGAAGCGCCAGGAGGCCGAGGGAGAGCTCTCCCAGATCGAGGACGAGCTCCGGAAGAAGCTCCTTGAGGCCGCAAGGAGCTGAGGCAGAAGGTTGCCAGCGGGAGGCACTGCGTGGTAGATTAATACCGTCAAAGGTGAGGGGGGAATATCGGAGGAAGACATGTCAGAAGGCAGAATCCAGATCTTTACCGGAACCGGCCGCGGGAAGACCTCGGCGGCATTTGGCACCGCGCTGCGCTGCGCCGCCCAGGGCGAGAGCGTGGTGATCATCCAGTTTTTGAAGCGCAGGGCGGAGGAGAGAGAACTCGAATTCTACAAGCGCCTGGAGCCGGAAATCAGGATCTTCCGCTTTGAGCGGGGGGAGAAGTCCTATCTGACCTGTGATGAGAAGACGAGGGAAGAGGAGACGGAAAACATCCGCAACGGCCTAGGCTTTGCGAGAAAGGTCCTCGACACCGCGGAGTGCGATCTGCTCGTCATGGACGAGGTGCTGGGGCTTGTCGACAACCACATCATCACGACAAGGGAGCTGGGTGAGCTTTTGGGGCACCGAGGAGAGACCGAGGTGATCCTGACCGGAATCACGCTCGATGACGAGATGCTCTCCTATGCGGATGAGATCTCGGAGATCTCCCCGGTCAATTTCAGAAGGTTTGGAAGCGCCGAAAAGGAGCAGGATACAGAAGGAGGAAACCATGTCAGTATTTAAGGGTTCTGCAGTAGCCATCATCACACCGTTCCACGATGATTCGGAGAAGACGGTCAACTATGACGCCTTTGCGGACTTTATTGACTATCAGATCGCAAACGGCACCGATGCGATTGTTGTCTGCGGCTCCACGGGAGAGGCAGCGACGATGACCGAGGAGGAGCACCTCCAGGTCTGTAAGTTCTGCATTGACCACGTGAATCACCGCGTGCCCGTCATCGCGGGGAGCGGCTCCAACTGTACGAAGACCGCGCAGCAGCTCTCGAAGGAGATCGCAGGGTACGGCGCAGATGCGCTGCTCGTCCTGACGCCCTACTACAACAAGGCAACCCAGAACGGCCTTGTCGGTCACTTCTCCATGGTGGCGAACGAGGTTTCGGGAACCCCGATCATCATGTACAACGTTCCCTCCCGCACGGGCTGCAACCTGCTCCCTGAGACCGCGGCAAAGCTCGTGAAGGACGTCCCGAACATCGTTGGCGTCAAGGAGGCGAGCGGGAACCTGAGCCAGATCGTAAAGCTCGAGACCCTGACAGGCGGCAACATCGAGCTCTACTCCGGAAACGATGACCAGACCGTGCCGATCCTCTCGGTCGGCGGCGCTGGCGTCATCTCCGTCGTTGCCAACGTGGCCCCCAGGGCCATGCACGACCTGTGCGCGAAGTTCTTTGCAGGAGACGTGGCAGGGGCGATGCAGCTGCAGCGCGACACCGAGGAGCTCTTTGAGTGCCTCTTCTCCGAGGTCAACCCGATCCCGGTCAAGAAAGCTGTGGAACTGCTCGGCTTTGCCGCCGGGCCGCTCCGCATGCCGCTGACCGAGATGGAGCCCGCCCATGCGCAGAAGCTTGCCGAGGCCATGCAGCGGTTCGGCTGCCACAGATAAATGCACAAACAAAAGCAAAAGGAGCGGGAGGCGGCAGGACCGTCTTCCGCTCTTTGCAAAGAAAAAGGAGGACTTGTTATGGTTAGAATTCTGCTGCACGGCTGCTGCGGAAGAATGGGACACATGATCGCGGAGATGGCGGCAAAGGATGAGGGCGTTTCCATCGCTGCCGGCGTCGATGCGAGGGGAGAGCAGTACGCGGACTTCCCGGTGTACCACAGCCTCGAGGAGGTGAAGGAGGAGGCCGACGTCTGCATTGACTTTTCGACGGCAGCTGCCGTCCCGGCACTTCTTGAGTGGTGCCAGGAGACGAAGACTCCGGTCATCGTCTGCACCACAGGCCTTTCTGTGGAGCAGACCGAGGAGCTGCATGCGGTCTCCGATCAGGTCGCGGTCTTAAAGAGTGCAAACATGTCCGTCGGCATCAACCTGATCGAGCAGATCCTGAAGGAGGCGGCACCCAAGCTCCTCGCGGCGGGCTTTGACTGCGAGATCGTGGAGAAGCACCACAACCAGAAGCTCGATGCCCCGAGCGGCACGGCGCTTGCCCTCGCGGATGCGGTCAATGAGTCTGCAGGCGG
Source organism: uncultured Lachnospiraceae bacterium (assembly GCA_900318875.1). Taxonomy (GTDB): domain Bacteria; phylum Bacillota; class Clostridia; order Lachnospirales; family Lachnospiraceae; genus CAG-791. Next base: position 1,929 of record ONMH01000004.1, on the reverse strand, counting down.
GGACTACGAGTACGTTTTTGACCGCTCCACGAGGAGGGAGAAGCGCCCGAAGAAGGAGATCGGCATCTCCTCTGTCCGCGCCGGCTCCATCGTTGGCGACCATGACGTGATCTTTGCGGGTCAGGACGAGGTCATCACGTTCTCCCACACGGCCTACTCCCGGGCGATCTTTGCCAAGGGCGCCGTGGAGGCGGCAAAGTTCCTTGCGGGGAAGCCCGCCGGCTTCTACGACATGCAGGACGTGCTGGCATGAGACTGCGGCCCTGTATTGATATCCACGACGGCAAAGTAAAGCAGATCGTGGGCTCCTCCCTGTCGGATGCAAAGAACGCCCCCGCCCAGAACTTCGTCTCCGAAAAGGATGCGGATACCTTTGCCTCCATCTACCGGGAGAGGAACCTCCCCGGCGGGCACATCATCCTGCTGAACAAAAAGGGCACCCCGGAGTATGAGAAGGACAAGGAGCAGGCAACAAAAGCCCTCGCTGCCTTTCCCGGCGGCATGCAGGTGGGCGGGGGCATCACCCCGGAGAGTGCCGGAGTATGGCTCCGTGCCGGTGCTTCCCACGTCATCGTGACAAGCTTTGTGTTCCAGGAGGGAAGGCTGGACCGGGAGCGCCTTGCAGAGCTCCTTGCCGTCACCGGAAAAAAGCACCTTGTTCTCGATCTCTCCTGCAGAAGGCAGCGGGACGGAAGGTACGTCGTCGTGACGGACCGCTGGCAGAAGGCGACGGATCTTGTCGTAGACGGGGAAACGCTGGAGGACCTGTCCGCCAGTGCGGATGAGTTCCTGGTCCACGCGGCGGACGTGGAGGGAAAGCGGGGCGGCGTGGAAGAAGACCTTGTCGCGATCCTCGGTGCCTTCGCACGGAAGACGGGATTTCCCGTCACCTATGCGGGCGGCGTCCATGCCCTGGAGGACCTTACCCTCCTAAAGAAGGCCTCCGGCTCTGCCCTGGACGTCACGGTAGGGAGTGCCCTGGATCTCTTTGGCGGTTCCCTCTCCCTGGATGCGCTGGAACGCGCCTGCCGCTAAACCGCAGAACCGGAGCAAAGCGCAAAGAACAAAAGTAAAGAACGAGCGGCTGCAAGCCCCATGCGGGGGTCAGCAGCTGCTCGTTTTCTTTTTGCCCGGCCGCTTCCGGAGAAGAGTCCGGCAGGCGCCTTCTCCTCACACACGCGTCAGGGTGAAGTTCATGAGGTTCAGAATGCAGATGCCGCGCTTTTTCTCCGGTCCTCCTGCGATCAGGGAGAGCTGACCGTGAAGGGTCCGCTCTCCCAGGAGGATCTGGAAGTCCGCGACGGGCTGCGCGCTGCAGATGCCGGCTATGGCCTTTGACAGTTTGGCGGCAAGCGCGCTGTCCTTCTTCAGGATGCGGTCCGCATCCTGGAGGTCGAGGCAGCCAAACTCCTGAAGGAGTGCTGTCATCTGGTCATCTGCCCGGAGAACGCGGATATCAGATCCCCACTCCAGAACCGCCCGGCAGGTCAGAAGGGAGTGCTTCCCGGAGAGGTAAAAACCAGGCGCCGACTGGGACGCAAGGTGCACCTCTGCAGCAGCCTGGTAGAACCGATCCGTGTCGGCATTGGTCAGGTTCCCGACAAAGGGACTGGAAAGAAGCGCTTCCAGCGGGAGCGGCCTGCTGAAGAAAAATCCCTGGATGAAGTTGACGCCCCACTGGCGGGCGCACTGGAGCTGTGCCAGATTTTCGATGCCCTCCGCGATCATCATACAGTTCGTCTCATGGCTCATGTCGATGATGCTGCGGATGATGATCTGCGTCCTCTGGTTTGCCACATCCGCAAAGAAGGACTGGTCGAGCTTGACGCCGTTGACTTTCCGGCTCATAAAGGCGGACAGGGAGGATTCGCCCACACCGAAGTCATCCATCCAGATCCGGAAGCCGGCTTCCTGAAGCCTTGTGATGCC